>JAKAIZ010000129.1 GCA_021814065.1 Nitrospirota bacterium | reverse complement strand
CCATAAAAGCGGCAGGATTTGATTGCGATTCAGGTTAACGCAGAGATTTTGAGGGAGCGGACAAGGTATGACGAAACTTAGAGTATTGACCGCGGGCGAGTCGCACGGCAGGGCGCTTGTGGGGATCATCGAAGGCATCCCGTCCGGGCTGTCCCTTTTGTCCGAAGACATAGACAGACAATTAAAGAGAAGGCAGGGAGGGTACGGCCGGGGCGGCAGGATGAAGATAGAATCGGACCGGGCGCTGATACTCTCCGGCGTTCGCCAGGGCAGGACGCTCGGCTCGCCGATAGGCGTTCTGGTGGAAAACAAGGACTGGGAGAACTGGAAGGAAGTGATGGGTCCGGATCCGGACGCCCGGAACTTTCTTGGGAAAGACCCAAGGGGCGCCCCTGTTACCCGTCCGAGGCCCGGCCATGCGGACCTTGCGGGCGCTCTGAAATACGACCACAGAGATGTCCGCAATATCCTCGAGCGGTCGAGCGCGAGGGAGACGGCCATGAGGGTGGCGCTCGGTGCGGTCGCCAGAAAATTCCTTGCCGTCTTCGGCATAAGCATAGGGAGCCGTGTGCTCGGCATCGGCGATCAGAAAGTCAGGACCGCCCCTCCGGGTGCAGACGAAGAAGAACTGATGAGGATGTTCGCGCGGGCTGAGGGGTCTCCGGTCAGATGTGACGATGCAGCCGTCTCCAAGAGGATGATGCGCAGGATCGACAAGGCGATAAAAGACGGCGATTCACTCGGCGGCATATTCGAGGTCTTTGCGCTGGGGGTGCCTGTCGGACTAGGGAGCCATACGCAGTGGGACCTGAAACTCGACGGAAGGCTTGCGCAGGCTGTGATGAGCATACAGGCTATCAAGGGAGTAGAGATAGGGCTCGGCTTTGCGATGGCTGAAGGTCCGGGGTCTCAGGTGATGGACGAGATCTATTACGAGTCGTCCGGTCCGCGGACAGGAAGGTTCTTCAGAAAGACGAACAATGCCGGCGGAGTTGAAGGCGGTATGTCCAACGGCATGCCGGTCATCATCCGGGCCGCGATGAAGCCGATCCCGACGTTGAGAAGGCCGCTTATGTCCGTCGATATGAAGACGAAGAAGCCCTTCAAGGCGGCTTACGAACGCTCGGATGTCTGTGCAGTCCCAGCTGCAGCCGTTGTCGGAGAGGCAATGACCGCGTTGGTGCTGGCGGACGCCTTCCTCGAGAAATTCGGAGGCGACAGCGAAAAAGAAGTGAAGAGGAATTACCGCTCATACCTTAAGTATGTGGCCGGTTTTTGAGCTCCTCATTTTGAGGGCATTGTGGACCTTAAAGGTGCATGCAGCGGATCGAAAACACCTTACAACTCTGCTGTGACAACAGTATTTGATAAGAGACAAAGGTGAACAGAAATTGAGAGCGGCCAGTATATGAATATCGTGTTGACGGGTTTTATGGGGACCGGCAAGACCGCGGTCGGCAGGGAGCTTGCGAGGCTTCTGAGCATGCGTCTTGTCGATATAGATTCTGAGATCGAGGCCGAACGAGACATGAGAATTACCGATATCTTCAAAGATTACGGCGAGCCCTATTTCCGGGACCTGGAGACCAGGATGATCGTGAGATATGCGAAGGAGAAGAACCTCATCATCTCGACCGGCGGCGGTGCGGTCCTGAGGGATGAGAATATGGCCGCTTTGAGGGGAAACGGGATGGTCTTTTGCCTGTATGCCACCCCTGAGACGATCTTGCTCAGGACGGGCAAGAACGACGACAGGCCGCTGCTGAATGTGGAGGACCCGCTGGCGAAGATCAGGGAACTCCTCAGTCTCAGGATGCCTTTTTACGAGAAGGCGGGTGTGATGATAGATACTGACGGAAAAACGCCTCTTCAGGTCGCCGAAGAGATAGCGGCGATAGTAAGATGCAAAAAATAAGGGTCGATCTGGGCGACCGGAGCTACAACATCATAATCGACACGGGTAACCTGCCGGACATCGGCAAGAACCTGCTGAAGTTCGAATTCAGCAGGAAAATCTGTCTTCTGAGCAATCCTACCGTATTCAATCTCTATGGGGAGTCCGTGTCCCGCTCGATAAGAGGCGAGGGGTTCGAGCTGGCCGAAATATTGATACCAGACGGTGAAGAATACAAGAACCTCGACTCCGTGGAGCAGATCTACGGCGAGATGCTGAAGGCGAGGCTCGACCGGAAAGCCGTGCTGGTCGCACTTGGAGGCGGGGTGATCGGGGATATTGCGGGTTTTGCAGCGTCTACCTACATGCGGGGGATCGAGTTTGTTCAGGTGCCGACGACCCTCCTTGCGCAGGTCGACAGTTCGGTCGGCGGCAAGACGGGGGTGAACCACGCGCTGGGGAAGAATATGATCGGCACCTTCTGGCAGCCGAGACTCGTCTGGATAGACACGGACACCCTGAAGACCCTCCCCAAGAGGGAGTTTCTTTCCGGGCTTGCCGAGGTGATCAAGTACGGCGTGATCTGGGACGGGGAGTTTTTCCGTTTTCTCGAGGATAACGTGGACAAAGTCCTTGCCCACGACCGGGAAGCGCTCGGGCATATTATCAGGGTGTCCTGTGAAATAAAGGCCGAGGTCGTTTCGAAAGACGAGAGGGAATCCGGTCTGCGCGCAATATTGAATTACGGGCATACCATAGGGCACGCTTTAGAGACTGCGACCGGCTATACCCGTTATCTCCATGGGGAGGCCGTGGCCATAGGCATGTATGCCGAGGCCAGGCTGGCGAAACAGCTTGGCCTTCTGGACGGCGATCAGGCCGAAAGGATAAAAGCGGTGATCGACTCCTACGGTCTGCCCTCTGACGTGCCGGAGGACATCGCCTTCGAATCGGTCCTGTCGTCGATGCGGCTGGATAAAAAGGCGGTATCCGGCGACCTGAAGTTTATACTGCCTGAGCGGATCGGCTCCGTGAAGATCAAAGGGGGATTGTCCCGCGAGGAGATTGAGAAGGTGTTCGAGAAGCTTTTTTAGGGGTCCGAAAGAACCGGAAGGAGGATGAGATGGGATACGAACTGACTCATAACACCGGTTTGAATGTCTCGAAAGGGAGGTACTATCCGCTCGGCGCCACGCTCTGTGAAGGCGGGGTAAATTTCGCCATCTATTCACAACATGCCGCAGAAGTCTTTCTTTTGCTCTTTGACGCTCCCGCAGGCGAACCTACCGACATCATCAGGCTCGAAGAACGGACGAAATACATCTGGCACGTATTCGTTCACGGGCTCGGCGCGGGCCAGCTTTACGGCTACAAGATCAGAGGGGATTTCCACCCCTCCCAGGGGATGAGGTTCAACGAGCAGAAACTCCTGCTCGATCCTTATGCGAAGGCCGTTACCGGCAAGTTCAGAAATACGGACAACCTCCTCCTGGCCTATGACCCGCATTTTCCGGACAAAGACCTCTCGATGGATACCCGTGACAACACCCGGATCGTGCCGAAAGCGGTTGTGGTCGACGACGCCTTCGACTGGCAGGGGGACGTTCACCCGGACGTACCATTCGAAGAACTCTTTATCTACGAGGTCCACCTCAAGGGCTTTACCGCGCACCACTCCTCCGGCGTGAAGAATCGCGGGACCTATCCCGGTTTTATCGAAAAGATACCCCATCTGAAGGAACTCGGGATAAATGCGGTCGAGTTCCTTCCTGTCCAGGAGTTCTACGTGGAGGACCACCTCATCGAAAAGGGGCTTACGAACTACTGGGGCTACAATACGATCGGTTTTTTCGCGCCGGAGTCGTCATACTGCACTCACCGTTCCCCCGGATGCCAGGTGGATGAGTTCAAGACGCTTGTACGCGAGCTCCATAAAGCCGGCATCGAGGTGATCCTCGACGTGGTGTATAACCACACCGGCGAAGGGAGCGAACTCGGCCCCACGATATGCTTCAGGGGCGTAGACAACCCCACGTACTATCTTCTTGAAGGCCCTCCTTCCGGTCCGGGCCGTTTTTACGTGAATTACACGGGGTGCGGAAACAGCATCAACATATCGAACTCCCATGTGATCCGTTTCGTGATGGACTCCCTGAGGTACTGGGTCGAGCAGATGCATGTCGACGGGTTCAGGTTCGACCTTGCGTCGGTGCTCGGCCGGGAAGACGGGGGCTTTCGCACGTCGGCCGCTTTCTTCGACGCCGTCTCGCAGGACCCGGTCCTGAACAGGGTGAAACTGATCGCCGAGCCCTGGGACCTCGGCACGTATCAGGTCGGCAACTTCCCGATCGACTGGTCGGAATGGAACGGCAGGTTCAGGGACACGGTGCGCAGGTTCGGGAAGGGTGACGGCGGCCAGATAAGGGACCTCGGCTGGAGACTGACAGGTTCGGCCGACCTCTACCGCGACGACGGCCGGTCGGCATACAACAGCATCAATTTTATCACCTGCCATGACGGATTTACGCTCAGAGATCTCGTCTCCTATAACGTAAAACACAATGAAGGGAATCTCGAAGGCAACGCGGACGGCACGAGCGACAACAACTCGTGGAACTGCGGGCATGAGGGCGAGACGGACGATGCGGGGATTCTCAGGTTGAGAAGGCAGCTCATCAAGAACTTTATCTGTTATCTCATCTTTTCATCGGGGACGCCGATGGTCCTCGGCGGTGACGAGTTCATGAGGACGCAGGGAGGCAACAATAACGCCTACTGTCAGGACAACGAGACGGCCTGGTTCGACTGGGGCCTGGTGCAGGAAAACGCAGATATTCTCGGGTTTTTTAAGAAGGCGATCGCCTTTACGAGAAGGTATACAATCCTGCAAAGGAGAAAATTTTTTTCCGGCGCGGACAGTGACGGTGATGCATTACCGGACATCTTGTGGTTCGGAAACGACCTCGGGAAGCCAAGTTGGGACGACCCTGAACTCTGCGCGCTCAGCTATCAGCTTGACGGCAGCGAGGCGCCTTCCGACCTCGGCGACTATCAGCTCTTTTTCATACTGAACGCCGATTTTCGGCCGCAGCATGTCAAAGTCCCCAAGCTGGAGGGCGGCAAGATCTGGCACCGGGTGATCGATACCAGCCTTGAAAACGGAGAGGATTTTCTCGATCCGGGGAAAGAGGAGCTTCTCGATCCGCCCGACCAGTACCCCGCGAATCCGAGGAGCACGGTGGTATTGCTCGGGAAATCCCGAGCCTTTTCACGGGCGTGACGTTGCCGGCGTTTTATTTGACATCGCGCGCGGGATTCCTTTAAGCTATCTGCTGGTAAGAATGCTATGAGGCTTTTCCCTAAAGAAATAGATTTCTTCGAGATATTCGACAGGACCTCGCTGAACATTACCAAGGCCGCTTCCCTCATGGTTGATCTCATGGAGAGCTTCGACAATCTTGATGCCAGGGCAAAGGAGATCCATGAGATTGAGCAGGACAGCGACATGCTGACCCACGACATCATGAAAAAGCTGAACAAGACGTTCATCACACCTATCGACAGGGAAGACCTTTACTCCCTCGCGTCGAGGATGGACGATGTGATCGACCTGATATGGGCGGTTGTGGACAGGATCGCGGTATTCAAGATCAGGGAGTCGACCCCCGAGGCGATCGCCATGTCGAAGGACCTGCTGACCACCACCGAAGTGATGCATAAGGCGATCAAGAAGCTCAAGGAAAAGAACTATGCACATGTTCAGGAATTCTGCATCGAGATCAACAGGCTCGAAAACAGGATCGACAGAGGTTTCAGGGACGCACTCGGCAGGCTGTTCGACGATGTCAAAGACCCTGTCCTCATCATCAAGTGGAAAGAGGTATATGAGCACCTCGAAGACGCCTCGGACAGATGTGAAGATGTCGCGAACGTCCTGGAAGCCATAGTCCTCAAGTATGCATGATAGCTTTTCTCTACTTGTACTCGTCTTAGTTCTCGCCACAATCTTCGATTTCATCAACGGTTTCCACGATACTGCAAACGCTATCGCCACGTCCGTGTCAACGCGTGTTCTCTCCCCTAAAGTCGCAGTTGCCATGGCTGCCGTTCTGAATCTCGTCGGTGCGCTGACCGGTACCGCAGTCGCAAAAACTGTCGGTGCGGGTCTTGTCGAGACCGCCGCAGTGACACAGGTGACAGTGATTTCGGCGTTCCTGGCGGCCATTCTCTGGGACCTTCTGACATGGTATTTCGGAATGCCCACATCTTCGAGCCATGCAATTCTCTCCAGCATACTCGGTGCAGCGGTCGCGACCGCCGGGACCGGCATCATTATCCAGAAAGGGGTTTTTAAGGTCTTTATCGGCCTGATCGTCTCCCCTGTTGTCGGATTTCTGCTCGGTTTTCTTCTTATGCTGCTGCTCATGTGGATTTTCAAAAGGTCTCCCCTTTCCCTTGTCAACCCGCTTTTCAACAGGATGCAGATCGTGTCGGCGGCGTACATGGCTTTCAGTCACGGCAACAACGACGCACAGAAGACGATGGGCATCATCGCCATGGCCCTTGTGAGCTACTATAAACTTCCCGCTTTTCATGTGCCGGTATGGGTTATGTTGCTCTGTGCAACGGCTATGGCGCTCGGCACGGCCATCGGCGGATGGAGGGTCATCAAGACGCTCGGAGTGCGTCTTGTCCACCTGAGGCCGATCCACGGCTTTGCCGCGGAGGCATCGGCAGCAACGGTTATAGAAATCGCTTCGAGAATAGGACTACCCCTTTCGACGACCCATATCATCTCCTCTACGATCATGGGTGTCGGCGCGACGAAGCGGCTGTCGGCGGTGAGGTGGGGTGTTGCGGGCAGGATTGTCATGGCCTGGGTCTTTACACTGCCGGCCTGTGCTGTGCTCGCATGGGTCATCTGCAAACTGGCGATCCTCGCGATTTAGGATACACACACGCGTTTTTGACCTCTTCGAGACTGTCTATATTTCCTGGTTTTGGGATATAATATATCCTTTCAGGACATTAATATTAAAGCCTTATAAAAACAAGGACTTGGCAGAAGGAGGCGGCTGAAATAAAGAAATTTCCTGATAAGAGAGGATACTTCGGAGAATACGGCGGACGTTTTGCGCCCGAGACGTTGATGCCGGCGCTCGATGAGCTCGAAAAGGCTTATTTCGCACTCGGGAAGGACCGGGATTTCAAGAGGGAGATCGACCTCCTTCTGAAGACCTATGTCGGCAGGCCGACTCCTCTTTATTTTGCGAAGAGACTGACCGATTATCTCGGGGGCGCCAGGATCTATCTGAAGCGCGAGGACCTTGCCCATACGGGCGCTCACAAGATCAACAACGCGCTGGGGCAGGCGCTTCTGGCAAAAAAAATGGGGAAGAAGAGGCTCATTGCCGAGACAGGGGCGGGGCAGCACGGAGTTGCGACCGCAACGGGTGCGGCCCTCTGCGGTCTTGAGTGTGAGATCTATATGGGTTCCGACGATATCGTACGCCAGTCGCTCAATGTCTTCAGGATGAGACTCCTCGGTGCGAACGTGGTCGAGGTGGCGATAGGTTCCAGGACGCTCAAAGACGCGATCAACGAGGCGATGCGCGACTGGACGACGAATGTCAGGTCCACCCATTATGTTCTCGGAACTGTCTTCGGTCCGCACCCTTTTCCTCTTATCGTACGGGACTTTCAGTCCGTCATCGGCAGGGAGGCCAAAAAACAGGTGCTCGATGCGGAAGGCAGGCTGCCCGATTATCTAATCGCCTGCATCGGCGGCGGCAGCAATGCGATGGGACTCTTCCATCATTTCATCGACGACGGGGAAGTGAAGATGATCGGGGTGGAGGCAGGAGGGAGGGGGATTGTCCCCGGCGAGCATGCCGCGCGGTTCGCGGGCGGCTCCCTTGGCGTGCTCCAGGGCACCAAGAGTTACCTGCTTCAGGACGACGACGGCAACATACTGGGGACGCATTCCGTGTCAGCGGGGCTCGACTACGCTGCGGTGGGGCCGGAGCATGCGTTCCTCAGGGACTCCGGCAGGGTGCGGTATACCTTTGCTACGGACGACGAGGCGCTGAGCGCATTCGAACTGCTGTCGAGGACTGAAGGGATAATCCCTGCGCTTGAGTCGTCGCACGCGCTTGCCGAGACGGTGAAACTCGTCCCGGGGCTGCCTAAGGACAATGTAGTGATCGTCAATCTTTCCGGCCGCGGCGACAAGGATGTGCAGCAGGTCGCGCGGATAAAAGGGATCCAACTGTAATGTCGAGGATCGGGAAGAAATTCAGGGATATCGTCAAGAGAGGGGAAAAGGCCTTTATCCCCTATATAATGGCCGGAGACCCGGACCTCGGGAGGACTGTGGAACTTGTCCGGATTTTAGAGGACTGCGGGGCCGATATCATCGAACTCGGCGTGCCTTTTTCAGATCCCCTTGCGGACGGACCGACGATACAGAAAGCGGCCCAGCGCGCCCTGAGCGGAGGCGTCACACTGCATAAGGTCATTGACCTTGTAGCGGATCTCCGAAAGCATTCGCAGGTACCTTTCGTACTGATGACCTACTATAATCCTATATTCAAATACGGCGAAGAGCGTTTCGTGCGCGATGCCTCTGAGGCCGGAGTCGACGGGATCATCGTTCCTGACCTGCCCCCTGACGAGGCAGGCAACATCCTCTCTTTTTCGAGGAAAGCGGATTTCGATATAATTTTTCTCGTAGCGCCCACATCGACGGAAGAGAGGATCAGACTGGTCTCGAAATCCTCCCGCGGGTTCATTTATTATGTCTCTATCACCGGGATCACCGGCTCGAAGCTTTCCATGGATTCGTCGATTTCTTCGCATGTTTCGAAGATACGGTCCCTGAGCGGAAAGCCCGTAGCAATCGGCTTTGGTATCTCGACTCCCGAAGAGGCTTCCGAGGTCGCACGGTTCGCCGACGGTGTGATAGTGGGCAGCGCCATCGTGAAAAGGGCATCGGACCCGGACGCGTCATTGAGGGAATATCTTTTGTCTCTGAGAAAGGCGATCTCATGAGCGACGGCCTGCTGAGAAGAAACAGGCATTTGAAGATACTGTCGGAGCTTTCAGCCCTCGTGAACTCGACCTTTGTCGGATACTTCAGCGGGACGGACGGGAATGCGGCTTAAGGTCCTGGGCAGCTCCGGAGCGGAGTTCCCGGGACACTTCCCGCCTGCCTTTCTCATCGACGGTAAGCTTCTTCTCGACGGCGGAACGATCGGCTCCTGTCTCCCGGAGGCTGAACAGTTTGCGATAAAGCATATCATTATTACCCATTCCCATCTTGACCATATCAGGGCGATCCCGTTTCTTGCGGACAATATTATGATTAAGAAGAAACGGCACAGTATTACGCTTTTCGGCATGCAGGAGACCCTGGCTGCACTGAAAGAACATGTGTTGAACGACAGGCTCTGGCCGGACTTCACCAGAATATCGGCCGCGATGGAGCCGGTGTTGAAACTGAGAAGTGTGATTCCGGGGAGATCCTTCAGAATCGGCGGGTACACCGTCAAGGCCTCCAGGGTAAACCATACCGTGCCTGCGGTCGGCTACACCGTAAAGGACAGGGCAGGCGCCGTATTGCTTTACAGCGGGGATACCGGACCGACCGATGCGATCTGGAGTGCGGCAAAGAAGGTTGATGCAGTCATTGTCGAGGTCTCATTCCCGAACCGCATGGAGGCGCTTGCGCTGAAGACAGGGCACCTTACTGCGCGACTGCTCGCTGCAGAACTTGCGAAGATGAAGAATCCTCCCGGCCGCGTCTTCATCACGCATCCGAAGCCGCAATATATCGGGCTGATAAGGGAAGAGATAAAAAAGATCAGGGTAAGAAGGATAGAGATGCTGAGGGACGGAAAGACTTATGAAATATAGGCCGTGAGGAAAAGGCGAACATGCTGAAAAAGTCTATAAACGACCCTGCG
>JAKAIZ010000128.1 GCA_021814065.1 Nitrospirota bacterium | reverse complement strand
CTAGGGCATCTGGTGAACTCACTCCCCTCCGTGATCTGCGCCCAAGTCAAATCAATACCATTTGGAATAGATTTTTATGTGAGGCAACGTATATCATTTCGTATCGATTCTTATGTGAGGCAACGGGAAAAGCGCGTTTGACAGAGACAGTGCAGTGTGATAAAAGGGTAATCAAAAGGCGCAACAGAAAGGAGGAAGGGAATGAAAAGGGGTGGGGTCTTATTCTGTTTGGTTCTTTTGGTATTGCTGCTTGCGGCGTTCATGGTCTCCGCAAAGGCGGCTGAAGAGAGGCACGATGTCCTCTACATCTGTAATTGCGGCCCGCAGTGCAACAGCAGCTCGGTAAGCACCAAGCAGGAAGATTGCAAATGTGGAAGACCGATGCAATGGGGACACGTCATCAAGACCGAGGGGAATGACGCTATACTCTGCATGTGTGCCGAGGGGTGCAAATGCAGCGGGCTCGATCCGAAGGACCCTTCGAAATGCGCATGCGGCAATCCGGTAAAACGGGTCAGTCTGAAGGGAACGGGGATCTACTTCTGCAATTGCGGGGGCTCCTGCACCTGTAATACTGTTTCGGACAAGCCGGGCAGGTGCAAATGCGGCATGGACCTGAAAAAAGTGGATTCGTGAACTAATCAGCCGATTTGAGAAAAGGCAGGGCCTTCCGGTCCTTTTTTTGCAAGTAGCAAGGTCAGACGACTGCTTCGCAGGCCTCCGGGGTTTCGCCCGGGGAAAGTGCATTCTTATCAGAAGACCGGTATCCCCAGGACAACCTTTACGTCCCGGTCCTTGTTTGGGTCTCCGTGACCCTCATTTCTTCTGCCTTTTGTCCCGCACTATTGACATTCGCCAAAAAAAATGGTTTGTTAGGGAGAGCGCGAATGACTATCACATGTCCTAAATGCAAGACCAGGTTTAATCTTTCCGACGAAAAGGTGAGACCGGAAAGAATGAGATTCAGGTGCGCCAGGTGCGGCGCTGTTCTCGTCTATAAAGGAAAGGGGCAAAAAGAAGTACCGGACAGAGGGGAAGAAACCGGCGCCGCTGTGCATCCTACTCCATCAGGGGAAATCCACGCTCCTTTGAAGAGGGGAGAGACTGATAATCTTCCCGGAAGGGAGGAGCGCCCGCCGGAGGTTCCCCCACTTCGGACGGCTCCGGAAAGCCCCTCTGTGAGTGAGAAGTCGCCAGGTGTGCCCTCGAATATGGGGAAGTCGCTGATGACACTGCAGAAAACGATAGCAGCTCACGAGTCGGATAAGATCACTACATCGGCCGGGGGGGAGGGCGTTCCCGGCAAGGCGATCATGGCGGGATCGGCGGTCGCGGTCCTCATTCTCTTGCTCGTTGGGTTTTTTATCTTCCGTTCTCCGGAGACTGCCCCTAAAAAACAGCCGGCCCCGGTCCCACCGGCTGGGCAAGAGGCATCTCAGCCTCCGGCCCAGGCCACTTCTCAGAATAGCCCCACGGATGTCATGCCTGCGGTATCTCCGCCGACAACAGTCCCGACAGAGGAGATTTCTACATCTACGCCCGAGGAAAAGGCAATGGGGATGGTGAAAAGATCGGATGTCCTCCTGAAGATGACGTCGGTCGAGGCTATTGTCAACAAATGGACGCAGGATAACGCTGGGAAGTATAAGGTTGTGGGCTGGCAGGCGAAGAAGATAGACGATCAGAAATACCTGGTCAGTTATACGGCACTTGACGGCAGCGTACCCAAGGGCTTTTATTTTGTCGCCGATCTCCAGAGCGGCGGGGTTGAAGACCTTGCGCACAGTCCTGAACTGCAGAAGAAATACAATATCCAGTACGCCCGCTGACGTGCCCGGGTATTGACCAGCCGTGCTAAAACTTCATCAGCAATTTCAGCAGATAATAACCGCATGCTGCAGCGAGGAGGATGAGCGCGCCAACCAGGGCGAGGCGAGAGCCTTTATTAGCGGGTTTATTTTCCTGCCTCTGAGTATCTCCAGGTATCCTATTCTTCTCCTGCTGTTTCCCGGCTTCTTTTCCGGAAGAAGCCTGCCCGGGCATCTTGATATCGAGCAGCTCCGTAACCTTGAAATCCTTGTACTGGACTTCAACTTCGCGGCGCATTGCAAGATCTCTCCCGCATTTTTCGCAGGACTTCCCGCTTCTTGTTTCTTCTCCGCAATGAGGGCATTTCATGGGGGAAGTATTTCTCCCGATAGTATTCCCATTTCATGAGTATTATAACAATCTGTTAAGATTCCGGAAACCTCGACGGCCACCCTGGCTTGCATTCTCTTTTGCGCCGCTGTAGAGTAAACTCAGTGCCGGGATACAAGAGTCCGTGCGAAGCGAAGAAGGGAGAGGCATACTGAAGCTATGTATGTCGTTGCGATATACGGTATCGGAGCAGACAGGGAGCATTTGGCCAACCCGCTCTCTTCGGCCCTGGGGAGGACTTTACTCGAGGCCCGTTCACGTTTGAATGCACCCGGCAGCGGCCCTTTTGTCGTCGGGGTTTTTGGCGATAAGGACAGGGCGGCGGGTCTCGCGTTGGAGCTTCGGAACGGCGGGTTCGATGTCGCGGTCCTGGGCAAAGACGAGATCATGCGGGATGCCGGCAGGGAGAATGTGAGGAGTTTTGATCTGGGCGAAGGGGATCTGCTGGCCGAGCTGGCGGAGGGCGGCAGCCGCACGGTCGCATATTCAGGGATCGATCTTATCCTTCGCGGCACCAGTATCAGAAGCAGCACAACTACCGAGGCGACTAAGCAGCGTTCGTTCAGCCTCGGCCTTGCAGTGCTTTCAGGGGGATTGACGATGACGAAGACCACAAAGACGGTCCGCGAGGTGACGAGCCAGGAGAGGGAGGGGTTCTTCATCCTGTATGCCGGAGAAGACCGGCCGCTCGAATTCAGGGAGAACGGACTCCGCTTTGACTCGCTCGGCCCGGCGCGAAAACCGTCCCGGGCGGCGAACTTCGCGTTTCTTGTCGCAGAACTTCGCGTTCGCTGCCGGGCTGCGTGGTACGATGAAAGACTTCTGACGCGGGCGGGCCAGGCGGCCCTGCTCGGCCCTTCCCTCAACCCTGAAGAACACCTTGCCGTTGCCACCGCCCTGCTCGCAAAGGTGCTGCGGGGCAAATGACCAGAATCCACCAACAAAAAGGCGACGCTGTGCGTGAGCCGCTCATTCTCGTCCCGAAAGCTTTCGGGACTCCGAGGCCACCGCCGCGCCTCATCCCGAATCACGGGATAAGGCAATACGCGTTGCTGATGCCGCTAAAATGCAGCCTTCACGCTTATAGGGGTGGATGAGGGATGAGCCGCAATCTTGCTATTTCGCTCTTTCTTTTCTACTATAAGGAAGCTCAGTAGCGTGAGGATGAGGAGGAAAATGATACGTTCGAGGCTTCTCATATTGCTTGCCGCGTGTCTCCTTGCCGCCTGCTCGTCCGGGATGATCCGGGCGGAATTCGACAAG
Source organism: Nitrospirota bacterium (assembly GCA_021814065.1). Lineage (GTDB taxonomy): Bacteria > Nitrospirota > Thermodesulfovibrionia > Thermodesulfovibrionales > UBA6898 > Sulfobium. The sequence continues at coordinate 6,564 of JAKAIZ010000128.1, read as the reverse complement.
AGTCTCGAAAAATACAATGAACTGGTCCGCTGGAGGGAGCTGGACAAGGCAGCTTCTTTTGCCGTCCCGTCGATCTCCGGAGAGTTCAGGGCGCGCGCAGAGGCCGCGAAGAGCTGGAGGGTGATCGACTACCAGGTTGTCGACGTGAGTTATAATGAAAAAGCACGGGAGGCATCGGCGACGGTCACCTATAAGTATTATTCTCTCGCCACCGGTTTGGTCCATGACATGACTGACAAGCAGGAATGGATCTATACCGCAGAGGGTGACGCCAGAGGGTGGAGGCTGAAGAGCCTGCTGCCGGAGTTCCGGTAGCCCTCTTCCGGAGGCCCCCGCAGCCCCGCAATTCCCCGTCCGCTGAGAGAGATTCCTTGAAGTCAATCCGGAGCCGGTGATGCCTTTTCCCGCCGCCCGATCATTACGAGCTGTCCTAAGTGAGCCGGAGTCTATTTGGTATAATGAGGTAACCGCCTTTGTTTCGAAGCAAGAAATAAGGAGAAGGCCTATGATCAAGTATAGCGGCATAAACCATCTGGCGATGGCGACAGGGGACATGGACTCCACGATACGGTTCTGGAGGGACCTGCTCGGCATGAGGCTGATTGCCGGACTCGGCGGACCGGGCTATCGCCATTATTTCTTCGAGATCTCGGAGAAGGACTCGATCGCCTTTTTCGAGTGGCCGGGGATAAGGCCGGCGGAGGAAAAGGAGCACGGAAGGCCGGTCGCTGGTCCGTTCATTTTCGACCACGTATCTTTCGGCGTCGAAAAGAGGGACGAATTATGGGAACTCAGGGACAAGATTGCTGCTGCGGGGTTCTGGGTGTCGGAGGTGATCGACCACGGCTTCATTTATTCGATCTATTCCTTTGACCCCAACGGCATACCGATAGAGTTCAGCTGGAACGTAGAAGAGGTGGACATCCGGAAAAATCCGAAGATGGCTGACTCCGCGCCGTCTGATATCTGCCGCGAAGGACCGGAGCCCCGCGTTGATAAATGGCCTGCGGTGACAGGCCCGACACCCGAAAGGGACCAGAAGGTATATCCCGGCGTGGGGTCCGAACTCTTCCACGGAATGGTGAAGAAGTGACCCTCTTTCTGTCTGTCTTCTTTCTTCTCTATAGTCTGATGCACCTATATGCCTTTTTCAAGGCAAGGGCCGCAATTTCCTTCGGTCCGGGCGCCGGTCTGTTGCTCGCCCTGTTTATGGCCACCATGATCGTCGCCCCTCTTATCGTCCGTATGCTCGAACGCGCGGAACTGGAAACTCCCGCCAGGGCCGCGGCCTATATGGGCTACACCTGGCTCGGGGTCCTCTTCCTCTTTTCGTCATATTCTCTGGCTATCGACCTTTATCGAGTTGCGCTGCATGCGGTCGGATCTTTTTCACATAAAGACCTTGCCTCTGTCATACCGTCGGCCCGCACGGCCTTTTTCCTGCCACTCACTCTGTCTGTCTTCACCTCAGTCTACGGCTACTTCGAGGCACTGAATATCCGCACGGAACATGTGGAGATAAGGTCTTCGAAGGTCCCTGCCGCTATAGGGAGGCTCAGGATTGTCCAGATATCGGATGTGCATCTGGGGCTGATTATACGGCAGACGAGGCTGAGGAGGATCATGGCACAGGTGAAGGCTGCGGACCCGGACATCTTTGTGGCGACGGGCGATCTAGTGGATGGAGACGTTTACGAAATGGACGGGCTGAGCGATCTTCTGAGAGAGGTGAATCCCAGATTCGGGAAATACGCGGTGACCGGCAACCACGAATTTTTTGCCGGGATCGGACAAGCGGCGCGATTTATCGAAAAGTCCGGCTTTACGCTTCTCAGGGGAGAAGGTGTCAACGGAATTATTAATATCGCTGGCGTTGATGATCCTGTCGGCGAGAGATTGGGTCTTTCGAAAGAAGTCGACGAAAAAGTCCTGCTCTCAGGACTGCCGCCGGACAGATTCACCCTTTTTCTCAAACACAGGCCGCTCGTTGACCCCAAGGCAACGGGGCTTTTCGACCTTCAGCTCTCGGGGCATGTCCATAAGGGCCAGATATTCCCCTTCACGATCCTGACGTGGCTCTATTATCCGGTGCTTTCCGGGTATGCGGATGTCGGGAACCGTTCCTCTCTGTATGTCAGCAGGGGGACCGGCACATGGGGTCCGCCGATCCGTTTTCTGGCGCCGCCGGAGGTGACCATCATAGACCTCACTTACGCAGCTTCCGCATCAAACTGAATCCAGAGTGTTTCTTTTCGTCATTCCCGCGAAGGCCTGCCTGCCGGCAGGCAGGCAGGAATCCAGGACTTTTTATTTGTAAAGACAATGGATTCCCGATTGCCACCTAACGAATGGTAATGTTTTTTTTGAGAGCGTTTATATCAAGGGATTTATGCGTGGAGGAGCAATACCGCTTTCATGCAGACTGCATTATCGATTCGAGCGTTTGGGCTGCCGTCCTCTCGTCAATGGGGCCTTAGGAAATTAAGGCGGCATAAAAAGACATTAAAAAAGGCCCTGGCCGGTGCGCCCCCTTTGTACCTTTCGATACTGAAAGACGCACCGCCAAAACCCTTTTATGCCGGCAGATCATCAGCCACCTGCCGACCCCGACCCGGACTGTACCACCCTCCGTAAAACCACCCTCGCCAATCGCGCCTGAAAAATTTTCCCCGGGCGGGAGTGATTCTGCAAGTGAAATGCCAATGACAATAGAAAAGAAAAGTGCTTGATATAAAACATTTCTTTTGTAACAGAGGATGGACTTGCATAAAGAAGTTGGATGATTTTTATATATAAAATATATGGCAGACGGAATTGGATTTAAAATCAATGCGAAATATATCCATAGATCGGATAGTGAATAGAGCCTATCTCAAAAGCGACTTCCCGAAAGTATCCGTCACCCCCGCGAAAGCGGAGGTCCACTTAAGGACTCAAAAAACATGGATTCCCGCCTGCCTGCCGGCAGGCAGGCGTGGGAATGACGCGATGAGTTCACATAATAAGAAAACTCTATTTTGAGATAAGTTATATTTAATCTTCATCGGAAGACCAAACTTAAGGCTATACATGACATGAGAACCTTAAGTTTATATTGCTATGCGCTGCTCCATATGTTAAATTTATTCTGGCCTGCCGCGGGACAGGGAATCATAAAAAAAAGACGGAGATGGCCATTTATAATCGCTTTCCATTTTTCGGGTCAAGGCAACAGTTTTTTAAATAAAAACTTTCTCAAAAGGGGGGCATCAATGGAGACAAAAGGTATTAATGTAGCAGCCATTCCGCAGACAGCTTTGAAGGTGCTTACGTCACCGGCGGCTTTTTTCAGGGAGATGCCTAAAACAGGGGGGTTTGTCGATCCCCTTGTCTTTATGGTCGCAATGGGAGTGATCGGAGGGCTGATACAGGCTGTCTTTGTCATTGTCGGGCTGCACGTTGTCGCAGGTTTTGCGGCCGGGATCGCGTCTATCATTATATTGCCCATTATGATCGCCATTTTCGGGTTTGTCGGGGCTGCAATCATATTCTTCATATGGAAACTTATGGGGTCCCAGGAATCCTATGAGACCGCGTATCGGTGCGCTGCGTATATCTCGGCTCTGACGCCCATCACGACTGTCCTCGGCATCATCCCTTACGCTGGGGCTGCAATAGGGATCGTCCTCACCACATTTTTCCTCGTGATAGCGAGCGTCGAGGTCCACAAGCTGCCTTCCCAGAAGGCCTGGCTCGTCTTTGGGATCATCGGCGGGATCCTGATTGTCATGAGCATCAGTTCGCAGTTCGCGGCAAGAAGGTTTGCGCGACAAATGGAAGAGACTACCAAAGAGATGCAGAAGGCCGCGGAAGATATGCAGAAGAAGGCCGAAGAGGCGGCGAAGGCGGCCGAGCAGATGCAAAAGCAGATGCAGCAGCAGTCGGAAGATGGAAAGAAGGCGGCTGAAGAGGCGCAGAAACAGTTAGAGGAAATGCAGAGACAGATGCAGAAGAAGTAGTTTCTGTTTCGGAAGCAAGCAATCCCGTCCTCCCGGCGAAATGTCTGGGGGACGGGGCGATATTAATTAGCGCTCCTTCAGCAATGTAAGACGTTGGTGTTCCATGTCAACTAATTTGCCTGAGACTTAAGGAAAGATCTCCTATGTGTATTGAATGGCAACTTCATAAGCAATAGTCGCGTGGTTGGCGGAAGGCCCGTTGCCTTCGCAGCTGAGATCACCTCTGGCGGCCTTTCTGCGGTTTCTGATCATCTCGGTGATGACCTGGGTGAGATCAAACCCGCCATCGACACATTCCTTGCTCAGGCAGTCTACCCTGAATAACGCATAACTGCCGGGAAAGAAATTAACAACCCGGGGCAATGATTTTTGTATCCCTCTTTGATTGTACGTCATGCTGATGACGATGCCTGCAACCTCGGGGAATTGGGCATCCATGAAACCCGCGTCGACCTTCCGCTGCTGCCTTTCTATCCTTGCCGTATTCTTTCTGTGGTTCATGCTGTTGTTCATCTTCCCCCTCTTGTGAGAAGGCCCCCTCCGCCGGAAGGGGCCTTCTTCCCGTTAATTACATTTTAACGACATTGATTGCCTTGGGGCCTTTCGGGCCTTTTTCGGTATCAAAGCTGACCTTGTCACCCTCAGCAAGGCTTTTGAAGCCATTACCCTGGATGGAAGTATGATGAACAAAAGCTTCACTTCCGTCATCGTTCGTGATGAATCCAAAACCTTTGCTGTCGTTAAACCATTTTACAGTTCCTTGTTCCATTTCCTATTACCTCCTTATCTATAGACTCAAATCTCAGAAGGTCTCGGCAATAAAAAAAGGCCACAAAGTCAAAAGTCTTTGTGGCCTCATAAACGGCAAAAACTTCTAAAATTCTAGCTTTAGTATAGCATAGGCATACGCAATTATTCAAGGAGGGGAGGGAAGAAAGAGCGTTTTTCTGAACCCGTGCGCTCTTCTATGGGTATCGACTGCGCGCAGCAGCCCTCCTGTTTTTTGAGAGGCCCTTGAGGCCCTCCACATGAACGCAGGGTATCAGGGTAAATTGAGATAGTCACCCCCCTTGAAATGTGATACGATGACATAAAGGAGAAGCTAACGGTGCAGTCATTAAGCTGTGTCATCACTTTTACCAGGAGGATAAAATGTTATTTGATCCTGACAAAATTGTCCCTCACATCCCCATAATAGCCGCCCAGCTATTGAACGTCGTGTATGAGAGAGTAGCCTTGATAGGCGGTGACCCACAAAACGAAAATATTTTCCGGACAGAAGAAGAGGTTGTTTTTAAACAATGGGAGAACCTGATGTTCCGTCTCAATGAAACCACGGATAAAATCCGGGAGAGAGGACGAACATAGACTCCTGATTTGCTTTGATTAAAAAAGCGTTCTACCCACGAGAACTTCAGAGAAGGTCTCTCATGAGATGTGAGACTTAACATTTTTTAACCGCAATTAGTTACAATCAAACGATCCTGTTTAAGTCAGCGCATGCAGAAGGAGGGACTATGAAAGTGAAAATATTTACCAACCAGGGCGATGCGCTGAAGCTGGAAGAAGAAATCAACCAGTGGCTCAGTGAAAAGAACGTCAACGTATCCTCTTCGCATATCAAGCAGAACTATATCTACGACAGCAAAGATAACATGTTCTGTGCCCTGGTTTCTGTCTGGTATGAGCCCGAGTTCGAGAAGTAAGAAGTTTGGCCCGCGAATCCCGCGCAGGGCAGTTATGAAGCCCTGAGAATCATCACCATCTGACGTCCGTCCATCTTCGGCTGCGATTCTACTTTAGCTATATCCGCCAGTTCCAACGCCAGCCTGTTCAGAACATTCGTCCCCAGGTCCTGGCGACTGAATTCCCGCCCTCTAAAACGGATTGTCACCTTGACCTTGTCCCCGTGTTCGATGAACTTCTTCACATTACGCTTTTTGAACTCATAATCGTGGGTATCGATCGAAGGGCGCATCCTGATTTCCTTGAGTGTGAGCGTCGTTTGCTGCTTTTTTGCCTTCCGCTCCTTCTTGCCTTGCTCGAACTTGAACTTCCGGTAGTCCATGATCTTGCATACCGGCGGCTCAGCCTCGGGGCTGATTTCCACAAGGTCTAGATCCCGCTCTGCGGCCATCTTCAAGGCCGATTCGATATCCATGATGCCGATTTGCCCTTCATCGGCGACAACCCGGATCTCTTTTGCTTTGATCAGCCGGATCTGGTTGTTTACGCGGGTCTTATCGAATACCCGCCCGGGCAATACTCTTCTTTGATTAGCTATGGTGTGTCCTCCTCTTTGTTAGGTAGTATGTGCCGGTTTATGTCTTGCACGTCCCGTGCAACGAAACCGTATATATTGATAGTCTAACATATTTATACCAGCAGACTATTTTTTTAAATTCTCATGCACGGCCCGTACACGGCAAGTCGAATCGGCGATTCCGTTATAATAAACCGTCACTAGTGTCCGGTTAAGAACTGAATAAATTCAACTGGTTTTTGTTTTCGAGCATAAATGAGCGTTCGCCGATAGTCTGAAATGCTTGTTGCAAGGGCATTTTCT
>JAKAIZ010000127.1 GCA_021814065.1 Nitrospirota bacterium | reverse complement strand
AGCTGTTCAGCCTGGTGGCGCACGACTTCGGCTATAGGGGCAGAGAGATCGCAGAATACATGCGGAAAGACCCGGCCCTGATCACTCGCCACATGAAAGAGAAGGGAATGAAAAGAGACGCGGCGAGGGTGATTGAAACCTTGAAAGAACGAAAACGAATGTCAATAGTCAAGTCTGACCCCATAGTCACAAACATAGTCACAAAAGCTTGATTGACAGGCTTTTGAGCCTGATGACACTCCTTATGTTGGAGTTCACCGAATGTTACCTCCAGGTCATAGTTCTTTTTCCGTCATGCCCGAGGTTCTCAGTCGGGCATCCATGTTTTCTTAAGAATGGATTCCCGCCTAAAGACTGCGGGAATGACGGCCTGAATACACACACTTTATGCAATGTTAGAGGAAACTTATCTCTTTCTTAAGTACTCGCCGAGGCTGATGATCCTGATATTACTATGCTTCTTAAGTGACAGCATTGCCTTGTCGCCGGTGACAACCGTCTCTGCCCTGCCCGCAACAGCGCATTCGAGAATGCGGTTGTCGGCTTCATCATCGAAAACGCGCAGCCTTTCAGAAGGACCGACGAGTTCACTGACGGCTGCGATATCGACGGCTACGCGGCTTAATGCCTCTGCGTCTTTGCTGAATTTGCGGGCGAGAACCGTGAGGACTTCATCGATGATCTCATGTGAGATAACAAGGGTGTCTTTGCCGTCGATTATTCTCATCAGCGCATCTTCGGCCATGCCGCCGGGAAGTATCAGTGCGGAGATGAAGATATTCGTATCGAAGACGACTCTCATTTCCTGAGATATTTCTCGAGGTCTTTTTCGGTCAGTATCCCCTTTTCTTTTGCCTTGCGGCTCCAGTACCTCTGCATGTCCCGAAACTCCCCCTTCAGTCTCTCTTGCCTGGCGAGTCTGAGGGCATCCTGTATGACCCCGCTCAACGTCTTCCCTTCTTCCTTGGCAAGGGTTTCTGCTTCGCTAGCCAGGTCCGGAGGGAGTGATATGGTTTTCTTGACTGCTGTTGCCATTTATGCACCCCTTTCTCTGGTATGAATAAATACTACCAAGGGACAGAACTCGGTGTCAATTGACCAATGACCCTCATCTGCACCCCGAAACAGCCCGCCTCTTGCGAAACTCTCTGCCTTAGCCTTAAAATGATAAATGTCCCTGATAAAAATCCTCCCCATTGACGTGCGGAACAAGATCGCCGCAGGTGAAGTGATCGAGCGGCCTGCCTCGGTCGTGAAGGAACTGATCGAAAACTCGATCGATGCCGGAAGCACCGAGATCAAAATCGACGTGCTCTATGGCGGCAAGAGAATGATAAAGGTCTCCGATAACGGGGGAGGCATGGACAGTGAGGATGCGGTCCTCTGTTTTGAGCGGCATGCCACAAGCAAACTCGAAAGGGAAGACGATCTTTTAGAGATCAGGACGCTCGGGTTCAGAGGGGAGGCGCTGCCCTCTATCGCGTCGGTCTCCAAGGTGAAGCTCGTGACTGGATTGAAGGGCGCCGGCCCCGGTGTGTCCCTCGAGCTTCACAGGGGTGAAGTGAAAGAAAAGAGGGAGGCGCCGTTTTCCGGCACGTCGGTCGAGATCAGGGACCTTTTTTATAATATGCCAGCCCGGAAGAAATTCCTCAAGTCAAACCAGACCGAGATCTTCCATATTATCGATACGGTGACAAAAGAGGCGCTTTCGCATCACGGGATACATTTTATCCTGATGACCGAGAACCGGGAAACGATGCTCCTGCCGAGGGCTTTGAGTCTCAAAGAGAGGATCATGCAGGTATACGGCGAGGAATTTGTCGCCGGTCTTGCGGAAGTCTCTGCGGAACGAGGCGGGATGCATATGAATGCCTTCATATCAAAGACCGACAACTTCAGAAACAGCAGGTCCCATCAGTTTCTCTTTGTGAACGGGCGTCCGATAAAGGACCAGTCTCTGGGCCACGCGGTCTATGCCTCCTATGAGGGGATACTCCCGGCCGACAGGCATCCGATATTCTTCCTTTATCTCACCCTTGATCCGGGAACCGTCGACTTCAACGTGCACCCGGCAAAGCGGGAGGTGAGGTTCGCGGAGAAGGAGACGGTCTACCGGTTTGTCAAGGGTGGCCTCGGGGAAATTGTGAGGGCCGGGCGGAAGGAGTATACCGGGCCTTTTCTGGAGCCGCGGGATGCCGGTGTCCCAAATGCGGCGGCGACCTATTTCCCTTCTTCTTTCCTTCCCGTGGGCGGAGCCGTGTCGGAAGTCGCGGAGCTGGCATACAGGCCGGAGCTTCCGTTTGTTTATCTCGGCGATACCTTCATCGCCTTTTCCGGAAGGGGGGGGCTAACGCTTATGGACCATCACGCGGCCCACGAAAGGGTGCTCTATGAACGTCTCCTGAGACGGGTCGGCCTTCAGCCGCGTCCGCTTCTGTTTCCACTGCCGGTGAAACTGTCCCACAAGGAATACCGGGCATTGCTTGACGGCAAGGGCCTGCTGGAGGAGTTCTGCATAGAGCTAGATGATTTCGGGCATGACTCCGTGGTTGTCCGTACTGTCCCAGCCGACCTCGGTGATGCGGACATCCGTGGTGTTCTGGCCGATGCCGCCTCCGCGCTTATGGGCGACGTCCATCCCGGCGCGTCTCTGAAGGAATCGCTCGCTGCCAGGATCGCCTGCCACAGTTCCGTCCGCGGCAAAGCAGTGCTGAACCGCGAAGAATTCTCCCGGCTCCTTGCCGATCTCGAGGAGACAGAGCACCCCGACCAGTGTCCCCATGGCAGGCCGACGAGGATATTCTATTCCCTCGATGACCTCAAGAAGCTCTTCAAAAGGAAATGAAGCGGGTCATCATCCTCCTCGGGCCGACCGGAGTCGGCAAGACAGGCGCCGCCATACTCATGGCAAAGGCCCTCGATACGGAGATCATCAGTGCCGATTCGATGCAGATATACAGGGGGATGGACATCGGCACCGCAAAACCCTCGCTTCGGGAGCGGTCCGGAGTAATACACCATATGATCGATATTGTCGATCCCTCGGTCTCCTTCAGCACGGGACAATTTATCGGGCAGATAACCGGTGTGATCGGGGCGCTTCACGAAAAGGAGAAGGTCCCTGTTATCGTCGGCGGCACCGGGCTGTATATCAAGGCGATTACGCGTGGTATCTTCAGCGGTCCGTCGGCCGACTGGGCGCTGCGGGAGGAGCTGATCGAAACGGAAAGAGGGAAAAGGGGAACCCTTTATTCGTATCTTTCGGGGGTCGACCCGGAGGCGGCGGAGAGGATCGAGCCCAACGACACCCGGCGCGTCATCCGCGCGATCGAGGTCTGCCTGAAGAGCGGGGACAAGATGTCGCTGCTCCAGGAGAATTTTACCCGCCCTTTGCCGTATGACTTCATCAAGATCGGGCTTACAAGGGAACGCAAAGAGCTCTATGGGATGATCGAGCGGCGTGTGGACAAGATGATCGGGGAGGGCCTGGTGGGAGAGGTCGAAAGACTGCTCGGCCGGTCGCCGGACAGGACCCCGCTGCAGGCGATAGGATATAAAGAAATCGCGTCCCATCTCCGCGGCGATATTTCGCTGGATGAGGCGGTCAGGCTCGTAAAGAGGAACACGAGGAGGTATGCCAAGAGGCAGTATACCTGGTTTAGAAGGGAGGAAGGGATACGCTGGTTCGATATCACCGGGATATACACGAGTGAGGAAGTTTTCGCGAAAATAAAGGCGGTGCTTGAATAATCTTGAATAAATAGGAAAAATAATTTATGGTAAATGAAAATGATGAAAGCCCAAAAATACAAAAAATAGGGGGACAGGGGATGTCGAACACTAAGAGCCAGAGTCTTCAGGACAATTACCTTAATCAGTTGAGGAAGGATAAGATGCCTGTGGTGATCTATCTGACAAACGGCGTTCGCCTGAAAGGCGTGATCAAAGCGTTCGATAACTTTGTCATCCTGCTGAAAGAGTCCACCCAGCAGCTCATTTACAAGCACGCGGTATCAACGATCGTACCGGAGAGGGACATAGACATCAGGTTTGAAAGCCAGCAGTAAATACAGAAATCCTGTCCCCACGGTAGACGTTATCATCAAATACATGGGTGGTGTTGTATTGATACGGAGGAAAAACCCTCCTGAAGGATGGGCGCTGCCGGGAGGGTTCGTAGACTACGGGGAGACCCTCGAAGCCGCTGCGGTCCGTGAAGCGAAGGAGGAGACCGGGCTTGATGCGAGGCTGATACGGCAGTTCCATAGTTATTCCGATCCGTCGAGGGACCCCAGACAGCATACGATATCGACCGTGTTTGTCGCCGAGGGCTCGGGAAAGGCGGCTGCGGGAGACGACGCAGGCGAAATCGGTGTGTTCAGCGGCGCAGATCTTCCGAATGATCTGGCCTTTGACCATAAACAGATACTCGAAGATTACTATACAGGGAGGTATTGATTAGATGCTCAAGGCGATGCGCCAACATGCAAAATACTTTTATGTGCTTTTTTTCATCGTGATTCTCTCTTTCATCTTCTGGGGAGTAGGCACGGTGGACAAATCGGGAGATACCAATATAGTTGCGGAGGTCGGCGGTTACAAGATTCCGGCAGAGGAATACTGGCAGTCCTACGACAGGATTTATAAATTTTACAGGGAAATCTACAAGGAAAAGTTCGACGAGGCGATGCAGAAGAGTCTCAACCTCAAAGAAGGTGTTTTGAACTCGCTCATCGACAACAGAGTGCTTCTTATCGCCGCCAGGGATAACGGCATCACCGTCTCTGATACAGAACTGAACGAGGCTATCAAAAACGAGCCCGCTTTCATGAAGGACGGTGTCTTCGACAGCGACATTTATCAGAACAGGTTGAGGCTTAACAGGCTTACGCCCGAGGCGTACGAGGCCGCCAAGAGGGAGGACCTTATCGTAGAAAAAATGAAGCGGATGATCGAACTTTCCGCCCCGGTCCCGTCGGAAGAATTGGCGAAGGTGTCCGGGCAGGACGACCAGGCCACGAAGTCCTTAAGAGAGGCGATGGTAAACAACGCCCGGGCGAGCGCGGTAAAGGCCTATGTCGAAGGCCTCAAGAAAGGACTCAAGATCAAGATCTATCCCGAGCGTCTTTCGTGAGGACCCCGAAGGACATGGCGTGGCTGAGGAAGACCGCCTCTTTCTTCCCTTCAAGGATCATACTTACCGCTAACAATTACCGTCTGTTCGACATGCTTGAGGGGCGGAGCAGGACCGCCGGGGCCCTGGCAAAGGCTGCATCCGCCGATGCAAGGGGAATGGAACTGCTCCTTAACGGCCTCGTCGCTATCGGGCTCCTCGAAAAGAAAGAAAGGAAGTACCGGAACGCACCAGTTGCCTCACGGTACCTTGTAAAGGGAAGGCCGGACTATCAGGGAGACATCCTAAGGCATTACGACACTCTCTGGGACAACTGGTCCCGTCTCGACCTCGCTGTAAAGAGCGGCTGTCCGCAGAGGAAATCAGGCGACCATGAGTCCTTTATCCTCGGGATGCATAACCTCGCCCTGCAGAAGGTAAAGAAGGTAATAGGCAGCCTTGATCTTAAGGGAGTAAAAACCGTGCTCGACCTCGGGGGCGGCCCTGGCACTTATGCGATGGGATTTGCACGGAAGAAGATAGCGGCGACCCTCTTTGATCTTCCGGAAACCCTTAAGATCTCGAAAAGGCTGATCGAAGGCTCCGGTCTCGCTGACAGGGTAAGGCTCCTCGCGGGCGATTTCACGAAAGACGACCTCGGCGGCCCCTATGACATGATATTCATATCCCAGATCCTCCATTCTTTTGGGGCCAGACAGTGTGTCTCGTTGCTCAGGAAGTGCCGTGTCTCGCTGCGCAAGGGAGGCAGTGTTGTCATCCAGGAGTTTCATCTCGACGATACGAAGGCCGGCCCTGTGCAGGGAGCGCTCTTCGCGGTCAACATGCTCGTGAATACGCCGGAGGGCAGGACCTACACGCCGGCAGAGATGACCTCGTGGTTAAAGAAGACCGGATTCGAAGACCGCGAGACGAAGATCATCGACGAAACAGTGCTGATCAGCGGCAGGAAGAAGTAGAACGGTTATATTTCTTTCTTCCTTCTCGCATCCTTGTCGTCTTTTCCACTTCCAAAATCCCCTCAAAAGGCGTAGAGTGTAGATAGCGGCACGGCGTAAGGAGAAGAGACATGGATCCTTCTACTGAATCGTTGATTTGGGTCGTCGTCTTGGTGATAGGTGGAATCCTGTTTTTCGTAGGGCTCATCATAAAGGAAATCTTCTCGCCGGCATCTGACGACCGGAGAGATAAAGATAAGGAACACCCTAAGACAGATGAAGAGTCACGGATGAAGTAATAAGTTCATTCCCCCGTCGGGACGAAGGAATCATGGCTGACGGGTGCGGGCAATGCACTAATGTGATGCATCATCCTGGAATTCCTCCTGTATTGAGCCGTCACCATGTATTTACCCAATCGTTGCATTGCGGCAGACCCCGAAGGCATTCGGACCAGTGACGCAGGATTTAATCTGATATCACCTGAGCGCAGGTACTTTTTATGAGCTTCTTTTCTATAATAAATATCTGATGGTTGTGACAAAAAAATATGACGTTGTCGTGATCGGCGCGGGCCACGCCGGATGTGAAGCTGCGCTTGCCGCTTCCCGCATGGGGTTGTCCACCTGTCTTTTCACGATGAACCTCGACACTATCGCGCAGATGTCCTGTAACCCGGCGGTCGGCGGGCTTGCCAAGGGACATCTCGTACGGGAGATCGATTCGCTCGGTGGTGAGATGGCGAAGGTCACCGACAGCGCGGGGATACAGTTCCGGATGCTGAATAAATCGAAGGGGCCTGCGGTCTGGTCGTTGCGGGCGCAGGCCGACAGGGTCTTGTACAGGCTTGCGATGAGGCAGGTCCTCGAAGGACAGGACAACCTCGACATCAAACAGGCCACAGTCGAAGAGATAATTGCCGGCGGAGGAAAGGTGAGGGGGATCAGGACGTCGCTCGGCGTATCGTATGAAGCCGCCTGCGTGATCGTGACCACCGGCACGTTCCTCAAAGGGCTTATGCACGTCGGACAGGAGAGCTTCGCAGCCGGGCGTGCTGGAGAGTTTCCCTCTGTGGGGCTCTCCGGGTGTCTTGCGGGTCTGGGGCTGAAGCTGGGCAGGCTCAAGACCGGGACTCCGCCCCGACTCGACGCCAGGACGATAGACTTTTCGAAGACCGCGACGCAGTGGGGAGATGATCCGCCCATCCCTTTTTCTCACAGCACCGAACGCATAGAGAACCTGCAACTCCCATGTTATATCACCTATACGAACAGGGAAACCCACCGGATAATACAGGAGAACATCGGCCTTTCCGCGATGTACAGCGGCAGGATCAGGGGGATTGGTCCGAGATACTGTCCTTCGATAGAGGACAAGGTGGTGAGGTTCTTTGAGCGGGACAGACATCAGGTATTTCTTGAGCCGGAGGGTCTCCGGACAAAGGAATATTACGCCAACGGCATATCGACGAGCCTGCCCCTTGAGGTGCAGGTCGACCTCGTCAGGACAATCCCGGGGCTGGAGCAAGCAGAGATCATGAGACCGGCATATGCAATAGAGTATGATTTCGTCTTCCCGACCCAGCTCACCCATTCGCTTGAGAGCAAGATCCTCGGGGGCCTTTTCCTTGCCGGCCAGATAAACGGCACCTCTGGATATGAAGAGGCGGCTGCGCAGGGCCTCATGGCGGGCATCAATGCGGCGTTGAAGGTCAGGGGGCAGGACCCTCTGGTTCTTGAAAGGCACCAGGCATATATCGGTGTCCTGATCGACGATCTCGTAACGAGGGGAACGAGCGAGCCCTACAGGATGTTCACCTCCCGTGCGGAATACAGGCTTCTCCTGAGGCATGACAATGCAGACATGCGTCTGATGGGAAAGGGCCGCGAGATCGGGCTGCTTGCAGAGGATGTATACCGGCGCTTCGTCGAAAAAAAGAAGAAGGTGGAAGGTGAGTTAGGCAGGCTGAAAAATACGCGGATCAAGCCCGATGCGATCAACGGGGCATTGCGCGGCTTGGGGACCTCCGCTGTCAGCGAGGATATCTCGCTCGAGCAGCTACTTAAGCGACCCGAGGTCTCGTATGAGTTCATACGGGAGCACGCGCCTGCAGAGATGCAGCTAGGCGAAGAGATCGACAGACAGGTCGAGATTCGGGTCAAATACGAAGGATATATCGCAAGACAGATCGAGATGGCAGGGAAGTTGAAAAAGCTCGAGGCGAAAAAGATACCCGAAGGACTCGACTATCGGTCGCTGCCCGGCATTTCGAAGGAAATACTCTCGAAGCTCGAAGAGGTAAGGCCCGCGAACCTTGGGCAGGCGGGCAGGATACAGGGCATGACGCCTGCCGCTCTCTCCCTCATTATGGTGGCGGTCGAAAAAATGAGGAAAACCTCCTGAGGCGGCGTAAGGAGAAGATTGCCATGAGCTTAAGAGACGACGAACTGGACGACCTGCAGAGGGCCTTTGAGAAGGCCGACAATGAAGGCGACGCGAAAGAGGCCTCGGCCTGCTGCTACAAACTCGGTGCCGCCTACAGGAGAAGGTGCGACTACGATAAGGCAATCGGGTTTTTCCAGAAGGCCCTCCTGATGGCGGAGCGGGCTGATGATCTGGCATCGGTGGCGCGCAACTATCACCAGCTGGGCGTCGTGCATCAGAAAAAAAGTGAATACGACCTTGCCCTCGATTTTTTCCGCAAAGCGCTCCAGATAAAGGAGCAGCTTGGCGATATTCCAGGCATGTCGAAAAGCTATAATCAGATAGGGATCGTCCTTGAGAAAAGGAGCAATTACAACGCTGCGCTCGAGTTTTTCCAGAAGTCACTCGAGATCGCCGAACGGACAGGCGATACCGATATGATCTCCGTATGCTTTCAAAACATGGGGATAGTCCATCAAAAAAGAGGGGAGTATCAGCAGGGACTCGATTTCTCTCAACGGGCCCTTGCGGTTAAGGACAACGGAGAGGACCTTCCGCGGGTCCTGAGGATTCAGGGGCAGATCGGGCTGCTCTATAGCTTGAAGGGAGATTATGACAAGGCACTCGATTACACCCGGAAGGCGCTCGGGACAGCCGAGCGGACCGGTGATCTAGCGGCAACCGCAACCGGCTTTAATCAACTCGGCATGATTTATCAGCAGCGCGGGGACTACGCCGGGGCGCACGAGGTGCACCTCAGGGCCCTTGAGATCGCCGAAAAGATCGGCGATCTCGTCGAGATATCGAAAAGCCTTCGCCAGATTGGGATCGTACATGAAAAGAAGGGTGACTATGACCGCGCGCTCGATTTTCACCAGAAGGCCCTCGGGATAGCCGAAAAGATCGGCGACCTGGCCGAAGTGGCAACGGGCCTCTACCATATGGGGGTGGTCCACCAGAAGAGGGGAGACTACGGGACGGCGCTCGATTTTTCGCAGAAGGCCCTTGACATGGCGGAGAAGATTGGAGATGCGGCCGGTACTGCGATGAGTTGCTACCAGATCGGAGTGATCTATCAGAAAAGCGGAGATTACGACACGTCCTTCGAGTTTCATCAGAAGGCGCTTGGGGTCCGGGAGAAGATAGGGGATATCGCAGGGGTATCGAAGAGCTATAACCAGATCGGGATCGTTCACGAAAAAAGGGGCGATTACGGCTGGGCGCTCGACTACTTCAAGCAGGCACTGGAGATCGCCGAGAGGATCGGGGACATCGATATGGTTTCGGTCTGTTATCAGAATATCGGGATCGTACATGAGAAGAAGGGCGATTACGACCGGGCGATCGAGTGTGCCAAGAAGGCGCTCGGGATGGGGGAGGACGCTGAAGACTCCTACCGGGTGTTGCGGATATACGGGCAGATGGGACTGCTGCATAAACTGAAGGGCGAGCATGAGAAGGCGCTCGAATTTACCCATAAGGCCCTCCAGGTGGCCGAAAAGATCGGTGACTTTGCGGGCGCGGCGACAAGCTATAACCAGATCGG
>JAKAIZ010000126.1 GCA_021814065.1 Nitrospirota bacterium | reverse complement strand
ATCCCTTCGGCCCTGATCCCTATCAGCACCTCCCGCGGCTCGAAGTTTCCCTCGCCTCTGTCGACATAGACGATCTGGCGGGTGCCGGTATCGATCACCGCGTTGTCAGGGATCGAAAGCTTCTTTCCGAGACTGATCTTCACCTCGACGTTCGTGTACATCTGCGGCTTGAGCCGTCCCCCGAAATTCGGGACCTCGAACCTCACTTTTGCGGTCCTCGTCTGACCGGAAATGGTTGGGTAGACATAGTCTATGCGCGAGGAGAATTCCTTACCGGGGAAATAGCTGAGGGAGATCATCGCCCTTTCGCCCGGCTTCACCAGCGAAAGTTCGTATTCGTAGAAGTCCGCGATAATCCAGAGTGTCGACAGGTCAGCCAGATCAAAAAGCTTTTCTCCCGGCGTCACCTTCATCCCCTGGAGCGCCGCCTTCTGGACCACGTATCCGCTGGCAGGACTGCAGACGGTAAGGGTCCTCACCGGCTTACCGGTCTCCTCGATCTTCTTTATCTGTGCCTCGCTTATGTCCCATAGCCTCAATCTCTGTTTTGCCGCCTCGACGAGTGCATCGGCATCGCTTTTAAGCATGCCTGTCATGCCCTCGTACTTCACGTCGCTGGCCTTCCCCTGTCCCGCCCATTTCAGCACGTTGATAAACTCCTGCTGCGTAGCCACAAGTTCCGGGCTGTAGATCTCCGCCAAAGGCTCTCCCTTTTTTACATACTTGCCGTTGTAATCGACATAGAGCTTCTCGATCCAGCCCTCGAATTTAGTATTGACCGTTGATAGCCTTCTTTCGTCGTAGTCCACAATCCCCACGGTCCTGATCACCTCGGTGAGAGGTCTCACCTTCACCTCGGCGGTCTTCACCCCTATCAGTTGCTGCTTATCGGACGATATCTCGACAGTAGGCACATCTTCCTCTTCGTCGGCTGCAGTGTCCTGCGGCGCCGCATCCTTGGCCTTTTCTGCCGGCGCAGCTTGTGGCGCCGGTGAAGCCTGCGCATTCGGCACGGTCTTCTTATTTTTCTGGCCGAACCCTGAATTCGACAGGAAAAAAAACAATCCTGCAGCAATGGCCACTGCCGCTAATAGTATCAGATGCCATTTTTTCATCACATTTGCCCTCCCGGTACGGCGCCTCCCGCGACCGCCTCGATCCTGGCTATAGCCTTTTCCCTCTCGGAGAATTGTCCCCAATACAGGGTCTCATATTCAAGAAGCGCCTTGAGTCTCGATATGACCGTGAGCGCATCCACCCTGCCGGTAACGTACCCGGAAAGGGCCGAATCGAAATCCTGATATGTCTTGGGGATCAGACCGTTTTTATACAGGTTCATAAGTTTTTCCGCAGTCCTGACCATGGAATAGTTGTCCCTGATGCCCGAGGCGATCAGCAGTTTGGTCGCTTCGAGATCGTTCTTGGCCCCGACCTGCAGCGCCTCGGCCTCGAAAACTCCCTGCCTCTGCTTTGTCTTATAATAGAGAGGGATATTGACCGATGTCCTGAGCGCCCACATGTCCATAAAGGGCCCGCCCTTTCTGTCATATTCTGCGGAAACGGTAAAATCAGGATAATATTCCTTCTTGGCAAGCAGGACCTTCACCCGGGAGGCGGCGACCATCCTCTCTTTCGCCTTGATCTCAGGAGACCTTTCATATGCGATCATCAGAAGCCTGTCCATGCTTTCTTCATACGGGCGGTATGCGGGCTCGACCGGCCTTCCGAGCGGCGCGTTCACGTCCCTTCCGACAGTCGTATTGAGCATCGCCTCGGTCGACTGGATCTTCTGCCTGAACATCTCCTCTTTCTCGAGGAGCATATATTTTTCGGCCTGGGCCATCAGGACCTCCTGCTGCGAGCCTTTTCCGGAGGAGTATCGCGCAAGCGCAGCGTCCTCGATCTGTGAGAAGAGGGCCGTTTTCGCCCTGACCAGTTCGAGGTCCTTGTAGGCGAGCAGGAGGTCGTAATAAAGCTCCTTCACTTTCGCCGACACCCTCAGCCTTGTCGACACATGGAGATCCCCAAAAGTCTCCGCGTCCTTCGATGCGAACTCTTCTCTTAACCCAAGCTTCCCGGGAAACGGAAACAGCTGGGAGGCCGAGAACATCCAGGCGGACATGAGGGTCTCGCCGTAGGAATACCGGTCGAACCCCTCGTTCTGGTAGCCGACCATGAACATGGGGTCCGGCAGGCTCTTCGCCTGGGGTATTCTGAACCGCGCCGCATCGGCCCTCGCCTCCGAGGCGATCACTTCGGGGCTGTTCTTCAGCGCCTCATCGATCAGAGGTTGAAGCTCCAGATTTTCAGCGGCACTCACGTTGCCGCCGAGAAGGAAGATACACGCGAGGAGGACGGGTGCCCAGCGCGGCAGAAGCCGCTTCCCGACAGTTCTTCGGCTGAGTACCATTACGCGCCGTCCCCCTGCATGCCGACCTACTGCACGTCGACGCTGAACTTCACAGTCGATGTCTTTCCTCCTCGCATCACCTTCACCGCTACATTCCATGACCCGCTCATCGAGAAATTCATCTTCCCCTTATATTCGCTGCCCCCGGGGGTAGCCTTTGTCTTATACTTCATCGCCGGCATACCGGGCATCGCGGGCATCGAATAGTCGACGAACACCTTCGCGTCAGTCACTGCCTTACCTGAAGCGTCCTTTACCGTAACCGTAACATTATTGTCGCCGCCTGCAACCGGCGGGTTTTTGTCGAGAGTCACGGTCACCTCATACCCTCCGACCTTCTTTGTCACCTCGTAATTTTTTGCATACGCAGCACCTGCTGCGAGAATCATCATTACTGCAAATATCAGAATCTTCTTCATTACTTTCTCTCCCTTACTTTTATCGTCTGAATTCTTTTTCAACGGTTTCCTTGATCTTCTTCACCGAATACCCTTGTTTGTACAACTCGAAGGCCCGCAGGGCCTCCCCAAGACAAATGTCTCACATCAAAGCGATGTTGTCAACGCGTCTCTCACCTCCCCCGGATTTCCGTTTATTCTACTAAAATTTAACGTAATATTATGAAGAAATTTTGAAATATCGCGTTTTTCCGCATTTTTTTGAAATATGATCCATATCAACGGCAGCAGACGGACTTCTCGATGCAATGGAGCTAAAAAGACTACATAACGGACTGGGGCCCCGGCAGATACAAGCGGAGGTTCACCCTCTTTTAATTGCGCAGCGGGCAATTCTATGGTAAAGGTCTTATATATGGTGGTAGAACAAGGGGTGTTAATCGCAAAAGCAAGGAGGCACCCTGGAGAGAGGAAATTTTCTGAAAAACGCACCAATCGGTACTTTGTCGGCAGGCATTGCGGCGAGCGCGTTCGGCGGCCGCTTCCCTTTGTCACATCACTTCTTCTTTTTCCAGAAGGAAAGGTCGTCTATCGCCACCTTGAGGAGTTCGCGCGGGGTCTTCTTCGACATCTCCTTGCACCGGCAGTCATCCGTTTCAGTCACCGCTGCTTTAGCGGCCTTCTTCTTCACCCGGCTTCTGACCGGAACTTTTGCTTCTTCTCCGCCTTTTGCCATCTTCTTCTCCTGCCTTATTTTACTACCATGGAGTGGAAAACGGTAGCCGGCAATCCTTCGCTCAGGACCTTGTTCCATCTGCCACAATTCGTATCATAAATATGCCGTCTTTTGGCACTTTGCTATCAGGCGCTCAACTTATCTTGCCGCTTTTATTATTTTTTTTCTTCCACCAGCAATGCATGATATTTGCTTGTAATAAAAATATATTAAGTTATACATAGCGGAGGTACCATAGACCCATATATTAAGAAAACAGAGAAATAGGTTCTTGTTTCCGAAAAGGTAAACCACGAGAAATCCTGGGGCACAAAGCCACGGGTCCTGACATTCGGAAGGACTGCCGGGCTGCCGAAGAAACGGGGTGCACGATTAGAAAGTCCGGGATGTTTGCCTTTGGCTTTTTCGGAAAGTGCAGCCTGCTTCCTTCCCGGGAGGCAGGCTTTTTTTTGCTACAACGATAAAGGAGGTGATGTGGATTTATCCGGGGCGGTGACGGGACTAAAATTTACGAGGAGGTTTCTGATATGGTGAAACGGTTTGTGCTGTACATGTTTTTGTGCGCGATGTTAGCGTCTTGCGGTGGTGGCTCGGGCAGCGGCATCGGCACCGGCGCCAGCCAGGAACTTGGCCTATTGCCTCTTGAGGCCGGCCATTATCAGCAGATACGGCTGATAGTCGTCCCCAACAGCGGGACCGAGCCGCCCTTCAGCAATTCTGTGGTGTATTCCCAGGACGGAGAGGATGTTGAGGTGCCCCTTACCATCCCGACCGAAGACACAACCGGGATAAAGGTCATCCATCAGTTCACGGTCGAAGAAGGCAAGACGGTGGATCTTGTCCTCGACCTTGACGGAAAAAAGTCCGTAGTGGCCCAGGGAAACGGGAAGTTTATGCTAAAGCCGGTGATAAAGGCAACGGTCATGCAGCCCGCCTCCTGAGACAGGATTATTCGATAACCCTCCTTCTCCCTTTCGGGCGACCGCCCGGAAGGGAGCCTTTTTCCCGGCCTCTCCACGTCAGCACAACAGCCTCTATTTTTTCGCCCCGTTGCATTATATTGCCGGACATGCTACCATTGCAAACCGTGCCCGCGAAAGGCCGGACGCAGGCCTGAAGACAGGTCATACCGGAGGTAATATGAAGATCGATTTTACAAAAAAAGAATATCGCGCGCTGCTTGATCTGCTACAGATCGCAGATTGGGTCCTCCACGCCCATAAGGCTGAAGAACCCCCTAAAACAAAACTATATCGCGACCTCGAACAAAAGATATTCTCTCTGGCAAAGGACTTCGGTTACGAGGAACTTGTCGAACACGCTGCTGCGCAGGACCGCTATTACCCGACCAGGGCGCTTGAGGAAAACGGCCCGGCCATGGACTTCGTTGAGGATTTCGAAGAAGACGCGTTCTGGTCGCAGCTTGCCAAGCACCTTTCGGAAAGAGACCTTCGCAGAGAAATAGGGGAACAGCAGCTGGAGGCCCTCGACCGCGGAGAGCTGTGGGAACTGCTCGAGGTACACGAGACAAAATATTGGGACGAGTTTCAAAGGCACGGCGTCGAGCGCCTCGAAATTACCGAACATCCCTGGCACGAAACGCCTAACATGCCCCGGGCATAGAACTTAGCTTATGCGATCTCCCGGAAAATATCCGGGTCGTCGCTGGCGATGCCGTCTACGCCCTTGGCGATGTATTCCGTCACCTTCTCCCTTGTGTTGATCGTCCAGACAACCACCTTCAGTCCGTTCGCGTGCGCCCTCTCGACGTCTCTGGCATGGACAAACCTGTAGAGAGGAAGGAGGTACTGCGCCTGCAGCGCCAGCGCGGCCTTCACCGGATTCTTATATCTCGCATAGATGAGGCCCGTCTCTATTTTTTTGTCCGCCTCCCTCACGCGTGAAAGCACCTCTTCGTGAAACGAGACGAGAATAGCCATGCCCTTCACTCTTTCTCTTCCGATTACTCCGAGGACCTTCTTTTCATATCCAGCTTCCTTCAGCTCGACCAGAACTTTTTCGATCTTACCCTTGACGAACCGTAACGCCTCTCCCAGAGTCATAATCCTGTTGCCCGTGAGATCTTTCAGTTCCCGCAGCGTCGCCTCCTTCACGCGACGCCTCTTGCCGTAAACCCTTTTCAGATTGTCGTCATGGATAACGACCAACCCGCCGTCGGCCGAACTCCGCACATCGAGCTCAATGGCATTCACCCCCATCTCGATGGCCTTTCCAAAACTTTCGCGCGTATTCTCGGTTTCATGTGCCTTGGCACCACGGTGGCCGATCCTGAGGAACATCAGCTCTCCTTCCCCCGCTCTTTTTTATACTAGTATAGTACTGGGCACCGAAGACCGCTATCACGGTACCCGCTGCGGTGCATACGTGCTATACTTTCCCACAGGGGAGAAATGGAAAAGACCGTACTTTATCTTCATGGGTTCAGTTCGTCCTCGACCGCGGCCAAGGCCCGCTATCTGTCGGACCGCCTCGGCGGAATATCCGGGGCGCGGTTCTTGGCGCCCGATTTCAATCCGGAACGGACGGACTTCGAATATCTCACCGTGACCGGCATGATCGACCGGCTCCGGCAGTTCTCGATCGACCATGACGTCCACGAGCCACTCATCGTCGCAAGTTCTCTCGGATGCCTGGTCGCTCTCCACTACACGAAACGGTTCAGCGGGGCCACGCGACTCCTTTTCCTCGCCCCGGTGCTCTCCTTCGGCGCACTTTCATTTCGCAGTGAAGCGCTCTCCCGATGGAAGGAAAGCGGTACGACACGGGTCTTCCACTACAAATTCATCGAAGAGCTTCCCTTGCGATACGACTTCTACCTCGATGGCCTTCGCTTTTCCGAAGCGGTGCCCCCACCCGTGCAGATCGATATCCTTCACGGCCGGAACGACGAAACAATACCGGTAACCCGGAGCAGGGAATACGTCCGAAAATTTCCGGATCTGGTGACATTGACCGAACTCGACTCGGACCATATGCTCCATAATCAGCTCCATGTGGTCTGGGACAGACTGCTCTCCTCACTGTAAACCCGGCCATGACCTTTTCTTAGTTGCATGATTTCCCGCGGTGGCAAAAACGGTATGACTGCCGGGACCAAGGGCAGCGGGTTCCCCCATAGACATTTCCCGAAATCCTGCTAACATTATGTGTATGAAAATACGAAAGAGACCGCTTCTACTGCTTTCACTACTGGTGGTCTTCGTCGGTATCCAGATTTCCGAGGCTTTTACCGCAAAGGAGGCGACAAAGATGAGCGAACTTACGATATCAAGCCCGGCCTTCGGGCACAACGGGAACATCCCGGCAAAACATACCTGTGACGGAAAGGACGTAAATCCCTCTCTCGCGATCCGGAATGTCCCTCCCGGCGCAAAATCCCTGGCCTTAATCGTCGACGACCCTGACGCGCCTGCCGGCACATGGGTGCACTGGGTCCTCTGGAACATCGCCCCGGAAACCTCAGAAATCAAAGAGGATTCCGTCCCGAAAGGGGCTATCCAGGGCATCAACGACTTCAGAAAACATGCATACGGCGGCCCCTGTCCGCCTTCCGGGACCCACCGTTACTTCTTCAAGCTCTACGCGCTCGATGCCCTTCTCAACCCCGGTCCTAATTCGAGTAAGGCCGAGATCGAAAAAGCGATGCAAGGTCACATCATCTCGCAGGCCGAGATCATCGGTCTTTACAAAAGGAAGTAGCTTCTTCCTGCTGAAAACCGACAGCAGACAGAGTCAACAAAAATTAATTCATGCCATGTTGCATTTCATTTTTTAGAGATAGGCCCTTTCAGTCCGAAATGTCTACAGGTATCCCCTTCTTTTCCTCTACTGCGTTATGCAGCTTCTTCGTGTCAACGCGGCCGATGAGATCTTTCTTCGTGAGCATCTGCACAGCATCTTCAAAATAATCGACATCATATTCAGGGTCGACCCGGTGGGCCTCCACATATACCCTGCCGTCTTTCACGCCAACCTTGACCGGCTGACTGACGATTGTAACCCTCACTCCAGGAGGTGTCGACTTGAAAAGAGAGGGAATGTCCTCGGGATAAAGGCGTAAGCACCCATGGCTTGCTCTCCTGCCGACGGCAAAAGGTTTGTTCGTGCCGTGGATAAGGATTGTCGGATCGGAAAGCCTCATCGCATGCGAACCGAGGGGGTTGTCCGGCCCTGGAGGCACTACGTCGGGCAGCCAGGGCTTTTCTTCCTTGATCGACTCGGGGACGTGCCATGCCGGGTGCACGATCTTTTCTATTACCTTGAATTCTCCGATCGGCGTATCATGACCCTCGCTGCCTATGCCGATTGGAAAAGTCCTGACGAACTTCCTTGCGGCGATCTCATAAAAAAAATACAGCCTCAACTCGGCAACATTGATCACAATGCCTTCGTGCAATACGGTGTCTGGCAATATCCACGCGGTCGGAATCTCCACGGACGCCCCCTGTCCGGGGACAAACGGGTCAAGGGCCGGGTTCGCATCCGTAATCTCGTTATATCCAAGGTCGAATTTTCTCGCGATCTCTATAAGTGATTCATCGGCCTTCGTTTTATAGGTCTCTACCGTACCCAGTACCGTTTCGCCGTCATGATAGGGAAACACTTCGCCTCCCGCCTCCTGCAGCTGGAAAATAAGGATGAAAAATGCTATCATAGACAGAGTTTTGTTCATATGGTTACATCCTCTTCAACAAGAAGTTCGACGCCGCAGTTCTCTGCTCTTTGTCTTGCGCCCGCAATAATAGTATACCTCTTTTGCGCTCCGCGCAATGGGCAACTGAATGGCAGGGACTGCAGATGAAGAGGACCTTTTCGTTCTTCGTACTGTTTTTACTTTACTTCGCGCTTGGCGCCTTTGGCTACGACGGTACCGCCCCTTCGCATCCTTCTGCGCCGGCCGGAAGACGGACCGTCGCCGATGTGATGAGGGAGATTGGGCCCCGTGCGGAATCACACCTGAAACCGTATTTCGAGAAGGCCGGTCTTTCCTATCCCCCTTCCCGTGTCACTTTTATCGGACTGAAGGATGAGCTGGAACTCGAAGTCTGGGCTGAGAAGGACCACCAATGGGTCTATGTCGCAACTTATGATGTCTACGGTGCCAGCGGCGGGCTGGGACCTAAAGAGAAAGCGGGGGACGGTCAGGTCCCGGAGGGGATTTACCGGATCACTGAACTGAACCCGAACAGCCGGTTTCACCTTTCGATGAAACTCGACTATCCAAACGGTTTCGACCGTCTGATGGCAAAGTCCGACGGCCGGTCCCATCTGGGTGGTGACATTTACCTGCACGGTAAAACCAAGTCGAAAGGCTGCATTGCAGTCGGCGATCAGGCGATCGAGGAATTGTTTGTGCTGACTGCGCGGACAGGCATTGAGAAGGTAAAAATGGTTATCGCTCCCTACGACCTGCGAACGAATACCCCGCATTCCGAAATCCGTGTATCACCCTCCTGGCTTCCGAAGCTCTATGAAACTCTCGGACAGGAATTGACAAAATACCGTCCGAAGGAAGCCGCCGGCCTCCGTACCAACTACTTAAGCGAAGCGGAGTACGAAGCAGATAGCTCAGGTGTGCTGCCTTAGCGCTCAGGCTTAAAGATCGCTATCGCAAGCGGCGGCATAACGATCTTCATCGAGCATGCCTTGCCGTGCCACGGAACGGGGTCGGAGACGACCCCACCCATGTTCCCGACGTTGCTTCCCCAGTATACCTGTGAATCGCTGTTCAGTATCTCGCGGTAAAAACATTTCTCGGGTACACCGATCCTGTAACCCTTTCTGGGAACTGGAGTGAAATTACAGACTACCACGACATAGTCGTCACGGTCTTCTGCCCGCCGTATAAAGGAGACGACACTGTTTTCCGTATCCCGGAAATCGATCCACTCGAAGCCGGCAGGCGCGAAATCCACTTCGTGGAGAGCAGGCTCGGAGACGTAGAGGGCATTCAGATCACGGACGTACTTCTGAAGGCCGCGGTGCTCTTCCCGGTCAAGGAGCTGCCAGTCGAGACTCCCGTCGAATTTCCATTCGTCCCACTGCCCGAATTCATCCCCCATAAAGAGGAGCTTCTTCCCGGGGTGGCCGTACATGAACCCGTAAAGAAGCCTTAGGCTCGCGAACTTCCTCCAGACGTCACCCGGCATCTTGCTCAGCATCGACCGCTTTCCGTGTACAACCTCGTCATGGGAGAAAACGAGGATGAAATTTTCGGAAAATGCATAGACGAGGCCGAAGGTAAGATTATTGTGATGGTATTTCCTGTGGACCGGATCTTTCGATATATATACCAGCATGTCGTTCATCCATCCCATGTTCCATTTCATATCGAACCCGAGTCCGCCGAGATAGACGGGCCGCGAAACAGCAGGCCACGCCGTAGACTCCTCTGCGATCGTCAATATACCGGGAAAGTACTCGTGCGTTATCTCGTTGAACTTCTTGATGAACGAGATCGCCTCCAGGTTCTCGTTCCCCCCGTACTTGTTCGGTATCCATTCGCCCGGCTTTCTCGAATAATCGAGGTAGATCATCGAAGCGACCGCGTCCACC
>JAKAIZ010000125.1 GCA_021814065.1 Nitrospirota bacterium | reverse complement strand
GTATTTCTCGGAGACATATGATATCACCTCGGACCGCCTGTCCTGGCAGAAGTCGACGTCTATGTCCGGCATGCTGATCCTCTCGGGGTTCAAAAACCTTTCGAAGAGGAGATTATACCTGATCGGGTCGATCTCGGTAATGCCGGCTGCGTAGGACACAAGACTGCCGGCGGCAGAACCTCTGCCGGGGCCTACCGGTATCCCCTTCGAACGCGCGAAGCTTATGAAGTCCCAGACGATCAGAAAGTAAGAGGCGTAGCCCATCTTCCGGATCACTTCGAGTTCGTGTCTCAGCCGCTCCCGGTAAGCCTCAGGCGGATTTCCGCCGAATTTCCGGTCCAGTCCGGACGCCGCAAGTGCCGTGAGAAAGTCATCCGGACTCTCGCCTGTTTCGACCTGGTATTGCGGCAGAAGGCTTTCGCCGAGCACGAACTCGACGTTGCACCGCTCGGCGATGCTGATGGTATTCGCAATCGCCTCGGGGACCTCCCTGAACGCCTCCTTCATTTCCTGCGGCGACTTGAAGTAGAACTCGTCCGTCGTAAATTTCATCCTCGTGGCGTCCTTCATCGTCCTGCCGGTCTGGATGCAGAGGAGCACTTCATGCGCCTTTGCGTCCTCGCGCTTCAGGTAATGGCAGTCGTTCGTCGCCACAACGCCTACATGGAGCTCCCGGGCAAGTTCGATCAGTTTCTTGTTAGCCTCGCTCTGCTCGGTCAGGCCGTTCTCCTGTATTTCGAGGTAAAAGTTCTCCGGACCGAGGATATGCTTGAACTGCAGCGCCCTCTCCCGCGCCCTGTCGACCATCCCCCGCTGCAGACAGTAGGGGATCTCACCTTTGAGGCAGGCCGAAAGCCCGATCAGCCCGCCGCTGTATTGTTCCAGGAGGTCCATATCGATCCTCGGCTTGTAATAGAACCCTTCCAGATAGGCCTTTGTAACGAGCGTCACGAGGTTTCTGTATCCTGCGTTGTCCCTCGCAAGGAGGATGAGATGAAACGATGCCTCTTCTTTGCCCTCGGTCCCTCCCCTGTCGGTCCTGCTGCCGGGTGCAACGTAGACCTCGCAGCCGATAATAGGCTTGATGCCTGCCTTCGTCGTCTGTTTGTAGAACTCCACCGCGCCGAAGAGGTTGCCGTGGTCTGTCATGGCAAGGGCCGGCATTTTGAACTCCTTCGCCCTCTCGATCAATTCCTTTATCCGTATCGCCCCGTCCAGCAGACTGTATTCAGTGTGGAGATGGAGGGAGACAAAATCCGCGTGTGAATGCATACAGAAATATTACCTTTACGGAGAGATCCAAGTCAATGAAGAGGACCGGCCGGAGAAAGAATTTTCATGGGATAAAAACGCCTAAAATCAACTGGTTATGACTGACAATAGCGGTGCCGCGCGGTACTAAAAATTACTCTGATAAGTGCAGTAGTTGGGTGTCATTCCCTCTTGTCGGTCCCGAATGCTTTCGGGATTTGCCAAAGGGAGGAATTATGCGGCAGGAGGTATTTTATAAATTTTGGCAGCCGCCAAGAAATTATTTTTCCGCTGCGCTCTTTATGGTGACCTTCGCGGCATAACTCGCCTCACCTCCGTGGCCGTCTTCTGCCTTGACGCTGAAGGTCGTCTTGCCGGTGAAATCATCCGGCACGTTCCACGTGATAAGACCGCTATCGGGATCGATGGTCATGCCCTTGGGCCCCTCTTTGAGCGCATAAGTGAGCGGATCGCCGTCCGGGTCTGACGCCTTCACCTGATAGGTCCAAAGCTTGCCGTCGAAATTAGTCTTCGTGTGCCCTGTAATCGTGGGGGGCATGTTCCGGAACTCTCTCGTCAGTGTAATAGGCGCCCCGTAGGCCTCGTTATCAAAGGGCGTGATTTTGATAACGATTTTATCGCCCCTCTTTAACGGGCCCTCGATCGTCTTGCCGTTTCCAGCCGGTTCGCCGTTTCTCGTCCATTCATACAGGATAGTAACGTTATCGCCGTCTATGTCCTTTGCCTCGGCGTCCACATAGAGTGTGTCTCCAGGCTTGAATACCTCCGGCATGATCTTCACCTTTGTCATTGCCGGCGGGGTGTTCATTATATGAATAATGTTCGACGATACATCCCTTCCGTTTACAGTGATCTTCGCCTGGACAGTATCTCCTCTCACGGCCCCGGAAGGTTTATACACATTGCCCGATGCAACGAGATTGCCGTTAACGAGCCATTCTATCTTGGCGCCTGTTTCGCTGAAGCCATGCGGGATGGTCGCCAGCGTGGAGTTCCTGTCCGCATTAGCCGGCACCACCTCGAGGGAATATTCCGGAGCGGCCTGTTTGATCGGCGATGCCTGACCAGCGGCAGAAGCCGGCTCCTGGCCGGTCTTTCCGGCGCCTGTGTCTGCCGCCTTCTCTGAAGAGCAGGAAAAAAGGACCAGCGATAAGGCGATAACAAAAAGCGCTTTCACATCAATAAAGGTAAAGGATCGAATACTTCGCCCTTTCCATCGGATTATTCGGATTTTCCGCGTCGACCTCGATGGTGTAGACATACGGTTTGTTCATAGCGGGCACCTCGCCGGCGTTCGCATTCACCACCCCGGACTTGATCAGGCCTGTATCGCCGGAGCTGTTGCCCTCGAGCGTATCGACGATCTTGGCATATACCCTGTATGTCCCGGTGCCTGAGGGCAGATCGATGAACATATCGTAGCTCGTCCCGGTTACAGGGTCGATCACCACGGAATTGTCGCATCCGGACCAGGAAGAAGACGGGGTGTTGAGTTTCGCTGCGAGGCCGGTCATGGCCACACCGGCGGCGTTCGTCCCCGTGCAGGTGGCCGGGGTATTCACGCCATATTTAGTGGTATCCAACGGATATATCTGTGACAGAAAATTTGTCGTGTCGGTCGCATTTCCGCGCCGCGCAATCACCTGATAAAACACATCGGCGCCGCCTTTCCCGGCGTCGGTCGCTGTCTTGTACCTCTTCTGGATGCCCGAGATCTCGGTCGAGGCAGTGAGCATGAATACCAGCGCTGCCATGATCGCAAGCGATATCGCCGCAAGGACCAGCACCATTACAAGCGCAATTCCGTCTTCACTTTTCAGCCGTTTCATCTCAAACCTCCGCAATTCATTACACGCATTTTATCTCAGATTCGTCGGCTTCACTGTCAGCGTATAGAGTTTCCACCGGTAATACTTATATTCGGGATCACCCACCGCATTTTTCAGATTGACGAAGGGACGCGTTTGAGACTGGGTCCCGAGCATCTCGATCGTGGAGACCGCTTCCCTCGAAAAATCGTAACTTGTATCTCGCCGGCCTTCCTGGGCAACGATATAGACACGCACTTCCCTAAGCGCCGGCGGCTGGCCCAAAGGCCCCCTTATATCTGCAGCTGTGAGATGGCTGATGTCGTTGCATATCTTGTCTCCGCTTGGTGGCACAGGCTGCCAGCACGATGTCGCAGGGACGCTTGCATCAAACTGGAATTCGACCTGGAAGTCGATCACGCAGTCCAGCAGCGGCGTCTCAGTATGTAAGCCATTGCTCTGGTTGAGAAACGCTTTATAGAGAATGCCTGTATGCGGGGCGCACCTTGACGGCATGCCTGAGGCCGGTCTTTTCACATAGTAGTCGGCACGGTTAAAGGGCCTTTTCGGTGTGGCGTCGTTTCCGAGTCCGTAAATCACATAGGTGTCGAAACTGTTATCCGCGGGCGCGGGCGATATGCTGTCTCCGTATGTCGTCCATGCCGCGCTTCCGGACGTCCATTTCAGAGAATGCTGGTTAGCACCATCGATCGGCGCGATTATGGAAATAAAGTCATTGTTCTGCGGAGCATCATTGCCTGTCCCCCAGCTCATGATAGTGTTCCATGAGCCCCTGTTCGTGATGTACGACCATCTCTGCGCAGCGTCGTTCATCGCCACGTTCGTCGACTTGATCGCAAGCACATCGGCACAGGTCTTCGGCGTCTTAGAGCCAGTAGCGCCATCATGTATCCCAGGGGTGGTTGAACTATTTAGATTGGTGGAATCATTGCAGTCACCGTTCAGCGTACGAAAAGCAGCAGGAGGATTTGAAACTGGATCTCCCTGATCGGCCCCCCGAATCGGATTGTTCGGCGGGCCATCGTTTAGCTCACGGTCGACCCAGAAGGTCTGGCCGCTTTCAGCCACGGCCTCGGTGTACGTTGCCCCGTTCATGACCCAGGGCAGGCCGAATCCGGCATGGGCGAGGTCGCGCCTCAGGATGTCGAGTCCTACCACCCCCTCGATATTAGTCTCTGCGATCGTGCTCTGCTGCTTGAACTGGGTCAGAAGCGCCGTAAATATCTGGGAAGAAGCCATGATCACGAGGACGAAGATCACCATCGTGATCATAAGTTCGACGAGGCTGAACCCTCTTTCGTTCCTAATCACTTCTTTCGACCATCGAGGTGAGCATATGCGAATACTCCTCGCCTTTCC
This sequence comes from Nitrospirota bacterium, assembly GCA_021814065.1. Lineage (GTDB taxonomy): Bacteria > Nitrospirota > Thermodesulfovibrionia > Thermodesulfovibrionales > UBA6898 > Sulfobium. The sequence continues at coordinate 5,733 of JAKAIZ010000125.1, read as the reverse complement.
ATGTCCATCCGACCGTGATACTCACCTGCCTGCTTATCGCGTCGGGCGTGTCAAGCGAACCGTCCCCTCCGTTTTCGGTGACAGTCCTGTTCGTGCAGAAATTGAAATTCGTCACTTTCTTGAGGTTTTTCCGGACTACCACCCCATTGCTGCCGAAGGTGGACCAGTACCCTGGCGGGCAGAGCGCCGCGCTGGGGACGATACTAATACCATTTACATCGGTATCTGGGTTAGGATATCCGTCCGACTTAAGGTTCGTCATAGTATTATTGAAAATAAGGTGCTTCGCCTCGCTCATTTTTCCCTCTGCAATGCTGACAGCCTCGTCCCTGAGCGTGTTCTTCATGTTCGACTCGATGCTGACAAGCGCGGTCTGCATGAGCGCAAGCGATACAAAGAGAAGCACCAGAAGCGCGACCATCACCTCGACCAATGAAAGTCCCTTCTCATTTAACATTGCAACTCGTCCCCCACTTTCCTATGCCTATCCTCGTCTGTGATATCTCGATGCAGTCAACGTCGCTCCCTGCACCTCCGTCCGAAAACCATATCGGCAATACGGTCGTCGACACCGTGGCAGGCGCAATGGCCATCCCCCTGGCATTGAAATCCACGGTGCTCGTCCAGGAAGGGGGATATTCAAGCCGCATTGCCGTAGTCCAGCCCGGGGCAGACGCAAATGTGGTACCGGCGTCGTCGGTTGCCGCCTGGAGGCTATAACTGTTCGGGCCGAAAGTCATCCGGTAAATCCTGTCCCGCTGCATCGCCCTCATGCGGGCGGTCATAAGGTCCGCCTGCACCTGTCGCACCTGGCTCTCGACTCTGTACCGCTGCTGCCATCCCTGGTATTGAAACCCAAGGGCCACGACGAGTATCCCTACTATGGCAATTACGATGATCAGCTCTATCAGGGTGAAACCTCTATTTGAAAAAACATATCTCATCGGCGCCCTTAATTATCTACTATCTCTCCCTCATATGCAAGACCCTCTTCACCGGCGGCGGGGCCGAGATAAGAGACAGACCCTGCGCCGTGGGCGGCACGCCTTCCATGTCTGTAGTCTTTCTTCTGCCTCGTTGGGTGAAAGCGGTCGCGAGGTCCACCTGCTCTATACTTCCTGTAGAGACCTGTATCAGGGCCTTGCCTTTCAGCAGGGCGCCGCCGGCCTCGGCCGTATTGTATTTCACCGCCCATAGTGCCGTAGTCCCGCCGGTCTTGCAGGGAGTGTCATAGGGCTTGAAGGTCGTGAAATAGACGAGCCCCGAGACGCTTGCCAGAGGGTCGGTAATCACGCGCTCCGCATCGGCATCTACCGAAGAATCAGCCGCATCAAGAAGGATCTTCCATCCCTTTGCCGCGGCAACGCCTGCCGTGGTCGTAAGATCGACGGTGTCGAGGTCGGACAATCCGAGCACAGTGCCAGACGGCTCAAGCGCGGTGTTCGGGTCGGAAGTAGTCAAACAATCGCTCTTGAATGATCCCGTCACAAAACAGGGGTCTTTTGCCCCGATAAGGTGCCTCTGGCCAGCCGCATCGTCGACTGCGGTACTCAACTTGAAAAAATACCTTCCGGTGCCGGCATAGAGCCAGAGGTTCCCACCGGGCTCCTGCAGCCGCACGACCGAAGAGTTCACCGGGCCGATGCCGTCGAGGACCCTGCCGAATACCCAGCAGTTCGGGTTCAAAGCCGTCATGTCGGATGCACAGGCGCCGGAGCCCGCCAGGTTGCTGCCGGAGCGGCCTTCCCTCGTTAGAAGCCTCAAAACTCCGCCGTCGGTCCAGGTAGTGCCGCTCGAAACCTTCTTCGTATATCCCACATAAACCGCATTGTCCTGGTAGTCGAGATCGCTGTCGTGGGTGGCGTTAAGCATCGAGCCTGCAAAGGCGTTCGTAATCCCGGTATCAATAGTCCGCAGCAGAGATCCCGTCTTCAGATCGAGAATAAACAATCTCAGGTTCTGGTCTGACCTCCCCATGAACTGATGTTCGTTCGTCTCTATCGGACCGGTGGGGCCGGATCCAAGGACGACAAACCATCTGCCGTTGGTGGCGGCATTGGCATCGGGCGCGCTTGATGTGCCATTTACCGTCCTTGAGCTGATCCTCACGAGCGCCGGCCCTGTTGTCGTAAACCCGAGTTGCGGATCATTGAACTCCCATAAGAGTTTTGGGTTGTACGGGTCGGTGACATCGAGAGCGAAGTAGGAGGAATATCCAATCCCGCTGACCGGCGTATTGACGCAGTCGGTAGTCCCGCCGTTGCAGGCAACCCCGGTGTTCCTGCATGCGCCGCCGTATCTCATGCCGCCTATAAGCACCGTCCTCCAGGTAGAGGCGGATTTGGTGCAGGTCCAGTAATCGCCGCTACAGCCAGTAGGCACCCCGATGCTCGCATCGAAGAGGTAAGGCGTAAGGTCCACTGCATAAAGGTGGCAGTAGTCATTGTCTTTTGTGTATTTAAGATAGGGCAACACGCTCTTTGGGATAAATGCCCATATCTCTTTTCCGAGGTCGGTGTCGGTCGTGCAGCTTCCGGCCACGCCCCCACAGTCTGAATCCTGTGCGCATGCCATAGAAGGGTTGCCCGAGCAGTACTTGAGCGTGGCCTTCTGAGTGGGCGTCTGGCTTTGCCACTGCAACCCGAGCCTGCCGAGCTTGAATGCATGGAGCATACCGTCGTTCGCTCCGACAAAGATTGTCCCCCTGTTTCGGTACCTGGCGGTTGAATCAGAGGCAAGCGTCGAGCCGTCGTCGGTGACGAAATTCGTATAGGTATTATCCTTGTATGTCTTGTCGTAATAATGCAGAGGCACCCATGAAGATATGCGAGGAGTTGAATCGATGATGTCCCCAAGTTTCCATACGTTTGTGCCCGAAGTTTCGTCGACTGCCACTGTCCTTCGCCGATATGTTTCTGTCCCGGTCGTGTATGTCTGCGCAAAGCCGTCAGCGAAATCCGTGCCCCGTACCCAGTTGATGATGTTAGTCGCAAGCGCATTGTTTTCGGTCGTCTTAGCAGGGTCAGCGGCAGTTGAGGCGTCGGTATTCAGAAGAGGCCGCAGCGCAGTAAGGTTGTCTATCGAGAACTTGTTTGCAATGCTGGTGCTCGCCGGGTAAAAAGTAATCGGATAAGTGCCCGTCAGGGGAGCATATATCACCCTGTCGGCAGGGTCTCTCGCCCAAAGCAACTTTCCGGCCTCCCATAGATTTCCTAACGACTCGAAATCGACGGTATCCACTTGCGCGCCAGCGCCTCCCGTTGAGAGGCCGTAGAACCGTCTTGCCTTGGCCTTCTGCTCGCCTGAGTCATAGTAGAACTGAAGGATATAATCTTTTTTGTGAAGGTCTGTAATGTCGTTGTTAGCAAGTATGTCGAGCACATAATCCCGCGTGCCTCCCTCCTCCCTTATGTTACTGTTGACGAACTGAGGGTCGACATAGTACCAAAAGTTCTGGAGACCGCCGGCCCAGTCCACAGCGCCGCTATAAAACGAACGTCTCGGGTAATAGATCGCCTGGGCGATATTTGCGCCACTTCCCTCGCCGGACGCAAGCACCGAGGCAGCGGTGCCGGAAGTCACTTTTGCAAGCATATCGAGAACAGCATTCATGATGTTCGATCTGATTGTGAGCGCATCGTCCGCAACAAAGTAGGTATCGGGAACGCCATTGCCGTCTTTGTCCCAGTCCGTGGAAGATGGCGGCAGGTTAGAACAAATGCTGCCCTTGGCGCTCGAACAGGCCGCCCCCGAATCCGTCGGATTGCAGGTGGCCGATGGCAGGCCGCCCGTGTTCCCGGGATAAGGCTGGGTGGTCGCATTATAATCGAAACTGCCGTACATCGCGACATTCTGGAGGGCCTTTGCGCCATACTCGCCAACGAACATCCCCACCGTATAGACCGAAGCCACCTTTGTGTTCACATTTGTTTGTGAGTTCGTAAATCCCTTATGCATGTCATACGCCGGCACAACAGGGTCTGAGCCGGTATCGTCGATACTGCAAGTGGGCTGGTTCCATAAACCGTCCGACATCAGGAGCACAAAATTCTTCGCACAGGGGATGTATTTACAGTTTGTCCCGCCTTTGTCGGGGCAGTCATACATCGGGCTCTTCCAGTTGGAAGCGGACGTAGCGTTGATGCCGCCATAGGATGGGGTGTTCTGTTTTAAATAGTTCAGTGTGTCCCACATCGCAGGGCCAGTCGGAGTCGAACCGCCGGGAGGGGTTGCATTCACCTCTGTAATAAGGTTTTGGTAATTAAAGCTCGCCCTGCTGGCAGCCGAGGTGAAATCGCCGATGTAGACATAGTTGCTGTCAACCCCCGAATTCTCGAAGAAATAAGCGCCCATCCTGGGCTTGACCGGAAGTTGGTCGAACTGAAAAGATAGCCCTTCCATGAGCCTCGACCAGGGGACGGCCACTGAAACAGACGTATCGGTCCTGCGGCCGCCGCCGCCGCTGGCCCCGTTGCTCCTCAGGATACAGCCCTTACCGGTGGTCCCCAGACTGTCGAGCCGGAGATTGCTTTTGCATACCGTATCGATCTTGCCCGAGGTGGTCGGATACATCCTGGGGTCGCAGAAATTAGCGCCGCCGGTGCTGCCGCTGTTGGCAGGGGTGCAGGTTGCCGGGCTGCCGCCGGTCATCGCCCAGCGCAGAAGGTCGATTCGGGACATATTGAGATAGTTCAGCCAGTTTCCTGAACTCGGGGTGCCGCAGTCTCCCGAGATGAGCGTCGGGGCGTGCTTCGGCGTGCAGTACCATTTCGAGCAGGTGTTCAGTGCGTCGCCAGGCCGGGTCTGAGTCCTGTTCGGGCACTGACTTGAGGATGGATCATTGCTGTTGTTGCAATCGTACGTATACTGCACGTTGCAAGTCGACCCGGTCCGGATATATTCATAATACGTCGGCCTGCATACGTTCGTGCCCGTACAGGCAGGGTCACCGACGTACGTGCAGGCGATGCCGCTGTCGCTGCAATAGCCGGCGATAAAATTACAGGTATTGCCGGAGCCGCACTCATTGTTAGCGTCGCAGCCCACGGTCGTATCGTTGCTGCAGAACCCGGCCAGGTAATCTTTGTCCGGGGTGAAATAGCCTTCATATGTATCTATTGCGGCGCAAGTATTGCCTACGCCGCAGTCGGTCGTCACGGTGTCGACCCTGCAACCCTTTGTCTCGTTGTTGCTGCAGGTACCGTAGGATAGCGTCGTATTGGTGGAAGTGCACGTGCCCCAGTTGCGGGTGCAATCCGAGTCCTTATTGCATTCCCTGTGGGTATTGCCGCTGCAGTATTTATCATGGCCGGCGCCGACACATGTGCCCCAATTGCGGATGCAATCATTTGTATGGTCCGGTTCGCATTCGATGTTGGTGTTGAGACTGCAGAAACGCTGCCTGTTGGATGCCTGCTGATAGGCAGCATAGCCCATACTGCCGCTTACGTCAACATCGAGCATTACATTCGGTGATACTGCGCCGGTAACAAATGGCGGCACCTGGCAGTAATCGCCCATAGCGGCACCGCGCACCGCCTGAGGCGCGATGAAGATGCCCGCCGCAATAACAAATCTCAAAATGACAAATAAACCTATTTTCGAATTCCTCTTCATAAATTCCTCCAAATAAATGCCGGATAACAGATGAATCGCTTAATCACGCGAAAGACAAGCAACTTTGGTGCCTACATTGCCCCGACCACTGCATTGATATTATTGGATATTTCTGTA
>JAKAIZ010000124.1 GCA_021814065.1 Nitrospirota bacterium | reverse complement strand
AGGACGATTGATCCGGTAATAAGCCTCAGGGCAGAGGTCGAGTTTCCGACCGGTGACGCCGGCGACGGGCATGGAAGCGGTGGACTTGATACAGGATTTACGCTTCTCGCGGATAAGAAGATCAGCCAAACATTCATGTCTTACTGGAACGCCGGAATACTTTTTCCCGGCAGGCTCAGGGCACATGAGGATGTCGGGTTGCGCACTTCCTACCACGCGGGGGCCGGCATCGAAGCGGCCCTCTGGAAACAGGTCTCACTCCTGGGGCAGATAACTTTCCAGACCTCGCCATTTCCGAAAACCGATATCGGCTCAATCGACAGAATCGCGGCGCTGCTTACATTCGGCGCCAGATATTCTCCGGGGAAGCAGAGTATCGAGTTCTCCCTTACGGAAGACCCCAACACCGCGGGCGCACCCGACGTCATTTTGAATATTACCTATAAAAGAAGATTCTGAGCTTCGAGCGCCTTATTCTCTGCGGCGATACAGCCTTTAAATAATATATCCCAACGAGGGCAGATAGGATGAAAAACAGCCATAGTCGAGGCTCCACTTAAAAACAACACGCGGGCCAAACCACCTTTCCAGGAAAACATTATGCGTTGAACCTGCGTTTACGTGAATCACAACACATCCTGCCGATTGTACGGCGTTTTTCAGCATGTCTGGCCTCGTCTTCTGCGCGGCAGGTAGCCTTTAGAAATTCAGGTTGTTGCGCGCATTGAGATGGACGATCATCTCCGGGACGTGCTCTGTCTTGCCTTTCCGTTCGAAGGTCATCTTCAGCTTCACCGCATCGGGCAGATAGTTTTTTTCATCGGGGTCCCAATCAGACACCCATTCGCCTTCTTTGTCGATGCCCTTCTGTGGAACATCGTAGTATTCCAGCTCGATCTTCCTGACCTCGGGGTCAAGGAGATACACCTTGCCGCCGCTGTCTTCGAAGACGTCTTCGAGGAAAAATACTTTTTCCCGTATCTTCAGCCCGTCATTATCTGCATAAATGGAGACCCACTTAAGCCCCGCAATGTCTTCAGGGCCTTTGCCGTAGCTGTCGACGCTCGTCGTGACAAAACCGACGCGGTCGGACTTTCCGTCGAAAAAGAATTTCTGCAGGTCGGGTCTCTTAACCGAAAAGGGATAGGCGCCCCGCAGGAGCCATGCGATCCGGTCGTTGACGATACGCATCTTCTGCGTGACTTCCTCCCTTTCCGAGCCCTTGCCCTGCGATTGATATCCGAGTCTCATCGCCGCAAAAAGGATGACGAGGATGACGATCGAAAGGGACATCGCGATCAGGATTTCGAGCAGGGTAAATCCCGCACTGCTATTGCGTTTCATAGACCGTACGGAGCCCGCTGATCGCAAGACTTCCCTTCGGCGGCCAGGTGACCGTCACCGTTATTTCATAAAGTTTCAGATGATCATCATCCGAGGAAGATTTCAGCACAATTTGGCTCGTCCCTTCGAAGCCGTCTTTGAAGTCAATATCGCTCTTTCCGGCATCACGGGCGAGATCGGGAAGGCTGTATGCCTCATCGAGCATGGTGCGCGCATAGAAAAGGGCCTTCGTATAATCTTCGGCCTTCCTCGTGGAACGCAGGCTTATCGAGAAGAGCTGAAACACCGCGACAACCGCAACCCCCAGTATCGCCAGGGCGACCATCACTTCGAGGAGACTAAAACCTTCTGATCGACGGCGAGCCGAGGACCGGGTCGACCTTGACTGCATATCCCTGCCCTTTTCCATTTTCTATTTCTACGAGGCCTCCCGAGCTGTTCCCTTTCGGAAAAAAGAAGATATCCTCGCCCTTCAGCCTGAATGCCCCGGGGACGGAGCGGCCGTCCGACGTCTTTTCGTTCCCATAGTCCAGCCAGTAACGGTTCTCTTCCTTGTCGATCCTGAACGTCACGTCCCTTCGTTCGAAAAGGGCTACTTCCCGCGCGTGCCTGAGCGTCTGAAATATCCGCCGTGCCTCTTCATTGAAGACTGCCCTGTCGTGCATCCTGCCGGTCGCTACGATCGCAACCGACACTACCAGTCCTGCGATGAAGAGTACGACGATCAGCTCAAAGAGAGTAAAACCTCTTTGAGAAAATCGGCCGTCCGCGGTCTCGCCCCTATTCCCAACTGTCGACGTCCTTGTTCTCACCGTCACCGCCGGGCGCGCCGTCCGCACCGTATGAAAGGAGATCATATTCTCCGTGAGTGCCGGGGCACTGGTACTGATAGGGCCGTTTCCAGGGGTCATTGGGAAGCGCTTTCTTCAGGTAGGGTCCGTTCCATCCTTCTATTCCCGGGTTCGTATCCAGTGCGGCAAGCCCTTCCGCGGTAGTAGGGTACCTTCCTACGTCAAGCCTGAAGGCGTCGAGCGCCGAACCGAGCATCTCTATCTGAGTCTTGGCCGCCTTCTGGTTCGCAGCTCCCACGTGGCCGAAGAGCCTCGGCCCCACCAGAGCGGCAAGAAGACCAAGGATGACCATGACCACGAGAAGTTCGATAAGCGTAAAGCCCTTGTGGTTCATTGCCCGTTTCTTTTCTACTCTATTCTCCATTTTTCCTCCTAGTGTTATCCTTCTGTATCTCATACATTTCACATTTCACCTTTTACTGTCCGCCCTTATATAGGTATCTCGTTAATACTGAAAATGCCGATGAGCATCGAGATGACGATAAAGCCGACGACCGACCCCATCACGAGTATCAGAGCAGGCTCGAAGAGGCTAACGAACCTCTTGATAAGGTCTTTTGTCTCGACCTCGAACCGCTCGGCGATAAGAAGAAAAGTCTCTTCGAGCCGGCCGGCCTCTTCCCCAACCGTGACCATCTGTGTAACGATCGCCGGGAAGACGCCGCTTTCCCTCAGGGGCTGAGACATCCCCCTGCCCTTGCTGACCCCCTCTTCTACCACCGCAAGACGCTTCGCGATCATTTCGTTGTCGACCACTTCTCTGGATATCCTGATCGCCTCGATTATCGGGACCCCGCTCTGCAGAAGCGTCCCGAACGTCCTCGAAAATCTCGATATGATAAGCTTCATGCTCAATTTCCTCAGCACCGGCAACTTCAGTTTCAGCCCATCGATGTATGCCCTGCCTTCGGCGGTCTTCACATATCCCCGGACCATGATTACAGCCGCCCCAACGGCGGTAAGGACAACCCACCAGTAAGATGCAAAGGCCTCGCTTACCCGGATCAGAACGATGGTCGGCAGGGGCAGTGCCTGCCCCATATCGGTGAAGATCTTCGAGAACCTGGGGATCACATACAACATAAGCACCGCTACCGCAAGCCCGCCCACCACGGTAAGGAGGACCGGGTATATCAGCGCCGAGATGATTTCCTGTTTGAAGGAAATGGTCGTCTCGAGAAAAGAGACAAGTCGCTTAATTACCGTCTCCAGTATACCGCCCGTCTCCCCGGCCTTTATCATGTTCACATACACCCTTGGAAAGATCTTGTGTTTGCCCATCGCATACGAAAGGGAATTCCCCTTCTGGATATCCACGTAGACTTCCCTGATGATCGCACGGAGGGCCTTTTTTTCGGAGTGCTCCGACAAGACGTACAACGCCCTGTCAATAGGCAGGCCGGAATCGAGCAAGTTCCCGAGTTCCTGGGTAAAGGTGAGAAGGTCCTTGGAGGTGACCCTATCAAAAAAAGAGATTTCTTTCGACTCGGACATCCTGATACTCAGAGGCATAAGTCCCTTTTCCCTGAGTGACGATTTGAGGGTGGACTCATCCGAATAAGAGGCGCTCTCACGTATCTTTCTACCGGAAGAATCGACCGCTTCATAGACATATAACGGCATTAATTATATTATCACACGGACCGGGGGGGGTCAAACGGGGCGCCCTCCCACAATCCACCATGAAACAAATGACGTTGGGCCATCTGCCCTCTCATCCCTGAAACATTAAATGTTTACCTCCGGTCACGGAAGATGATACAATCCCCCATTCCATGGCATACAAAAGCATAAAGGACTGGTCCGAGGAAGAAAGGCCCAGGGAAAGGCTTCTCAGACACGGTCCCGGGAGCATGTCCGACGCGCAGTTTGCTTGCGATACTGCTGAGGACCGGGGGGCACCCAGCGGAGACCCCACTCCGAGCCGCGACGATATCTTGATAACTGCAAAGCTCGAAACCGCCGGCGAGACCGTCGGAATCAGGGTCCTGGACCATATTATCATCGGCGAAGGACAGTTCGTGAGTATGCGGGAGAAAGGTTATTTGAAAGGCAAATGAAGTATAATAATTCGTTCAGGGGGCAAATACAGATGCAGATTTTTTATCTACCGAGGCGAGGTTATCATATATGAAAGTACTTGTCATAGGCGGAGGAGGCAGGGAGCACGCAATCGTGTGGAAGCTCTCGCAGAGCAAATCGGTCGACAAAATCTACTGCTGCCCCGGGAACGCCGGCATCGCAGAGATCGCCGAATGCATCGACGTAAACCAGGACGATTTCCGGTCGCTCCTTGATTTCGTGAAATACGAGTGGATCGACTTGACCATCGTCGGGCCGGAAGCCCCTCTTTCCAAGGGGATCGTCGACCTCTTCGAAAAGGACGGCAGAAGAATTTTGGGGCCGACGAAGGCCGCCGCCCGGCTCGAATCGAGCAAGGTTTTTTCAAAAAATCTTATGCGGTCGCACGGCATCCCGACCGCCGACTACAGGGTCTTCACTTCCTACCTTCACGCCGAGGAATACGTCAAGTTCAAGGGCGCCCCGATTGTGCTCAAGGCTGATGGCCTGGCCGCGGGCAAGGGGGTTTTCGTCGCCGCCTCGGTCGACGAAGCAATGGACGCCCTCAAACAAATCATGAAAGACAGGGTCTTCGGAGAGGCCGGTGACAGGGTGTTGATAGAGGATTGTCTCCGGGGAGAAGAGGCCTCTTTCATGGCCTTTACCGACGGCAAGACAATCGTGCCTATGGTAAGCTCCCAGGACCACAAACGGATTTTCGATAACGATCAGGGACCAAATACCGGCGGAATGGGGGCCTACAGCCCTGCCCCGGTCATCACCGAGGAACTCCAGACCGTCGTGATGGAGAAGGTCATGAAGCAGACGATAAGGGCGCTGAAGGCCGAAGGGATCACGTACAAGGGGATATTGTACGCAGGCCTTATGATCGACAAGGGCAAACCTTACGTGCTCGAATTCAACTGCCGGTTCGGGGACCCTGAAACACAGCCGGTCCTCTCGAGGCTGGAGTCGGACCTTATGGAGGTTGCGATGGCGGTAACGGATGAAAAGCTTTCGGAGATCACGGTCGAATGGAAGAAAGACCCCTCGGTATGTGTGGTGCTCTCTTCGGAAGGGTATCCGGGAAAATACAGGAAAGGAGATGCGATCACCGGTATCGACGCGGCGAACAGGCTGGAGGGCGTGCACGTATTCCACGCAGGGACCGCCTTCAAAGACAACGATACCGTAACCTCTGGAGGAAGGGTGCTCGGCGTGACTGCCACAGGAAATACGATCGCCGCAGCCAAGAAGAGGGCTTACGAAGCCGTCGAAAAGATACATTTCCGGGGCATGCACTACAGAAAGGACATCGCCGGCAGGGCGTTGCAAGGGGAGAGTGAAGAATAGGAAAGACAGGGAGCGGGCGCGGACAATAGTCGGAGGGAAGATATGAAACCGAAGGTATTGATACTCATGGGAAGCGATTCGGACCTGCCCGTGATGGAGGAGGCGGCAAAAACGCTTGACTCATTCGGCATACCCTGCCGCATGACGGTCGCCTCTGCCCACAGGACGCCCGAACTCACGCTGAAGCTTGTGAAAGAAGCTGAAAAGAACGGCGTCGAAGTTATCATCGCGGGAGCGGGCATGGCGGCCCACCTCCCCGGGGTCGTCGCCTCTCATACTGTACTGCCGGTGATCGGCGTGCCCCTTGATGCGTCCCCGCTTAAGGGAATGGACGCGCTCCTCAGCATGGTCCAGATGCCGCCCGGCGTTCCTGTCGCCACGGTGGCGCTCGGGAAGGCAGGCGCGAAGAACGCCGCCATTCTCGCGGCCCGGATCATGGCGGGAAAAAATCCTGCCCTCACAAGAAAACTGCTCGCCCATAAGAAAGAGATGGCGAAAGAGGTAGAAGAAAGGGCCGCCAGGCTTACAAAAAGAAGTTGATGCGTACCCACATAGACTGTTTCCCCTGTTTCATCAGGCAGACAACTATCGCCCTTTCGCAATTTTCGGACAATCACGCCTTGGGCGAGGAAGTGATCAAAGAGGTTCTCCGTATCGTTCAGAGTGCGGACACCGCAAGACCACCCGCCTATACAACAACCTTAATTCACCGTCTCATCCGGGAGAAGGTGGGGCAGGACCCCTTCAGGAAGGTAAAAAGAGCATATAACACCCTTGCGATGGGACTTTATGCAGAGCTGAAAGCCAGGATAAGACGGTCGGAAGACCCTTTATGGACTGCATCGAGGCTTGCCATCTCCGGCAATGTAATCGATTTCGGGATATATACTTCGATCGATATCGAAAGCTCGATTCTCCGCTCTCTTGAAACGCATATCGCAGTCGACGATTATGAGATGTTCAGGGAGGACCTGGACCGGTCAGAGGAGATACTCTACCTGCTCGACAACGCAGGCGAGATAGTCTTTGACAGGCTTCTTATCGAGGAACTCGCCGCGATGGGGAAAAAAGTCAGGGCCGCAGTAAAAGGCTCGGCCGTGCTCAACGACGTGACTTCCGAAGATGCCGGGCAGACCGGGCTGCAGGACATCTGCGAGGTGATCGACAACGGATCTGACGCTGTCGGCACGATCCTCGAATGGACCTCCCCTGAGTTCAGGGCGCGCTACGCCGGGGCAGAACTCGTCATCAGCAAAGGACAGGGGAATTTCGAGACCCTCACCGGAAACGGAAAAAAGGCGTACTTCCTCTTTCAGTCCAAATGTGATGTGGTCTCTAAAGAACTAGGCCTTTCACCCGGATCGATGCTGCTCAAGAAATCCTGAATCGGCTGGATAGATAATGGATCAGAAATAAAAGATAGACGATTATCTCCTTGGTCCCCGTGTCCCCGGTCCCCTTCTTTCCCTGAAACCGCCCTGTTCCCTTTTCTCCTGCGGTTTTGCCTCGTTGACGACAATCGATCTGTCCATAAAGGGCTTTCCGTTAAACAGGTCAATCGCCTTCTTGCCGTCTTCCTCGGACGCCATCTCGACAAAGCCGAACCCCCTGAGCCTGCCGGTGGCATTGTCCTTGATAAGCTTCACGGACAGCACCTCTCCTGCCTGCGTAAAGAGTTCGCGGAGATCATCCTCGGTCGCCTTGAACGAGATGTTCCCAACGTAGAGTCTCATCGTACCCATTCTTCCTCCTTGAGTTTTCACTGCCCCGCACGGCCACAAACCGCAGGGGATAGCCTAAATATACTTATCCTTTTGGGCTTTGTCAAGAAATAAATAACAGTCTTTCTAAAGAAAATATTACTATGCTACTATGTTGTATATTTATGCGCGTGATAAAGATTTCGGACGAAAACATGGCTGGCGCAGTGGCTGCGGCTGCAGCGGTAATCAGAGGGGGAGGCATTGTCGCTTTTCCCACGGAGACCCACTACGGACTCGGGGCGGCGTATCACGCTGTCGCTGCGCTAAAAAAACTCTTCACGCTTAAGCGACGTCCCGAAGAAAAACCCATACCGCTGATAGCCGGGAACGAGAAGGCACTGGGACTCGTTACACGACAACTCGATGATATGACCGTCAGCATCATCAAGCGGTTCTGGCCGGGTCCCCTGACCCTTCTTCTTCCTGCAAAGGGGGGACTTCCCCGCCTTTTGACCTCCGGCACAGGCACTGTTGCGGTGAGGATGCCCGGCAGGTCATTCGCCCTGGAGCTTGCCCGCGCACTAGAATTCCCGGTTACCGCTACGAGCGCGAACATCTCCGGGAGCCCACCGGCCGATGATGCAGACGGGGTGACCGGCTATTTCGGCGAAGGACTCGATCTGCTCATAGACGGGGGCAGGACACCGGGAGGGGCACCTTCGACGATCGTCAGGCTTTCAGGCGAAACGATCATTCTGGTGAGACAGGGACAGATACCGTTTGATGCGATACTTGCTGCGATGAAAACAGCCGCGGGCAAAAAAGCTCAATAGTAAAGGCCCATCAGCAGGAGAAAACATATTCCCTTCAGGACCTCCGTCCATCCGGTGACACGCAGCGTGACTTTATACAGCATAGCGGCGAATACCAGGTTCTCAGTAAGAGGAAGAAGCGCAACCAGAGGCGCACCGATGGCGTAGTATGCCATTAACGTGAATGCCAGATAACCTGCCATAAGCGTCCTGTCGAGGACCCCTTTCCTTAATTGGACCCTCACCTTGAACACCCCCGCCGTGAAAAAAAGGGCAACCGCAAGATAGAGCCGTAGATCGACCTGTCCTGAGGAAAGGAGACGCGAAACGAGGGCCGCAGTCGCGAGAAATGCGAAGCCGCTGACCTCAGTGGAGATTGCATGCTCTCCGGCAAAACGGTTGAGCAGCAGATAGACTGCCGCAATTGCGCCGTAGGGCAGCAACTTCCCGGCCGTCCCTCCAACGAGGAAAAGCAGCATAACCGCCGCTGATACGATCTGGGCAAAAAACACCGTCCCGTGCATCGTCCGGTCGGAGCCCTTGCTCCTCATCCAGAGCGTGAACGCCTGCTTCGAATTGATCATGAGACAGATCGCAAGGTATGCGGGTAAGAGGGTAAAGCGATACACGCCTCCGACCATAACGCCGGTAAGGAAAGAGAGGGTCATCACGCCCCACGAGCCATACTCCTTCAAAATGTATCTGCTCATCGCGGACTCACAAACCAAAAGGAGAGGAAGAATTCCGGGGCATTCTTAATACCCCCCGCAGCACAGGTATGAATTTCATGGAAATCCTGAAGGCGGAAGGGTATTCTACAGTCGGCCGGTCTCCAGATATCCCCGGACGTACATTTTGAGCGCGCGCAGTATAAGCCAGTCAAGGGAAACACCGTTGTCTGACGCTATGCCGATCAGCCCGTCAATCACATCTTTCCCTATCGTAGGTTGAGGGGCGATGTCGCTCTTCTTCGGTCCCGCCGCGCTATCCGGCACTTCGGGCCCCTCATCACCGGGCGATCTTTTCATATGCTCGCTCCGAAGAAGTCCCATAAGGCCGGAGACATCACCATCCCGGACCGCCTTAAGCACTTCTTCCGGCGGGTGAGGAACGGAACCGGACGAATTCCCGGCAGCGGACGCTTCCGCATTATCCGAAGGTTTGGCGAAAGAGGAGATGCCGGTCATGCCCATCAGCATCGATACGAGCGCTCTGGAGTATTCGCCGTCCGGGATCTTTTCACCGAAAAGCTCTTCCAGCCTGCCCTCTGCAGCCGCCCTGGCAATATCGTCCGCCACGAGCGGAGACTTCTCCTCGTCTTCGAAACGCTTCCTGCGGCCGAAGGCTGAAGTCTCCGGCTCCGGCAAAGGCCTGTCCCTTTCTCTCTCAGACATCTTCTCTTCTCCTTTTATCCACTATAACACAGTTTTTTGCGGCGGATACAGCCATAGGTAAAAAGCAGGAGCCCTGCGGGCATTATGCACGGATCCCTTCACTATAATGGTCTTTCCCTGGATGTGTCTTTCTGATCAGCGAAAGGTCGAAGATCTCGGATGAGGGAAGCCTCCGCCCGATATACCCGAGTCTCTTCAATATCTCAACAAAGTCCATTGTCGAGGCGATGTAGCCGCCGGTGATCTGGGCGCAGTATTTCGGAGAAACCCTCAGGGTGTCCAGGACAAATTCATCGTCTATGAAACCGACATAGGCCGAGATAAGCTTCGCGGCCTCTGCGGGCCTCTCCCTGAAAAAGGCCGTTGCCTGTTCATGCAGGAGCAGGAACTGCTCCACAATATGCCTTTCCTTCTTCAGAAGTCCCCTGTCGGCGAGAATGCCATAGCTCGGGTTGGAAGGCCAGAGCAGAGAGGGGGGATACAGGATCTTCCCTCCCGCGTATCTCCTCACCGCAACCGCGAGCGCAGGCGTGCCCACCGCTGCGGCAACTTCTCCTTTTACCAGCGCCTCCAGTACCTGATCGGCCCATGCGAAATTCACTACCCGGACCTCTTCTTGCAGGCCGAAACGCTCAAGGCATTCGCGCAGAATCACATCGTGGATAGAGCCTTTCCCGGGCACACCCACCC
>JAKAIZ010000123.1 GCA_021814065.1 Nitrospirota bacterium | reverse complement strand
AGGTCTGTGGTAGACTACCACGTCGATAGGCTGGAGGTGTAAGCGCAGTAATGCGTTCAGCTGACCAGTACTAATTGACCGTGTGTCTTGACCCTTATTTTACTTCTTCCCTCCTGTTGTCAAAAATAATTTAAAAAGTGTCTTGTCAAAAAAATAAAAAGTAGTAAAATAAGGACAATATACCCTTATATTTCGGGGACCAAGGGAAGCCCCATTTCTTAATATACACTCAAGATATTGCATATAAAGCACATTTAAGGAGAAACATGAGAGAAAGGGATATTTTCGAAGAAATCATAGATATAGGAAAGAGAAGAGGTACCCTTACCTATGATGAAATAAACGATGCTCTCCCTTCAGAATTTTTTTCTCCGGATGAACTAGAAGACCTCATGGACCTCTTGCAGGACATGGGGGTCAAGGTCGTCGACTACGAAGAACCCGGGCTCGCAGAAGAAGAGGTCCCCGAAGAAGAGGAAGTAGGAGAATACGAAAAAACAGAAGATCTTGTCCAGGCCTATTTCCATTCCATGGGCGACATTTCGATCCTGACCAAGGATGAGGAAACCGAACTAGCCAAGCGGCTGGAAGAGGGCAGAGAGATCATCAAGGAAATAGTTGCGGCGATGCCTCTTTATAAAAAGATGGAAGCGAGTTTGGAGGCCCAGGAAGAGGAAGAGACGGAAGTGGAGGAGGAAAAGCCGGACGAAGCCCTGATCATGAGTCTCAAGATCCTCGACAACCTGATGAGGAAAACGGAGTTGACGGACAGGAAGATCGGGCGGCACGGCACGTTGAGGGACCTCAGGAAGCTGATAGGGGAAAAGAAGAAAAAAGACGTCAACCCTATAAAACTGACCGCTCTTGCAAAGGAAGTCCAGACTGAATACAAAAAAGTAGAAGCCGAAACAGGGATCAAAATAGAGGAACTGAGGATCAAGTGGGATAGAATCACCAATGCCCGGGCGCTTGTGACAGAGGCCAAGAACGAGTTGATCACTAGAAACCTCAGGCTGGTCGTCAATATTGCGAAGAATTATGTCGGCAGAGGACTTCCCCTCCTTGATCTGATACAGGAGGGCAATATCGGCCTTATGAAGGCGGTCGACAAGTTCAAGTACGAAAAAGGGTTTAAGTTCAGCACGTATGCGACATGGTGGATCAGGCAGGCGATTACGAGGGCCTTGATCGATCAGACGAAGACGATCCGCGTGCCGGTCCACATGATGGAGTTTTACAACCGGGTGACGAAGGCGTCCAGAGAACTGACCCAGCAGCTGGGCCGCGAGCCGAGCAATGAAGAGATCGCAAAGAAGCTTGTCGTGCCTACGAGAAAAGTGGAAGAGGTATTTCGGGCCATACAGGACCCTATCGCCTTGCAAACGCCTGTAGGAGACGAAGATACCGAGCTTGAAGACTTTATCGGCGATAAGAACAGCCCCTCTCCTTATTCGGATGCTGAAAGAAACGAGATTTCCGAACAGATCCTGATGATCCTTAAGACCCTGACCCCGAAGGAAGAAAAGGTGATCCGCATGCGGTTCGGTATAGGAGTCGACCGGGACCATACCCTCGAGGAAGTGGGGAGGCATCTTTCGATCACACGCGAGCGGGTCAGGCAGATCGAAGCGAAGGCGCTCAGAAAGCTGAAACATCCGAGCCGTCTGAGGGCACTGAAGGTCCTTACTACGGCGTAAGGACTTATTCCACTCCGGTTACGAGATTCCCCACGTCGATAGGCCTGGAGTTCTCCCGAACTATAGCCGCAGAGGTTTTTCCCCGGCTGCTTAAGACCTGAATCTTTCCCGAAGGTACCATATGGGTCCCTACGGCGACCGTCCTCAACATATCACCGACCTCAATGCCGTCATCCGAACCTTTGTCGATATAGATTATATCCATGTTGCCGGCCGCTACTATATCATTTTTCAGCGCGACGACATAGCCTTCTATCTTAGGCGTCCGGTAAAGTCCTGTTGTAAGAGGCGGGGTCATTTCGTGATAGGTATCGAGAAGGTCCCCGGACTTGATTGGGTTAAAAACACGTGTAATCTTCGCCATGGTCTGGCCGAATTCGAAGCGGTCGACTGTCGCCACTCCGAGCACCTGGATGAGATATCCCATTTTCTTTCCGGTTGCGGGATGGCGCAACGCTTCGCCCCGGCGGATTACATAGAACATATCCCCGATTTTTGCGGGCGTGTCAAGCGAGACATAGACGATATCTTCGTTGCCGAACAGGCTCCTGTCCCCCGGAGAGCCGGTAATCCTTCCGACACTGTGAATGGAGTCGGCGATATAGCCGGTCGACATGAGGACTGCTTCATCGACGAGGGGGGTTAGGGGGACAGGCGTCGGAACTGTTTCTTTCTTCGAAACTTCCTCCTTCACAGCTGCCGGTGCCTGTTTCGCGGTCGGCTGTGCCCCGGACTCCTCGCCGACCTCTTTCTTCATGAGACGAAGGGGGATCTTGATCGTCTGACCCGGGTAAATCCTGTCAGGATTAGTGATATCGGGGTTTTCCTGCCATATCTTAGGCCACAGGAACGCATCACGCAGCTCTTTGCCCGAGATGTCCCAGAGGGTATCACCTTTCATAATCTTGTATTCTTTTATCTCTTCTGTTTCTGACAGGGCAACTGTCGGTATCAGCAGGAAAAGTATAACGCCATAAAAGATAAATCTCATCTTATGCATGCCGGACACCCCTTCCGTTAAGTTTTCTTCCTTTAAAAACATAACCGAGATGGAAAAAACTGTCAAGCTTATTCGCAGCATTTGACATTACGGTCCTGAAAAGGTGCATAATTTAACTATGCAGAGATACAGGTCGTTTGGCCGTTACATGCGGGAAAAGTTCGGCTATACCGTATACAAAATCAATGTGGACGCGGGCTTTACCTGTCCCAACAGGGACGGCACGCTCGGGGTTTCAGGCTGCGTATATTGTAATAATGACAGCTTCAGGCCGGGGGTCTGCAAGCCCACCATTTCTGTCGCCGATCAGGTCAAAAACGGCGCCATCCATGTGAGAAAGAGATTCGGGGCCGAGCATTTCCTTGTATATTTTCAGCCGTATACGAATACATACGCACCGGTTGCCCATCTTGAAGCCCTCTACCGCGAGGCCCTTGCCGAACCCTCGGTGATCGGCCTTGCAATAGGGACAAGGCCTGATGCTGTTGATCCGGAAAAACTCGCGATGATCGAAACGCTTGCGGAGGAGTATTTTATTCTCATTGAATACGGCCTGCAGTCTATATATGACAAGAGCCTGCAGTTCATCAACCGCGGGCATGATTATCAGGCCTTTCTGAATGCGCTTGCGCTGACAAAGGAGAGGGGGATATTTACCGGGGCCCATATCATCGCCGGATTTCCTACCGAGACCAGGGAGGAAACCCTCGCGATGGCAGAGGAGATATCGGCGCTGCCGGTCGAGTTTTTGAAGATACATCAACTGCAGGTCGTGAGACATACCCCTCTTGAGGAAATGTATAAGGACCAGCCTTTCCACACGTTCGGCTATCAGGAATATCTTGATTTTCTTGCCGATTTTATCGAGAGGCTTTCACCGGATATCGTGCTGCAGAGGCTTTTTGCCACTGCGCCGGACGACATCCTTATCGCCCCCCTGTGGGGCAGGAACAGACACAAGATTATGGAGGATATCGCAAAGACCCTCGATCAGAGGGATACCTATCAGGGGAAAAGATACAAGGCCCAGGCAGTCAACAGGTGACCGTCCACAGGAGCACGGCATGCCGGTGCCCCTGCATGTTAATTCCGATAGACAATCAAATCCTTCATCGCCTTCCTAGTTGTCGGCCCAAGGCTTTCCGCAGGGTGGCCGAGGGCCATAACTGCCATGAGTTCGAGCTCTGCCCCGAGGCCGAGTAGTTGCCTGATCTGTACGTCGCTTTTGATAATCTCACCGAGCCAGACCGCGCCGAGGCCCAGTGCATGGGCCTCAAGCAGCATATTCTGCATGCAAGCGCCTATCGACTGCGCATCCTTTACCCTGTGGTAGCCTGAAGCGCTATCCATAAAGACCGCGATCAGGATGTCAGCGGCTTTCACCACCCGTGAGTAGTGGGTGAGCCCCGACATCTCCTCCCTGATTTTTTTGTCTCTGATGACCGCAAACCTCCAGGGCTGGTTATTCAAGCCGGACGGCGCCCACCTTCCGGCCTCAAGCACCTTTTCGAGGAGATCTTCGGAAACTTTCCGCTCTTCGAATTTTCTGATGCTTCTTCTGGACGTGATGATATCGAGTATATCCACGATAACTCCGATCTGGTAAAATGACTTTAATTCGCCCTCAGCGGAGGGACGGGACAATTATCTAACTATAGATAAGAGGGGACGGAAAATCAAGGAGGTCTATGTTCCAGGAGTTCCCCCAGGATTTCGCCTTCTGTATTCGAAATATGAAGTTTTGTAAGGTTCACTAACGATGTCCTGGATGGAGGGAAATTTGAATAGAACAACTATAGCGGTAATCGGCGGCAGGAAGGTCGAGAAGTCTCTTTTGAAAGAGGCCGAAGAGGTGGGCAGGCTTCTTGCCGGGAGGAACGCTGTCTTGATCAGCGGGGGACTCGGCGGGGTGATGGAGGCTGTCTCGCGCGGGATGAAATCCGAAGGCGGGCTTACGGTCGGGCTACTGCCTCAGGACCACAAGAGGGATGCCAACGACTTTGTAGACGTGGCAATAGCCACGGGGCTCGGCATCGGGAGGAATGTCATCATCGCCCGTACCGCAGACGCGGTTATCGCGGTCGGAGGCGAATACGGTACGCTCTCGGAGATCGCCTTCTCTCTTCAGCTGGGGAAGCCGGTGGTTGGGATCAGGACATGGGATATCAAAGGAGTGATTACGGCCGTTGACGCAGCAGACGCGGTCGGCAAGGTCTTCGCAGCGCTTGAGTCAGGGGTATGACGTGTTGTTTGCGACATCTTTATTGTATAATATCCGATAACCCCGGGGCCCCCTTAGCTCAGTCGGATAGAGCACAGGTTTCCTAAACCTGGTGCCGCAGGTTCGATTCCTGCAGGGGGCACCATATTTTCATAACTTAGAGGCTTCTTCGGAAGCCCTTTTTATTTGGGTGTCCATATAGTCCGGCGGTCCTCCGCTGTCATTCCCCACTGCCGGGTGGACGAGCAAGAATGAAACAGTCTGTAAGCGTTGAAAGAGGTGCGACTGGAAATGCGGAGAGTTATTTCAGCTCAGAGAAGACTGTTTCAGCTCAAAGTTCTGAGCAACAAAATTATGCCTGATGGCAGCATAAACCAACCGATATAAAAAAAGACCGATGCAATCCATTTGAGGGACTCATAGTTGGACTGATCGGAACTGTATTCTTTTCGACTGTTCAAGGCGAGCTCTCTTATGGAAAGTCCAACCTGCAATTAAGCGACGATAATTGGCCCCCATACAATAAGATTAATGGCCACTATTCTTGCAACGTATTGATCAATGACCATGCCGAAGTTTGTAATTGGATCCATTTTCCACTCCCCGTTTAAGAGCGAATAACTTATTGACTAACTCCATTATTGCATTTTTTGAGACATTCTGTTGCGAATTCGAATAGCAATATGGCATCAGTGAAGGATCACATTTTCGATGGTGACCGTCCCGGCCGAGATCGTCAGCGACCCAGTCACCGTAGTATAAGAAAGAAGATTGCTAGAATAGTCCGTATTATATCCGCCCGACACGGTGACGGCTCCGGGAATATCAAACAACAGTGTCTCGATGAAATCGACGGCCCGCATCTGGATGCTGTCGCCGTTGACGGCAGCGTCAAAGGTGCCCTGGACCGTATCATAATAGGCGGGAATAGTCCCGTCAATACGTACGTCCGTAACCGTACCTGCAGGCTCGGCCACCCGGAGGGTATAGCTTGCGCCGCCTGAACATCCATTACTGTCAACGGCGTTTACCGTAAAGGGGAATCCACCCGTAACTGTCGGCGTTCCTGAAAGCACGCCAGCTAAAAAAGCTATGCCTGTAGGAAGTGTGCCGGTAAGACTGAGCGTATAGGGTCCTGTGCCGCCGCTTGGCGTAAATGTCTGACTGTAAGCGGCATCCTTGGTCCCGGCCGGGATCGATGAAGGGGAGATGGCGATCGTGGAACAGGGTGCCGTGACCGTCAGGATGGCAGACGCGCTCGTCGCGGCTTGCCCGTCGGGGTTGATGACGGTAACGGAGCCAGAGCCCGAAACAGAGCCTACTGTCGAGATGTTTACTGTGACGTGCGTGGGATCGGTATAGGCAACACTATTTACTGCGACGCCGCCAATAGCGGCGCTTATATGGTTGGCAAATCCCAGCCCGGGATCGAAAAAGCCGGAGCCGGCGATGGATGTGCCGGTAATAATGATGTCTACCGATGGTTGCCCGGCAGGCACACTCGAAGGCGAAGCAGAGACCGGCGTGGCCGGCGGCGGGGCAAGCAGTTTCACGACCTGAACGCCGTACGAGTTCGTCGCGTTACAAAACTCCTGGATCGTCCACATCGTCATGTCGTCATCGGGATCGAGGCTTGTGTAAGAATAATCTCCCCAGCGTCGCCCACTTGTGCCGCCAGGATCGCCCGGCGGATTATACGCGGTTGTGCTGCTTGTATACAGAAGCGGCGTTTCGGTAGTGCCAAGCGCATCTGCTGCAAGACGTCCCACAGTGGCGGCATCCGCGTAATGCGTCGCTCCTGCGGTGCTGAACCCAATCGCAGCATGCCCCTGCCCCGAGACCATGACCGAAGGTATCCAGTAAAACCTTGGGTTCGATGCGGCCGGATCATAGACCGTGCCAGATTGCCGGACGGTGGGTGTGGTCGAAAGATCTGTTATCTCATACCATCGCGAACCGTCGCGGTCGCACGCAGTCTTGCAGTTTTGAGGGACGAGACCGGAGCTATTCACGGCGATATTATGCGCCGTCCAAAGGCTCCCGTTTCTCAGATGGGCAGCGAAGAGCCGGTCATCGAGCGCATCCAGATAACCGTTTGTCCCGCCGGTATTGCCCAGGTGCGGCACCGTAAGTGGATAAGACGTTGTGTTTACCGTAATGCCGATATTGCCGCTGAGGGATGGTGTGGTTCCGGGGTTATCCACCCTCAGGAGTATAAGCTCGCCGAAAGAGACGGTACTTACGCCGATGAAATACCCTTGTGTGGCAGCCGGGTTGGAATTATCGACACCCTGCGGAGTAAAGGGGCCGTCAATACCGATAAGAGAACGAAAGGCTGTGACGACTATAGAACCAGGCACGAGGATCGAACTCTTGCGAACGACGAAGCCGGTCGTGTTGCTGAATGCGCCTGCCGGGGTGAATATGTTAACGCCGATATATAATGCGTTGGCGTCGATACCGAGTGTGGGATAGTCGGCGAAATCGCCTGTGTCCACATTGGGCTTCGTCCCGACAAGGTCGTGCTCAAACTCGAAAAAGGTGAAGTCCGAGCTGTTGGTGATCGTGCTGCCGCCGCTAACCGCGATCATTATGCGGTTCGGCGAGGTACCCGCCCCGCCGGGCACATCGATCATGGTAATAAACCATCTTCCTGAAAGCCGGTCATAACGGATGCGGGGGTCTGTGGTGAAGTTCGGGGATACCTGTGTCACTACTGAGGCAAAGAAAGTATCGGTGTCCGCATTCAGCACACCGTCAGCTATGCCGGTTGCCTTACTGAAGGAACGGATCCTGCCGTTGACAGCGACAATATACTGTGTGGGGCCTACGGCGCCCATCGAGTCAGGCGGAAAAGCGGCGGTATCTGCCAGTGTGGCCCCGAGGAAGTTGATTGTGCTGAGCGTTTGTGGTGTATAAAGACCGGGACTCGAAAGCGAAGACTGGATCCTTAACGGAGCAGGCGAAATCGGCCACTCAGATGACTCCGGCGAGTCCGGATTCTGAGGCAGAAACCCGCGGTTTGGCATGCGTCTAAAGGGGTGGATCCTCGGCACGCGGGGCCCTGATATATACTGTTGGGCCTCTTCCCTCTTCATGATCTCGCCGACTGTCTCGCTGATGCCGGGCTCTCCCTGCCAGGGCACACCGGCAATCTCCCCAGACGAAGATGGGCCGTACGGATCCGCCGCAAATGCAACTGGGGCGCACATGAGCGCGGTGAGAAGACATCCGAGGACTCCGGCTATTTTCATCCGGCACCGGCCACCAATCGACCTCCCCCGTCTTTTCCGGTGACTTCTGTGTGGACACCTGACTTATCCTGAATGACCTGCATCACTTTGCCTGCTGTTTGAGTTCGATGCGGTTTTCGGAGAAGTCCTCGACAAAATAAACTGTCCGGCCGCCCCGCTCTGCGGTGATCACTGTGACCCCTTCACCTTTTGCCTTTTCTATAAAACCGATAATGTCAGGCACCTGGATGCAGAAATGAGGCACGGAAGGAGAAGGCGGGGTGAAGCCAGGGACTATGAAGATCTCGACCTTCAGGTTCTCCTTCCCGTACACAAGCATCCTTATTTCCCGGCCGAGGGAGAAGAGTTTCTGCACGAGTTCTGGTGAAACAGAAGATTCCTTGATCTTTTCGAGACCGAGGAGGTCGCCATAGAACCGGACTGCACTTGCCTCGTCTGTATTCACTATGCCTACGTGGTCGAGCACCATGTCTCCTCCTCTTTTTGTCACATTATATCAGAACGCCTTGCACTGAACGAGCCCTGATAGCTCCCTGCTTCTTTCCATGATACAATTCGTTTATCGAAAGGGCCGCTTTTCCCGGAAACTATTGCAGGAGGTTTACGTATGCAGATGAAGAAGATTAAAGAAATCGCGAAAAAAAATGGCGTCACCCCAGGGGATATGAGCAGGACTGAGTTGATACGGGCGATTCAGAGGGCTGAAGGTAATTCCGATTGTTTTGCAACGATGCATGTGAATGACTGTAATCAGATAAATTGTTTGTGGCGTGTCGATTGTAAAGCAGAAGTTATTTCTAAAGCCGATCTGCCCGTTGTCAGTTCATGCATTTAGAACCTATCTCAAAATGCAGTTTCTTCAAAAAGTGCTCTTCTCGCCGCCATTCCCGTGAAGACCTGCCTGCCGGCAGGCAGGCGAGAGGCGGGAATCCATTCTTAAGAAAACATGGATGTCCGACTGAGGACCTCGGGCATGACGGAAAAAGAACTATGACCTGGAGGTAACATTCGGTGAACTCCAACATAAGGAGTGTCATTAGGCTCAAAAGCCCGTCAATCAAACTTTTGTGGCTGTTAATTTACAATCTTTATGCAACTGGAAGGTTTATCTACCACTTTTCCCAGTGGATGTTTTCTTCCCTGAATTTATCGATCACAGCGCCTTTTCCCTTCGGGACTCCAACCGGTATGACATTCAGCGGGATTATGTTTTCAGGCATCTGCAGGATCTCTCTGACGTTTCGCACCCTCTCGTCGTCCACATACACCGCCGTCCAGACGGCGCCGAGTCCAAGGGCATGGGCCGCAAGGAGTATATTTTCAGTCGCAGCCGAGCAGTCCATGACCCAGTATTTGCCGCTATACACCGCATCTTTATCAGGAATTCCGCAGACGACGATTGCGGCGCCTGCCCTATCGAGCATTTTTGCATAGGGGAGCCTGTCGCAAAGCTGATCGAGTGTCTCCCGCTTTGTCACGGCGACAAACGCCCACGGCTGGATATTTACTGCCGTGGGCGCCGACATGCCAGCACGGAGAATCTTCATCAGGTCTTCGCGGGCAACGGCATCGCCGGTAAAAGAACGCACACTCCTGCGGGTATAAATAACATTAAGGGCTTCATTATCCATTTCACACACCTCCCTCGTTAATGGTATCAGATTTTATTTCTGAAGTGTATGAGATGACCTATAACCCCGAAATCCGGCGCCGGTCTTCCCCATCTCTCTTGTCAATCTGATTTTTGAAGTGTAATTGTTCTAAAATAGAGAAAATTTCTCTCAATTCACCCGGCAACAACATTCCCGCGCAACACGCAGGAGTGGAGCCATAAAATGCAAAGGATGAAGACATGTTACACCTGAAACGGCAGTTGCCTTATCGACCGACAGAAAGGATGAATGTCGTAAGCTATCCGATACGGGACATCGTGATGGAGGCGAAGCGCGAAGAGGCGAAGGGTAAGAAGATGATCTACCTCAATATCGGAGATCCGCCCCAGTACGGCTTTGAGCCGTTTAAGGTGATCGCCGAGCGCGTGAAAAGCGCCCTCGGGGAAAACTGGAAGGGGTATGCCCCTTCCGAAGGCGACGAGGAGTTCAGAAACACCGTGGCAAAGATCGAGAAGTGCAGGCCCGAGGATGTGTTTGCTGTTGCCGGCCTCACCGAGGGGATAGACTTCTTTTTCCATTCG
>JAKAIZ010000122.1 GCA_021814065.1 Nitrospirota bacterium | reverse complement strand
TTCCGATCTCGCGCAGTGAAAAGAATCGTGGAGTGGCTTATGGGCATTGAAAACGAGGCCGGTCTCTACTACAGGTCGATTGCAGAAAAATTCGCTGCAGACAAAGAGCTTTCTGCATTTGCGTTACGTCTTGCGGACGAAGAAGATACCCACTGCGTCATTATGAAGAGTGCCGCCGAAGTCCTGGAGAGGAAAGAGCGGGTTTCACCTTTGACATTGGACCATGCTACGAAAGAGAAGATCGAAGCCCGGCTTATGAAAAACAGGAGAAAACTGGCGGAAGGCGCCTTCACGAGCAGGGACTTCTACGACAGCCTCGTTGAGATGGAGTATTCGGAGTGGAACCAGACTTTTCTCTTTGTCGTCACCGCGCTGAAGGGAATAGATAATAAGTTCGCAAACACTGCCGTCGAGATCCAGCAGCACATGAAGGAGATCGAGGAATTTCTTGCTTCACGGCCGGAATGCCATGAGCATTGCAGCCGCATCAGAATGCTGCCGCCTGTGTGGCAGGGAAGGATCCTCGTGGTGGAGGATGACGGGCTGGTCAGCGAATTCCTGAAGGCTGCGCTCGAAGAATTGGGTGTCGTGGACGTCACCTGGAACGGGGAAGAAGCGCTCAAAAAAATGGGCGGAGCCCGCTACGACGTCGTCATTTGCGATGTAGTAATGCCGAAGATGGACGGGATCGAGTTTTTCAAAAAGGCCACGGCGTCGGAGCCGGAGATAAAGGGCCGCTTTCTTTTTCTTACGGGCTTCGCTGCCGACGGGAGGCTGTCTTTCTTGAGAGAAAACAACCTCCCCTTCATCCTGAAACCTGCGCCGATCGGAAAGATAAAGCAGTACGTGCGCGACCTCATGCTGAAGTCATCAATGCGCTGAGATGGGGAATTCACTCTATTTTATCAGCCGTTTTCTCATTAGCCTGAAGGCATAAGGCGCCAGAAAAATTGCGACCGTAAATGTCCAGACGACATCTCCCCAGGCGTTCAGAGGGACACCCGCAGCGAAAGAGCGGCAGATATTCACGAGGTGAAATAGCGGCGTGAAAAAAGCGATCCTCGAGACAAGGGGCGGGAGGGTGTCCACAGGGAAAAAAATGCCGGAGAAGAGGAACATGGGGGTCATCAGAAGGGTATAAAAGTAATTGAAGGAATCGATGCCCGGGACGATCGCGACGAATATCAGGGAAATTTCCGCAAAGATGAGGCCGCTTATGAACAGCAGAGGGACCGCAAGAACAAGCAGAGGCGAACCGACGAGGCCGAAGACCGAGATTACTATCATGATGATCGACCCGTAGAGCACGCTCTTTGTTGCTCCCCACATCATCTCGCCCGCTATGAGGTCGTTGACGTTTACCGGGGTGGCCAGAATTGCATCAAAGGTCTTCTGGTAGGTCATCCTGACATAGGTACCGTAGGAGCATTCGTAGGTGGCGGCGAACATCGCTGAAGAAGCGATAATGCCGGGAGCTATGAAGTCGATGTACGGCACCCCCTTGATTTCTTTTACGTATGCGCCGAGGCCGAGACCGAGCGCAGCCAGGTAAAGGACCGGTTCAACGAAGTTGAGTGCTATGCTCGACTTGTAGAGCTTGGTGTAGACCTTGGCATGCCTCTGCCAGACCCTGAACGCCCGCTTAAGCCGCAAAGGGCCTCCCCGTGAGCTTCAGATAGACGTCTTCGAGCGAGCCTCTATATCTGCTCATCAGCTCTGCAGGGCTATCGATCGTCACAATCCTGCCCGCATTCATGATCGCCACTCTGTCGCAGATCTTCTCGGCCTCTTCCATGTAGTGGGTAGTGAGTATGAGCGTTGCTCCCTTTGATTTAAGGGCCTCCATTTTCTCCCAGACTGAATGTCTGCTGTAAGGATCGAGGCCGACGGTAGGCTCGTCGAGGATGAGCAATTCCGGAGTATTGATTAGTGCCCTCGCCAGGAGGAGCCTTCTCTTCATGCCGCCTGAAAGGTCCTTGATAGGCGCGTCTACTTTGTCTTCGATATCTACGAATCGCAGGAGTTCGCGGGCCGTGGGCTCCGAATCCTTTTTGTGGATGTCGAAATACCTCGCGTAAACGATAAGGTTTTCGAGAACATTGAGGTCCGGGTCGAGGCTGTCGTCCTGGGGCATCACGCCGATCCTGGATTTAATACCCGATGGATCTACCGTGACGTCGATGCCGAAGATCTTCACCTCACCGGACGTAGGAGGCATAAAACAGTAAATGACCCCCATCACCGTCGTCTTTCCCGCACCATTGGGGCCCAGAAAGCCGAAACATTCACCTTTTGAGATCTCGAAATCGATGCCGCCTACCGCGCACAGGGCGCCGTAGTACTTGGCGAGTCCCTTCGCACTGACGACGTTCATGGGAAATATTATAGCACTGAAAGAGAAACCGGGCAGACCGGCAGATGATGCATTTTTATCCGGGATTCAGGAAATATCGGATCGAAGTGAAAATGAAATATCCCGCCAGTAGGATCAGAACGATCCCGAAACCGAGATTGATCCGGCGCATGCCTTTTGTCGATATGAACCGCTTCGCCCAAGATATGAAAAGAGAGAGGAGGGCCAGATATGCGGCCAGTCCGAGACTGCCGGCGAGGAGAAAAAAAAGAGCGATGCGGTGTGTAAAGACGTCGATCAGTCCGATATCGACGAATATCCTTGCACCTAGGAGCCACCAGAGTATCATCATAGGGTTCGTTCCCGAGAGGGAAAGTCCGCCGAGAAAAGACCACCTTTTTTTCACGAGGTACTTGGACTGACTGTCGGGGTCTCCTGGACGCAGCGTGTTTCTGATTGTAAGGACGCCAAGGAAGATCAGGATTAGTGAACCTCCGAGCCAGAAGACTGCCATGACCATTCGTTCCCTCAGGAAGGGCGTTATCCCGAAGAAGGCGATTGAACCGTAGATGACATCGGAGACGAAGGCGCCGAGAATGACCATTAGCGACGCCTTGAGATGGCCGTTGATCGACCTCCTCACCACCTCTATCTGTATGGGACCCGCAGGAATGGCGGCGATAAAACCCAACAGGAACGCCGATATTACAAACAGGAAATAATTCATGACCTAATGTGAACGAAGGTATTATACCCAAAAAAGGCGGGGATTTTGTTGTCTGCGGCCTGCATCGGACGTCGAGGCAACACTGTTTTCCCCCTCCGCCGCTTTCTTTGTCTGCTCATTTACGCAACTTGCAGGGTAATTTTTCCCGAAAATTTACAAAACTTTTCATTTTTTAGGGCGGCCTTAACCCGCGCTTAATATAGATTCCGGTAGGATAAAAATGCAGGTGATAAAATTTCATGATAGGAGAATGAAAGGATGAAGAGAAGGAAGACTATATCGTTGGTCGCGGGAACCCTGCTTCTGTTTTTTACTGTTTTTCCTGCCCGGGGGAACGCCGGGGTCCACGTAAGTGTGGGTATCAATCTCCCCGTTTACAGATTCGCGGCGCCTCCGCCCCTGGTGGTGATACCGGGGGCATACGCCTACTTCATTCCTGATATCGGCGTCGATATCTTCTTTTATCACGACTACTGGTATCGTCCGTATGAAGGACGCTGGTACAGGGCGAGAAACTATAACGGCCCATGGGGGTATGTGGCCCCGGGCAGTGTGCCGGGGTTTTTCCTGAACTTACCACCCAATTACCGCCGTGTCCCGCCCGGCCATGCGCACATTCCCTACGGGCAATTCAAGAAAAACTGGAGAAGATGGGAGCGCGAAAGATACTGGGACAGACACGATGACCATGGAAGACACCGCGAAGGGCACGACCGGAGAGGAAGATAATTCGCGGGACCTGATGGATCTGGGCATCGCGGGCCGGCACGGCAGCGATGCCTGCGAATGCCCACTATTTCGGATATCTTTTCAAGGGTCGGTATTGGTGAACCGACCCTCCTTTTCTATCTACGATAGGTCAAAAGCGGACCGCCGAAAGAAGAGCAACGAACCGGACGCCGGTCACAGCCTTCTTCTGAACAGAGAAAAAAAGTGCTCCTTCGCCTTCTCGCACAACGGTCTCCGGAGCCATGCTGCGAGTTCGACCTTCTCGGAGTTTCTCAGGTCCTCACCGAAAAGATCGCACATCTTCCTGCCGAAGCCCTCGTCCACTATTCCGACGTTTCCTTCGTCGTTCCTCCGCAGTGACTGGAAGTCGAGATTTGCCGAGCCGATGATGCTCCACACCCCGTCGAAGACCGAGGTCTTCGCATGGAGTATCTCACCGTTGTACGCATAGATCTCGACCCCGGCCTTCAGGAGCCGCGTGAAATAAGCCCTCGCCGAATAGAGCGCGGCCGAGATGTCCGACCTGCCTGGAAGCAGCAAGGTCACTTGCACCCCGCGGGTCACCGCGTCTTCCAATATCCTGAGCATCCTCCTGCTCGGCGTGAAATAAGCGGTCGTAAGACATATGCTCCGCTGTGCGCGGTTGATGCTGTAATACAGCAGCTTTCGCATCTTTCTTCGCCCCCTGGCAGAACTTGCGAAGATCGGGAGCACGGGAAGGCCTCCCTCCACCGGCTGTACCGCCCTGCCGAAGGTGATCGGCTCGCCTTTCCATATCTCCCACGTCTTTTTGAATTCCTCGAGGAGCCTTTCGGCCACCGGACCCTCCAGGAATATCCCGGTGTCTCTCCAACCGCGTTTTTTCCTTAATTTTTGGGCGAGGCGGTAGTATCCTGCGTATTCGTTTGCGATATTGAGGCCCCCGGTAAAGGCGCAACAGCCGTCTATGATTATCAGTTTCCTGTGGTCCCTATGGACATAATGGAAGGGGGCGGACCATTTGAAGGGATGGGATGCCCGTATCTTGATCCCCGATTCTCTCAGCTGCTTCCAGAATTTCAGCGGCGTTCCGATCGAGCCGAAATGGTCGTAAAGGATATACACGGCTACCCCTTCGGACGCTTTTTGGCGAAGGATTTCCGCGAGTTCCAGCCCCGTTTCATCGTTCCTGAATATGTAGAACGCAAGACATATCAGTTCCCGGGCGTTTCGGGCGGCTTCGAATATTGCCGCAAAGGACTCCTTGTCCTTTAGGAGAGTCACCTTGTTGCCCTGGGTGAAATGAGTTCCGTATACCCGTTGGATATTCCTCTTCGACAAATCGGGATTTATTTCTTCCGACCGCATAGTACTTAATTATATTACAGAATTGGCGGAATGGTTTTTGTGTCGATCGCCTGTAGTGAACACCGGGTGGATATTTCCCGGGAAAATGGGCTAAAATAAGAGAGTAATTTTTTCCATTTTGATAAAAGGCATTCATGGTTATATCCATAAAAGATCTCGGGGAGAAGGACTGCGTCTGCGATGTGATTGTCCTCCCTGTGACAGAGGGTGAAACGGGGCAGTACGCCGGCCTCGGCAAGGGCGTGGCAGAGGCTGTCAAGAAAGGTTTTTCCAGAAAGTTCGCCGGAAAGAAGAGCGAGATATGTCCGGTCCCCGCTCCGGCGGGATTCCGGGCGGAATGGATACTTCTTGCAGGACTCGGCAAGAAGGGCGCTGTTACCAACGAGAGTCTCAGGCAGGCCGGCGGGAAGACCGCTTCATACCTCAGGGCCAACGGCATGGAAAAGGCTGCGCTTTCGACGGCTCTCACCTCCTCCCTCAGAATTTCCCCTTCCGCCTTTGTCGAAGGTGCCCTCCTCGGCCTGTACTCGTACGAAAAATACCGCGCCGAAAAGAGCAATAGCCGGGTAGGCGAAATCATTGTACTTTCTAAACCGTCAGGAGACCTGAGGCGTGATCTGAACTGGTCGCGTATCGCTGCCTCGGCCGTTTCTTTTGCGAGGGACCTTGTCAATACGCCCTCAAATGACATGACGCCGACCCACCTGGCCAAAGCCGCCGGATCACTCAGAAGTGCGAAACTTTCGGTGAAGGTCCTCGGTCGGCGCGAAGCGGTACGGCTCGGAATGGGCGCCTATCTCGCGGTAGCAAGGGGCTCTCATGAACCACCGAAATTCATTGTGCTCGAATACAGGGGCGGCAAAGGGGCGCCGACGGCGTTCGTTGGTAAATCGATTACCTTTGACAGCGGCGGCATCTCGCTGAAGCCCTCCGACGGGATGGAGAAGATGAAGTACGACATGGCCGGCGGCGCTGCGGTCCTTGGTGTGCTGAAGGCCGTCTCCGAAGCGTCATTGTCGGTCAATCTGGTCGGGATACTACCGGCAACCGAGAACCTTCCCGGCGGGTCTGCGACGAAGCCCGGCGACGTGGTAAAGGCAATGACCGGTCTTACGGTCGAGATCACAAATACCGATGCCGAGGGCCGGCTGGTGCTGGCGGACGGAATCGGATATGCCAAGCGCTTCAAGCCTGCTGCGATCGTCGATATCGCGACCCTTACCGGTGCCTGTTCGATCGCGCTCGGCAATGAAGCGATTGCGATGATGGGCAACGACAGAGGGGTGCTCGACAGGCTTAAACAATGCGGCGAAGCGGTGAATGAGCGTGTGTGGGAAATGCCGCTTTTTGAGGAATATCGGGAGTATATCAAGAGCGATATCGCCGACATAAAGAACACGGGAGGCAGAACAGGCTCGCTTGTGAGTTCGGCATACTTTTTGAAGGAGTTTGCCGGTGATACACCGTGGGTGCATCTTGACATAGCCGGCACCGCGTGGCTCGAAAAAGAAAGACCATATATCCCAAAAGGGGCTTCGGGCGTAGGCGTGAGGCTCCTTCTGGAACTGGTGAGAGGAAACTAATAATGAGATTTTTTAAGATAATGCTCGTGATCTCCTTTATACTTATTCCTGCCTCGGCATTTGCATGGGGCCCCCTGACTCATATCTATCTCGGGAATGAACTCTTTTCACTGAGTCCCCTCCTGCCCACCGGTCTTCTGGAGGTTATCAGGCGTTACCGGAAGGATTTTCTTTACGGAAATCTTATGGCCGACAGTATCATAGGCAAGCAGTATCTTCCCGACCACAAGAGTTCCCACAACTGGGACGTCGCCTTTGATCTGTTCAAGGCATCGAGGACCGACCAGCAGAAAGCCTTTGTTTACGGCTATATGAGCCACCTTGCCGCCGATACCGTTGCCCACAATATCTACACAGTCGACAGGAGGAACCTGGGACATACCGTTATGGAGATGAAGGCGGACTGCATTATCGACAAAAAATACTGGTTTCAGGCGCTCGCCATCGACAGGCAGATACAGCGGCGGAACGATCTTTTCCTCGAGCATTCCCTCGACAGGCTCCTGTTTTCCTTTAAGACGAACAAGAGGATATTCAAGGGCGTTGTGCTTCTTTCGGTCTTCAACAGGGAAAAGATCGGCAACTTCATCGACAGGAACCTCATTACGTCGCTCCCCGACAGAGAGGTGATCGAAAGGCTTCATCACGAATCTCTTGATAAGGTCGTAGATCTTTTCCAAAACTGGAAGAAATCTGAAGTGATCACGGTAAACCCGAGCGGCGTACACGAAAGGGAAAACCGCCTGAAGACATTTCTCAGCGCCGCTGGATAACGAACAGACCTTTCTTCCTGCGCATTTCTCTACCACGCTTCATTTTTCAGCTATTAACAGTTTTGCCGCCGGGCTGAAGTTTTTGTCCGCCTCAGAGGCCGGTCGTATAGGCGAGATGGGCGCGGATGTCCCGATGCATCCGCCCGTACGTGATATAATAATCCGGTGTCATGGTGGAGCCGGGCCACAGGCATAACGAAAGGGAATGTCGACGATGAAAATAAAGTGGACATCAGATCTCTCCGTTGATGTGAAAGAGATCGACGGGCAACATAAAGAGCTTTTCAAGAGGATAAATAACCTTGACACAGCGATGAAAAAGGGGAGGGCGAAAGAGGAGATCCTCGGACTGATTGAGTTTCTCGATGAGTATGTGGTCATTCACTTCAGGACGGAAGAATTGTACATGATCAGGTATGACTATCCGAGATATCCTTTCCATAAGACAAAACATGCTTGGTTCAAGAAAGAGTTTTCGGTTGTCAGGAAGAAGCTCGAAAAAGAGGGGCCGACTCCGGAGGTGATAATCCTGAGCAACAATCTTCTCATCACCTGGTTCAGCGGCCACATCAGGACTACCGATACGGCCCTCGGCGCTTACCTGAGGCCGAAACTCGCGCGTATATAAACCTTCCGAAAAACCTATGACAAACTCAACAGAGGCAAGTCGATTTTGAGATAGGTTCTACATACGTCGTACGCACAATATCGCAAGGAGCACCAAAATCATTGCCATAGAGTTCAGCTCAAAAAAAAGGTTAAAAAATGATGGAAATAGTCCGATAATGGAAGTGGAAGATGCGAACGGCAGTGCTTATGAATGCAGAGATGAACAGGAAAGCGAGGTTGGAATGTACTACTCCGCGGACAGGCTATCGCAATGCAGCGTCTGTAAGTCAGAGTATACTTCATTTCATTTCGAAGTCAGGCCGGCGGTCAAGATATATGTCTGTCAGGACTGCATGGAGTCGGCACGCGCTAATTTTGTCTGGATATGCCTGAACTGCGGCCGCTCGTATCTGCGGCCGAAGAATCTCGTGATGAACAGGATTTACGATTACGGTTTACGGGAGGCGGCCTTCCTTTACGAAAACAGGATTATCCAGGGCATCGAGGCATGCATATTCTGCTCTCCCGAACAGATACTTGAATATACGAACCGGCTCGATGAATGCTTGTCGTAGCCGTCGCCCGAGTTCCGCGAAGCTGCCATGACCGGAGGAGAAGGACAGGATTATCCTTCTCATGCCCGGACCGGTTTGTAGCGGGTCCGTTCGGGATAAGCATTTTCTTTACAAACCGGTCTCTTTTTCTTATCATTGTACGTATGTCAAAAGGAACGTATAGATGAATACGCTGAGACTGGCCCTGGCTCAGATCAATCCGACGGTGGGCGACCTCTCCGGCAATGCCGAAAAGATCCTTGGATATGTCAGAAAGGCCAGGCGCGCCAGGGCGGACATCGCCGTCTTCCCCGAGTTGGCGCTCACGGGTTATCCTCCAGAGGACCTGGTCCTGAAGCCGCAATTTATCTCGGACAATATTGCAGCCATGAAGAAGATCAGCCGTGCGATTTCCGGGATTGCGGTTGTAGCGGGGTTCGTCGACCGGGGAAAGAACAACGAGATCTATAACGCCGCCGCAGTAATTGCTGAAGGCGAAATTGTTGACGTCTATCACAAGGTTCTTCTTCCCAACTATGGTGTTTTCGACGAGTTCCGGTATTTCACTCCCGGCAGAAGGTCCCCTGTATATCGCTTCGGCAGGATGAAATTGGGCATCAACATCTGTGAAGACGTCTGGCACAGGGACGGCCCAGCCTGCAGGCAGTCCGCTGCCGGCGCCGAGTGCATCATAAACATCAATGCCTCTCCCTATGAGAAGGGCAAACCCGAGACACGCGAGAGGGTCCTCTTTGACCGGTCTACGGAAAACGAAGTGATCATCGCCTACGTAAATACGGTCGGGGGACAGGACGAACTGGTCTTTGACGGCATGAGCATGGTGGTAGATCATAAAGGGCAGGTAATAGCGCGCGGCAGACAATTCAATGAAGAGATGATGGTCGTCGATCTCGACCTTCAGCAGGTCAGACGATACAGGAAAGAAAAGGCCCGGCCGGCGAAAGGTACGCCTCCGCAGTTTGCCGGACGGGCAGGACTTATTGCACTGCCTTGTCCGGAGCCGCGGCCCCGTAAAACAATCGTGGCGACGTTAGAACTCCGCCTCAAGAAGGATGAAGAAATATACGGGGCCCTTGTGCTCGGCACTTCCGACTACGTCCGCAAGAACGGGTTTCACGGGGTCGTCATCGGCCTGAGCGGGGGCGTCGATTCTTCTCTCGTTGCCGCGATCGCGGTGGATGCGATAGGAAAGGAGAACGTCCACGGACTATTCATGCCGTCAGAGTTTACCTCGGATGAAAGCAGGGAGGACGCCTTCGCACTTGCAGCGAACCTCGGCATGCAGATCACCGAAGTGCCTATCGCCCCTGTACTGAGAGAATATCTGAAGGTGCTCGGTCCCCTTTTCAGGGGGAGGGAGCCGGACATTACAGAGGAAAACCTTCAGGCAAGAATCAGGGGGAACTTCCTGATGGCCCTCTCGAACAAGTTCGGCTGGATTGTGCTTACCACTGGGAATAAGTCGGAGATGAGCGTCGGCTACGCCACGCTTTACGGAGACATGGCAGGAGGGTTTGCCGTGATCAAAGACGTCCCCAAGACGCTTGTGTATAGTCTCTGCAAGTGGCGGAATTCTATCGGTGAGGCGGTCATTCCCGGGCGGGTCCTCTGGAAAGAGCCGACTGCGGAGTTGAAGCCCGATCAAAAAGACACCGACACGCTCCCGCCCTATCATCTCCTCGATCCGG
>JAKAIZ010000121.1 GCA_021814065.1 Nitrospirota bacterium | reverse complement strand
TCCTTGCCGACGTGTACCTGCAGGAGTCGGTCCAGGCCCAGCAGGGAGGATTTACGATATATAACTTTGGCGTAACCTGCAAGGTAAAAATCTGATATGGCGATGAAAATAAGCATGAAAGGTCTGCCCTCATATGCGAAGGTTATAATTGCTGCTCTGCCCGCAGTGATTATTGTCATTGTCGGCTTTATGTTTTTCATATCGCCGAAACAGCAGGAGATCAAGGTCCTCGATGCGAAGATCGACGAGCAGAACAACAAAATCGCAACCGGACAGGCAAAAGGCGCCAAACTGGGAATTCTGATGAAGGAGAACGAGACCCTGGCGAAAAGGCTCGACGAGCTGAAGGAACAGCTCCCTGAGGAGAAGGAGATATCAAGCCTTCTCAAACAGGTCTCGGACCTTTCTACGGCCGCAGGTCTGGAGATTAAATCATGGAGACCCGGACAGAAGAAGGACCATCCGAGCGGCATAGTGGCCGAGATACCGGTTTCCATGTCGGTTACCGGGACGTATCATGATTTCGCAAATTTTCTGAGCAGCCTCACGCGACTTCACAGGATTGTCAATATCAACAATATCCAGATGGCCGGTGCCCAAATGAAGCAAGGAAAGGCTGTGCTGCAGATAAATTTCACGGCGTCCACGTTCTCGGCAGTGTCCGAGGCAGAAGCTGCCAAGAAAGCGGCGCCAGGGAAGAAGAAATAAATGCAGAGACTATTTGCTCGTATGCAAAAATGGCTTGTTGTCTTCGTCGCAGTGTTTTCGCTCTTTCTTGTGGGATGCAAGAAAGACGAGAAGCCGACACAGCCGGCGGCCAAGCAGCCGGCGGCGCAGAAGCAGGCACCTCAGGCGCAACAGCCCGCCGAACAGGCAAAAGAGGAACCGAAGCCTGAAAAAGACGTATATGCGTACGAGCAGAAAGGGCGGAGGGACCCTTTTGTATCTCTCGTGGAAGTTGCGAAAGAGAAGCCCAAGCGGCTCCGCGGGGCCAAGCCGATAGAGAATTTTGACGTCGATGAGATAAGGCTGATTGCAATTCTCTGGGCCAAAAAACAGTATTATGCCCTGATAACCCTCCCTGACGGTAAATCCTACACGATCAGAAAAGGCACAACGCTAGGACTTTACGGTGGGAAGGTCGAGGAGATCACCAAAGACAGCGTGGTGATCAGGGAGCATGTGAAAGACTACAGAGGACAACTCAAAACAAAGGATACAATATTGAAACTCCGCAAGGAGGGGGAATGATGAAAAAATACATGATACTAAAAATTCTTCTGCCGGTTATGATATTAACGTTGGTCCTCGGCTGCGCATCAAGGGCAACGGTCAAGAGTACCGCCGCAGCCGACGACCTGCCTGTCATTACAGACATAAAGCCGGAAGACAACAGCCTCGCGATAACCAGCAACAAGAGTTTTGTGTATACGATATATGCGGGTAACGACCCGTACAAGGTGACTGTCGATATCCCCGATATGCGCATCGGCGGTTTTACCGGCAAGATAGTATCCTCCAAGAAGGGAATTAGCGAGATCGTGCCGCAGCAGACAGACTCGCCGAACCCGTCGGTCAAAATCGACGTAACCCTTCAGGCCCCTTCATCGGTCGTTCCTCTTTATAAGGACAATACGCTTACGCTCCTGGTCAAGCCTGAAGAACCGGTCACGCTGACCCAGGGCAAGGAAACCGAAGAGAAAGTGGAGACGAAGGACGTGCCTGATACTGCGGCCCCTTCAGATTCGGCGGCAGCGAAGGTTGGGGAAGAAAAAAGTTCTTCCGGCGAGCCGGAAGAAGCCCAGCCTGCTGAAAACAGGAAAGAAGTTCTCGCCAAGGCGACCACGATTGATCGAATTGAACTCGAGAAATCTCCTGCGGGACTGAGGGTGCTCATCATCGGTAACGGAACGATGATGCCGAATGTCTTTCCTTTGGACCAGAAAGTCGTCATCGACATACCGAATGTTTCCTTGCATGCCTCGCTTCCGTCGAAGGCAGTGTCGCCTCTTGCGGGGATAAGGGCGGGACGGCATAAGGACAAAGTGAGACTCGTGCTCGATCTCAAGGCAAAGACCGCGTTTGACGTTGCCGCTGTGGGAAATACGATCGAGATACTATTGAAGAACAAGGAAATCGCCGCCTCGCAGCCGCGGATGGAAACGCATCCAAAGGAGACTGCCCGGCACGAGGCTATAGCCGTTGCGGCCGAGCCGCGGAAGGAGGCCGCTCTTCCCTCTGAGCAGGAAAATCAGACCGACGGCAGCTACAAGCAGAAGAAGATCTCCCTTGACTTTCAGGATGCGGATGTGGGGCCGATATTCAGGCTCCTTGCCGATGTCAATAACTATAACCTGGTGCTCGATCCCGGAGTCAAAGGGAAAATTACGATCAAGCTAATGAACGTACCTTGGGACCAGGCGCTTGACATCGTTTCCCGGCAGAGCAATCTTGCATACCGCATTGACCATAACATACTTTACGTAGCGCCGACCTCGGTGTTTGAGAGACTGGCCAAGGACCAGGCCAAGATGCAGCAGGCGCAGGAGGAAACCGAGCCCCTGATGCAGGAGATAGTAAGGGTAAATTACGCGACCGCAGGGGAAATCCAGACCGCTATCACCAGCGGGAAACTGCTCAGCCCCAGGGGCAGTATTACGATAGACAACAGGATGAATACCCTGATCGTTAAGGACACGCAGCAAAGCATCGACAAAGTGAAGGACTTGGTCAGGATTATGGATGTTGCGAAACCGCAGGTTATGATAGAGGCAAAGCTTGTCGAGGTAGACACCGATTACAGTTCACAGCTTGGAATTAATTGGGGTGGTTCGTTTACCTCGCAAACTTTCCCCAATAACGTTGGCGGAGCATTTTCCGTCAATACGCCTACGATAACGGCGGGGCCTTCCGCGACTCTTCCCGGTCAAGGTGGAGGCGCTGTGAACTTAAATCTGGGCCACGCCAACACGTTTAATGTGAGCCTCTCCCTGTCTGCACTGGAGTCGATCAACAAATCAAAGACCCTCTCGAATCCCAAGATCCTGACTATGGACAACGAGGCGGCCACAATACAACAGGGTACTACTTTTTTCATACCTACGGTGAGTCAGGCCGGCACCCAGACCCAGTCTCAGACCGCCACCCTCAGTCTTCAGGTGACCCCGAAAATTACACCCGACGGCTATGTCCAGCTGAAGGTCAATGCGACTGATAACAGTCTCCAGCCCGGCACTGCAGGGGCCAACGCCGTGGTCAATACGAAAAGTCTGACCACCCAGGCGCTTGTAAAAGCCGGAGAGACGCTAGTGCTTGGCGGCATCTACAGGCTCGACGAATCGGAGACAAGCAACGGCGTACCCCTTCTGAGCAGGATACCCGGTCTCGGGTGGCTGTTTAAAACAAAGCAGCAGATAGGACCGACAATCAAGGAGCTTCTCATTTTTATAACACCTACGATCGTGAGTCGGCCGGTCGAGCCCATGTAGCAATTTTGCCGAAGAGTAAAAAAGAGTTACTGATACAAAGGAAATTTAAGGAGGCATGATGAAAAATAAATACTATGGTCTCATAGTTGGCCTTGCATCACTCATTGCGCTTGCCGGCTGCGGCGGGGGGATTGGCGCTCCAGGCTCGTCCGGCAGTGACGGCACGGGGATCGTGATCAAGTCCGTCAGTGCTGTGCCTACAAATATAGACATTGATACGAATGTGCATATCTGTCCCGGCGGGCAGCCCGAACCGGGGCTCTTCAGAGAGGATGCCACGTTGTCGATAGACGCAGCGAAGCTCATTCCCAACATTACGGACGATCCTTTTTCGGCGAGCGTCGAAGAGTGCACGATCACCTACAGAAAGGCCAATGAAGACCCGGCCTCGCCGATTATCGAGACCATGACGGTCTATCCCAACTGCACCCTTGTCGATGGAACAAATTCCTGCACGATCCCCTTGATGGACGTGCAGAGGAAGGTCAAATGGTGGAATGATTTTTCCCAGAGCACCTTTGCTCCCGCCGAATATCCCACCCACTACGTGGCATCGTATAACTGCAAGTACGTAAATGCCTTTGGAAAGTCGGGGTTTTTCCAGGTGGAAGTGGACGTTTGGCTGGCTGATTGGAACTTGTGTTAGCAGGAGGCGAAATGATAAAGAAATCTCTGTTACCGATAGCACTAATTTTAATGATGGCTCTGCTTGCCGGATGCGGCGGGGGGGCCGGCAGTTCCAGCGCACCGGCCGGCGTAGACCCGGCAGTCCCGTCCATCGTTCAGTTGCTGCCGGTGCAGCAGATTGTCCAGACGAATTCCTCCATATCGCTCAGGGCAAAGGTGCTTGACGGCAACGGCGCTGTAATAGCCGGCGTGCCGGTGGTGTTTACCAACCTCTCCCTTCTGGGGGTCCTGAGTTCGACGACCGCCACTACGAATTCCATGGGTTATGCGACAGTATCGATCTTCTCCACGGATTCGGGTTTTGCAACAATCCAGGCAGAAGTGAACACCGGTTCGGGCAAGGTACGGGACAAAAAGACGGTCTTCTTTTCTGTTTTCGATCTTTTCCCGCCCACCGGCGCGGTGGGGGCCCCGACACTGACCCTCGCGGTCGACAATAATAACGACGGCAGTTTCAACGACCCGTCTGATTTCGTACTTCTTGATACAACCGCAGAGGCAATCATCAGGGCCACTGTGCTGGACGGAACGGGTGCGCCTGTCCTGGGTGACACCGTCACCTTCGGCGCCGACAGCACCGAGGCAACCTTCCCTGACGGCGCGGTGAAACAGACTGACTCAGCGGGCGAGGCCTTTGTCCGTCTCAAGGTAGTCCCCGCGGAACTCAGAGACGTCACTATACCGCTGAACGTGAACGCGGTTTCGACGAATACCAAAGCCTTCAATGTACTAACACTGTACCTTGAGCCGGTTACCGTCGGAAATGTGAAGGTCACGGCCAA
Source organism: Nitrospirota bacterium (assembly GCA_021814065.1). Lineage (GTDB taxonomy): Bacteria > Nitrospirota > Thermodesulfovibrionia > Thermodesulfovibrionales > UBA6898 > Sulfobium. The sequence goes on along the minus strand of JAKAIZ010000121.1, from coordinate 5,457 downwards.
TCCGAAGTCCATCCAGACGGGCGGCACTTCGACGATAACTGCTAACGTGACGACGACTGCGGGAGTGTCGGTGCCCAACGGCACTTCGGTGAACTTTACGATAACTCCCAGCACCTTTGGCGGAATTCCGCCTTATTCTCAGACTACAAACGGGTTGGCGACAGCCACTTATACTGCGCCTGCAACCGCAGCCGCCTCTGGCCAATCGGTAACAGTTACCGCTACTGTTACGGGCGTGTCGGGCAGCGACACCGTGATCGTGACGCCTCCGCCGGTAACGCCGCCGGCACCGGTAGCACTGTCGGTGACGCCGCCGTCGATAACCGTTGTAAGCACAAACCTTAACGTAATAACGTTTACGATAAAGGGCGGCACCGGACCATATACCGTAACTTCGTCGAACCCGCTCAGGGCATGCAAAGACGCAGCACCTGCCAATGGCCTATGTACGGATGCCGGCGATGCAGGGCTGTGGACAGGCGTGACATCGACATTCTCGGTCACTCTTCCGTCGACGGCACCAGTGGATACGCCTGGCTCCGTAATTTTGAACATCACCGATTCGGCCGCGACAACGGCATCGGTAACGGCAACGATAACGATATTATGATACAGTTCGAATAGTACCTGTGAATGATAGAGAGGGCGGGCGAAGAGCCCGCCCTTTTTTAAAGGAAGGAGAGGGATTGGCATGAAAAAATTCATTTATATTATCTTTGCACTCATTACCTCGCTTGCGCTCGTCTCCTGCGGCAGCAATTCGACGACCGCGAGCTTCTCTTCGCCGAATGCGAAGGTCGCCGTAAGCCAGGCCGCGGCGCCGAAGGTCACTGTCCAGTCGGTCCTTGCGGCAGCTGACAAGGGGAAATACCGTGAGGGAGAACTGCTCGTAAAGTTCAAGTCGGGCGTTGCCGTGAAGACCGCTGCAAGCCTGCACCAGGCGATGGGGGCGGCAGTCGAAAGAAGGTTCGCGGCCGTCCCCAACCTCGAGCGCGTAAAACTCGCGGCGGGGATGCCTGTGAAGGACGCGATCGTGCGGTACATGCAGGACCCCAGCGTCGAATACGCCGAGCCGAACTATCTCAGATATCCGAAGGATTCGGTCCCGAACGACCTTTACTTCAATCCCCAGCAGTGGGCGCTCAGCAATATCGGCGCGTTCGCAGGCGGCACAGCCGGGGCCGATATTAAGATGCCCCAGGCGTGGGACTTCGCGCGCGGCAGCAGGGGTGTCGTTGTTGCAGTCATCGACAGCGGAGTTGATCTGAACCATCCCGACCTCGTGAATAATATTTGGAAAAATGGCGGCGAAACCAGCTGTGTGGACGGCATCGACAATGACAACAACGGCTTTATCGACGACTGCGTTGGCTGGAACTTCGCCGACGGCAATAATGACCCTACGGACAACCTGGGCCACGGCACGCATGTGGCAGGCATCATAGGCGCCATGGGCAATAACGGCATGGGTATCGCCGGGGTGATGTGGAATACCAGTATCATGCCGCTGAAATTCATCACCGACTTCGGCCCCGACGTATGCGGCCCGGGCGCTGATTTCTGCGGCTCGGTGGCCGATGAGGTTGCGGCGATCCAGTACGCTATGAATAACGGGGCAAAGGTAATAAACGCCAGTTTCGGAGCGGGCGGCTACTCTCAAACCGAATTCGACGCGATCAATGCGGCGAACAGCGCGGGGGTCCTCTTTATCGCTGCGGCAGGCAACGGGACCCTCGATTCCCTTGGAGACAACAACGACCTCACGCCGGTTTATCCGGCAAACTACAACTTGCCGAATATTATCTCGGTCGCCGCCACGGACCAGAACGACAGAAGGGCGACGTTCAGCAATTTTGGTCCGAACACGGTGCATGTCGCAGCGCCGGGGGTCTATATCCTGAGTACGGTACCGTCGACTGGCGTTTCGATGTCTTTCAGTTCGATGTGCACCGACTCATTCGTTGCAGGCTATGATTTCTGCGCGGGGACTTCGATGGCTGCGCCCCATGTGGCAGGTCTTGCAGGCCTCCTGGAAAGCTATTACGGCCAGTTTACTCCCGCCCAGGTCCGTGCAACTATCCTCAGGTATGTAGACGTACTGCCGACCCTTCAGGGGTGGATACAGACCGGCGGAAGGATCAACGCCTACAGGGCGGTGACCTCGCTTCTGCCCCCTGACGGGCTTTCGGCCTCGGCTCAGTCGTCAGGCGCGATAAAGCTCTCCTGGACCGACATGGCGACCGGAGAGAGCGGATATAAAATAGAAAGAAAGGCCGGGTCCGGCGACTTCGTTCAAATCGCAGAAGTCGCGGCCAACACCACGTCATATTCCGACAGCGGCCTGAGCGCATCCACCACATATACTTACCGGGTGCGCGCATTCAATACCATCCCGGCCGACTCCCTGTATTCAAACGAGGCTGCTGCGACGACCTCCGCCGGTGGTTCCGACGGAACGAACGGCGGTGGCGGCTGCTCGGTCGGGGGAAGACTGAACGGTCCCTCGGCATTTGGCGATACCATGGTCATGCTGGCCCCGTTGTTCGCGGTGTTTGTCATGAGCAGGTTGCGGCGCAGAAAGAAATAGCTTCTTGTTTTTCTGTGCGATACCTTCGAGAGGGGCTTACGCCCCTCTCTGTTTTTATGACCTGATGTTGCATAAACGCCGGACAGAGCGCTGATGACTTAAGGCTTGCATTCACTGTGAAAAAGAAGGCCATTTATGCATATGCGGTACTCCTCCTGATCGTTATTCCGTCCCATGCATTCTCCCTGCGCTTTCTCGATTATCTGACGCCGTTTTATCTTGTCGCCGCGCCCCTGGTGCTTGGTAAGCGGGTGAATATATACCTTTCCGGAAGACAGATTGCGCTGGCTGTCATCGTATCGGCGGTGATTTTGCTGCCGTTTCTGGTTTTTTTTTCAGCCACAAAAAATTTTGTGCCTCCGGGGCCAGTGGCCCTGGCGGTCCAGCTTTTCGGCGTCTCTTTTCCGGAAGAGATTTTTTTTAGGGGATTTCTCCAGGACACGCTCGGGAACAATTATAAGGGTGTTATCGTCACGAGCCTTTTGTTTGCGGCCGCCCACCTCCCGGCGTTTGTCTTCTCCGGAGACCCTTCTGCGCCTCTGACGTTCTTTCCCTCCCTGGTAATGGGATTTCTCTACCTTCGCACTTCCAATGTCATACCGTCGACGATATTTCATTTTCTCGCGAATGTCGTCTATCTCGGTTCTCTGTGATATACTTTTAAAGGTGCGACCTGCTTACAGTATTTTTCGTCATGCCCTGACGCGGGTATGACATCATTTAGATGTGATCATCAGACTTTGTCGGCATCCTGCTCGAGCAAAATGCTGATCGAGGAGAACTCATGAAAAAGGTATTTGGTCTGCTTCTTATCCTGTTTCTTGTTTCTTGCGGGAATTCCCGGGACGCGGTGGTTTCGTCGACCGGGACGAATGTCGTTGCCGGAGACCCTGCTGTACCTAAGATTACAGTACAGTCCATCCTGGCGGTTGCCGCGAAGAACAGCTATAGAGACGGTGAACTGATCGTCAGGTACAAGACGGGAATTCGTTCGGCCTCGTCGGTACGACTGCAGGCGGCTTTGGAAACAAGAAAAATGAGGGGGATGCCTTTTCTGAATGCGGAGCAGGTCAAGCTCCCGGCAGGCCTTTCGGTCAGGGACGCTATAACCCTTTACATGCAGGACCCCGACGTCGAGTACGCTGAGCCGAACTATTTGAGGTCTGTTCGTTCTACTTTCCCGAACGATCCGCTTTTCAGCGCGCAGTGGGCCCTTAGCAACCGTCTTGTTCCCGGCGCTGACATACATATGCCTCAGGCATGGGACATTATCAGCGGCAACACCGGGCTCGTCATTGCGGTTATCGACACCGGGATAGACTATACCCACCCTGACCTGACGGGCAACATATGGTCCAACCCGGGAGATCCTAACTGCACATCAGGCAGCGACAACGACCATAACGGATATGCGGCCGACTGCAGGGGATGGAATTTCGTCGGCGGCAACAACAACCCCATGGACGACGACGGCCACGGAACTCATGTAAGCGGCATCATAGGGGCCGTCGGCAATAATGCCCTCGGTATCGCAGGGGTGATCTGGAATGTGAAACTTATGCCGTTGAAAATTCTTGATGCAACGGGAGAAGGTACTGTGGCGGATGAGGCCGCCGCGATCGAGTATGCGATCGCCAAAGGCGCGAAGGTCATAAACGCCAGCTTTGCCGGGGATACTTTTTCTAACACAGAACAAAGCGCAATTGCAGCCGCGAATGCTTCCGGGGTCCTTTTCGTCACGGCGGCCGGAAACAGCGAAACAGGCGGCAGCAATAACGATGTTACTCCGGTATATCCGGGGAATTATGATCTCCCCAATATCATTTCCGTAGCGGCAACCGACGAGCAGGACATGCTCGCTTCCTTCAGCAACTACGGGAAGAATACCGTTCAGGTAGCTGCCCCCGGGGTGGACATCGTGAGCACCGTCCCGCCGGCACTGACAAAACCGTTCTGCGGCGCGTCGCCTGCTGCGGGCTATGAATACTGCGACGGGACTTCGATGTCGACTCCCCACGTAGCAGGACTTGCCGGTCTTCTAGAAAGCTATTATCCCAATTTCAGCTACCGGCAGGCCCGCGCCACGATCATGCGGTACGTCGATCTGCTCCCGACTCTCCAGGGCCGGACGGCAAGCGGCGGCAGGGTGAACGCCTACAAGGCGCTTTCTTCATTGCTGGCGCCCGACGGACTTACTGCGGCTACAGCGTCTTCCTCAGCGATCACTTTGAGCTGGACGGACCACGCCACCGGCGAGGATGGCTATGTAATAGAGAGAGAAGCGCCCGGCGGCACTTTCTCGGAGATCGACAGGGTAGGCCCCGGCATCACGACGTATTTCGACAACAAAGGGCTTCTGCCTTCCACCGCGTACGCTTACAGGGTGAGCGCATTCAATACGATACCTGCTTCATCGGCATATTCTAACGAGGCCACGGCGACCACAACCGGAAGTCCTCAGCCCCCTCCTCCGCCCCCTCCTTCCGGAGGCGGCGGGGGATGTTCGGTCGCGGCCAGGGGCACCGGCTCCGAGGCGGACGCCCTCGTCTTTATGATTCCTCTCCTGGCGGTTTACCTGATGAGGCGTCTCCGCGGCAGAAAAGAATAGGACTTCTGCCATTGTCCTGTTTGATGCTATAATCTAACGCTTGAAAGAGAAAGCCTTAAGGTTGCAGACACAGAGGCGGATGTGTTGGAAAAAGCCATAAAAGCGGCAGGATTTGATTGCGATTCAGGTTAACGCAGAGATTTTGAGGGAGCGGACAAGGTATGACGAAACTTAGAGTATTGACCGCGGGCGAGTCGCACGGCAGGGCGCTTGTGGGGATTATTGAAGGCATCCCGTCGGGGCTGTCCCTTTTGTCCGAAGA
>JAKAIZ010000120.1 GCA_021814065.1 Nitrospirota bacterium | reverse complement strand
GGTATTCGGCGAGGCGGTCGCTATACTCGCGGGCGATGCGCTTCTGACCGAGGCGTTCTGCATATTGTCCGACCCGTCCTTCTGCCCCTCCGTCAGGGGGGACGACCTGCTTCAGGCTTTGAAGGAGATTGCGTCGGCCTCCGGCTCACAGGGCATGGTGGCCGGCCAGGTGCAGGACATTCTTTCGGAGAACGCGGAGCCGGACGGCGAGACGCTGCAGTTCATCCACCGGCACAAGACCGCGGCGCTGATCCGCGCATCCGTCAAGGTCGGCGGGATCCTTTCGGGGAGCGGCGGTGAGAAGATCGGTGCGCTGACGCGCTACGGTGAAAATATAGGGCACGCATTTCAGGTCGTTGATGATATACTTGATGTAGTGGGAAAGACGGAGGAACTTGGAAAGACTGTGGGTTCTGACGAGAAGATCAACAAGATGACTTATCCCCGCCTGTACGGACTGGAGCGGTCCCGCGGGATCGCAGAACAGCTTGTCACCGACGCACTTTCTTCACTCGATATTTTTTCTTCGGAGGCGGACCCCCTTCGGGAGATCGCCCGCTATCTGCTGGCAAGGAGGAACTGATGATTCTCGATTCGATCAACTCTCCGTCCGACATAAAGAAACTCAAACCGGAGGAACTCCGGACACTTGCCGAAGAGCTGCGAACCACGATCATCCAGGCCGTCTCGGTCAACGGCGGCCATCTAGCCTCGAACCTCGGTGTCATAGAGCTGACGCTTGCCCTCCACTACGTCTTCAACTCACCTGAGGACAAGATCGTATGGGACGTGGGGCACCAGTCTTACGGCCATAAGCTGATTACCGGCAGGAGAGATTCGTTTCCCACCATCAGGAAGGAAGGCGGCATCGCCGGCTTCCCCAAGCGTGAAGAGAGTGTTCACGACGCCTTCAACACCGGCCACAGCTCCACCTCGATATCCGCAGCCCTCGGCATAAGAGAGGGACGTGACAAAAACGGGGAGAAGTTCAAGGTCGTCGCGGTGATCGGGGATGGTGCGCTGACCGGAGGGCTTGCGCTGGAAGGGCTGAACCATGCGGGACATCTGAAGAAGGACCTGATCGTGATCCTGAACGATAACGAGATGTCGATCTCCGCAAACGTAGGCGCGCTGTCGGCGTATATGAACCGCATCCTCACCGGCGAGTTTTACCGCAGATTCAAGAAGGAGACCAAGTCCTTTCTCGAGGGCATCCCTAAACTCGGCGCACCGATGGCGAAGATTGCGCAGAAGTTCGAAGAGTCGGTCAAGGGACTTATTCTGCCCGGCGTGCTCTTCGAAGAGCTTGGGTTCGATTACGTCGGCCCGATCGACGGGCATAACATCGACCTTCTCATCGACACCCTGAAACGGATAAAGCCGTCGACCTCGCCGACACTCGTCCACGTGATCACGAAGAAGGGAAAGGGATACGAGTTTTCGGAGAAGGACCCCTGCGTCTTCCACGGGATAGGACCGTTCGAACTCGAGACAGGATCGGTGATAGGAGGGAAGGGCGCGACCACATACAGCGCCGCGTTCGGGAAGATTCTTTCGGATATCGCGGCGAACGACAGGCGGATCATCGCAATTTCGGCTGCGATGAAGGAAGGGACGGGACTCGAGTGCTTTGCCGGGAAATATCCGGACAGGTTTTATGACGTAGGGATTGCCGAACCCCATGCGGTGACCTTCGCCGCGGGATTGGCAACGCGGGGCCTGAGGCCGGTGGTGGCGATTTACTCGACATTCTTGCAGCGCGGATACGATGAGATTATCCACGACGTCTGTCTGCAGAAGCTTCCGGTAATTTTTGCGATCGACAGGGCCGGGATCGTCGGAGAGGACGGTCCCACGCATAACGGGCTTTTCGACGTCTCCTACCTCAGACATATTCCTGAACTCGTTGTGATGGCCCCAAAGGACGCCGCCGAGATGAGAAAGATGTTCGAATTTGCGGTGAAGCATGAAGGACCGTCCGCTATCCGCTACCCGCGGGGGAAGGTGCCTGAGGCAGACCTGCCGTGTGAAGATCTCAGCCTCGGGCGGTCGGAGACGTTGAGGGAAGGGGAAGACATTGCGTTGATCGCACTCGGCAGCTGCGTCATACCTGCGCTGAGCGCCGCGGAGCGGCTCGAAAAGACGGGGGTACATGCGACGGTGATCAACGCGCGGTTTGTGAAACCTATTGACGGGGAGATGCTCCGCGAGGTTGCGTCGCGGGTCCCGAGGATCGTCACGATCGAGGAGAACGTGCTTCAGGGAGGTTTCGGGTCGGCGGTGATAGAGTATCTGTCGGACTCGGAGATCAATCACGTGAAAGTTAAGCGACTCGGGATCGGCGACAAGTTCATCGAGCAGGGCAAGCCCGGCAGTCTGAAGGAGAAGTACGGGATCGACACAGACGGCATCTTCCTTGCCGCGCTATCTTTCGTGAGAGAACACACCTTCAGCGCCTGAGCGTGGTCAAGCCCGCATCCTGCCACTGATGGTACCCCGTGTTGCTTAGAGCTTCCTGGAATAAGACCGGATAAGACAGAGACTTCCCAACAGCGGGACGACGAAAGCGAGAAGGTGTATACTCCAGACCGTCAAACTGTCCGCTGACGATTTTGAATATGGAAGAATCGAAGCCGTGACCAGGTAGATGAGGCTTGAGAAGATGATCAGCCATCCACCGAGTCTGTTCACCGAATACCATACCGGGTCGTCAGACAGCGTCTTTTTCGTTCGTATCCCGTAGAAGCGGTTCCTTGGTACCATCCCCAGCACAAGGGGGACGGAGATGAGCACGAAGATGACCGCAGGGATCAGAAAAGGGATACTGGCAGTATCTAATGTGTGGGTCGTCTGCATCGGGTCATATCGTGAAATGATTCGCTATGTGTCGGCCCTATTTCTTAATCGTTATCGGCGTATCAGGCGCCCCGGCATAAAAAACCACTAATTCCGCAGTTTCATTGCCGTCATTCCTACCGTAATGCCATCTATTTACAACCTCGACAATTGATTCTCCGGCTTTCAGATGTAATGTCCTGTTGTCTTCGGTAACTACGGTGAGCTCTCCACTCAGTAATACACCCGCATTTATTACAGGATGTTTATGTAGCGGCAATTGCGCTCCCGGCGGGATTTTGATCCTGAGAATTGTTATCTCGGGCGTGCCTTTGGGATAGTCCGGCAGCTGGCTCCCATCCCAGCTTAAACTTGTTTTTGCCAATACGTCGGTCCGGACAGCGGTTAGTTCTTTGGCGAAGGAGTAACCTGATAACAGCAGTGCAAAACATATACCGTAAATCAGCTTTTTCATTATACAGTCCTTTCTTTTGCAGACAACGGCAAAGCAACTAGCTGTTGGTGAATCCGCGGATATCATAGATACCTGAATCTCGCAACGGACTTGGGTCAGGTCTTGCAATATCGGTTTTCATTTCTCTACCATGCTCACAGCTTTGCTCACGGTAGTATAATGAATCCCGAGATACTCGGCAATCTCTTTCAGGGTGTATCCGTGCTTCACATTGGCCTGGTACATCATCATCTTGAGTTTCCGCTTGTCTTTCCCTGCGAAAATTGCGGATAATGCGGGCCTGCCGAGGTACCTCTGAGCCCTCGGGATTTCACGTATAGACTCTTTGTCCGCAAGCAGTCCTTTGAACTGCTCGATGAAGCCCTCTTTTCCAAGGAGAATTTGGCCTTTGAGGTTCTTCCAGGGGGCATCTCCCTTCATTCCCGCACTAACAAATTCTTTATAGCGGCGCACTGCATGTCCTTTCTTATCGCCAAACTGCCCCAGTATCCAATCAATCGTCAGGAAAGGAACAGCCTTGCTCATTCCGGCCGTTGCCCTATAGCTGCTCCATCCCCAGTCCTCTGCTTTTTCTACGGTCCTGGCCCGAACTGGATTCAATACGACGTACCGGCAGAGTTCCAGCAGATAGCTTTCCTTTTCTACCAATATCGCCTTGAATCTCCCCTGAAAAATATGGCCCACCCTGTTGTGCCGTCTGTTGTAAGCCTGAGTGTATATGCCGTTAAGTTGTCTCATCCCCCTCGACAGATTTCCCTCGGGGGTCTCTATAAGCAGGTGATAATGATTGTCCATCAGGCAGTATGCATGGCAGAGCCAGTTGTATCTTTTTACCACGCCCCTCAGGATGTCAAGGAAGGTCTCCCTGTCAGCGTCGTCTTTGTATATCCTCTTTCGGGCATTCCCCCTTGCGGTAACATGATGGACCGCTCCCGGATATTCTATTCTCAACGGTCGAGCCATATGCAATATTAGCAGATCAAAACTGATATATCAAGACCTGACCCCATGGATCTTCATTATTTTCTGTAATCATTAAAGAAGTTTTCATCGATATCGTATGTCAGCTTTGGTATAAGCCCTAATTCAAGTTTTTCGAACATATCAACGAGAAGGTCGCCGTCGACCAGCTCGATTGGCGGCACGCCGTCACGACGGGCTTCCTTTTTTGCCTCTACTGTAAATGTGCCCGTCGTTATAATAATGCCTTTATCAGCCCGCCCCATCATGGCACCACGAAAGTCACGGACCTGAGACGGCGTTACAGTTCCTTGGTATCGCTTACATTGAAAAAGAACATTGAAGCTTACGAAAGGATTTATTTGCAGTGTTCCAATGCCGTCAATTCCGCCGTCCCCAGATCTTCCGGTAACTGTCACATGTTGGAACCCTGATTCGCGCAATAGACGTTGACTCAAACGCTCGAAGCCTTCTGGTGAGAGCGACCTGACTAATTCAATAAGATGAACTCTATGGTTTTGTATTTCTGTGTCTTCGGGCAGAGTTTCGTCTGGTGAAGGAGTCTTGGGTTTTTCTAGCGACTTTGATTGAAAGCGTTTTTTTTGTACGTCTTTAAATAATTCGAGGGCATTTAGTTTGTCTATATCTGTTGAACGACCCTTATCTGTCAGACTCCAGACACCTCTTTTTGAAGAATCGATAAAATCAGCCCATACCAAATATTGACGCGCCCAATGAACTTGGTTTTTTATTCTTGATTGACCATTCTTGTTGACCGCTTCCTGTTCTTGCTCAGAAATGCCGGCTAACTCGATCGCGCGGTCAACAATTTCTGAGGGCGTGCCGGAGCCTCCAGACTCACTCAGCACCTTTAGAATTGGCTTAGTAAATCTTGTAAATTCAGGTCCTTTTGCTTGTCTCATATTGTCCTCATTTCACACACAGAACATCCTTTTTTGAGCTTCTTCTACGTTTGCTGAATTTTATTGGGAATATCGGCACTCTGTCAAATAAAATCGCCAAAATCTCCTAACATTTTTGCTTGAGCGACCTTTTCTGCAATATAATGCGGCTGAGGGACGAATTATACTGCAGCGGTAAAATTCGAAATAATTCTATTCTTGGGGAGTCTTGCTCGGGGCCTTCGAACAATACCTTCGCCAGAAGGCATTCATTCAGGAAAAATATGTTCCTTATTATCGTCAATGGGTCTCGTACTGTTATCTGTTCCTCGGCAGGTCGGAAACACAAACGCTGACATCCGACCAACTTCAAAGTTATCTCAACCTTCTTGCCGAGACCCGCGAGGATTGGCAGGTAGCACAGATAACGCCCCTAGGCACGCATCCCCCCTCTTACCTTAAGAGGGGGATTAACTCATCCTTACAAATAACTCCATAAACATACTGTACGTAAAGGGAAAAAGACAGTTACATTTCTTGGACAAGCAAGAAATGTAACTGGGGTCTGGGGCAAGGCCCCAGTGAAGGTTCGCAGTCCTTTAACATGCTAAACCCACTCATTGCGGGCTGTCCCGACGCTGTCAATAAGCATCTCAGTTCCGTTAAAATAATTCTTATGATTCAGGTCGGCAATCTTTCGAAGTCATACGGCACTCAGGTGATATTCGACGACATCGGCTTTACGGTCAACTCCGGCGAGCGGATCGGTCTTGTCGGCAGGAACGGCCACGGCAAGACGACGCTCCTTAAGATGATCACCGGCGAGGAGAAACCTGATTCCGGCGTCATCGGCGTCCCCAACAACTATAGCATCGGCTATCTGTCTCAGCACCTGAGTTTTACCGAAGACACGGTCCTGAAGGAGGGCTGCCTTGGACTCAAACCTTCGGACGACGGCAGGGACGAATCCTATAAAGTAGAATCCATCTTGATGGGGCTTGGTTTTACGAAGGAGGATTTTTCACGCGGTCCTCTCGAACTGTCGGGAGGCTACCAGGTGCGTCTGAACCTCGCGAAGCTGCTGGTTTCGGAGCCGAACCTCCTTCTTCTCGACGAGCCTACGAACTACCTCGACATCGTTTCGATACGCTGGCTCACCCGCTTCCTCAGAAGCTGGAAGGGCGAGCTGATCCTGATCACCCACGACAGGGATTTCATGGACGGTGTGACCACGCATACCATGGGCATCCACCGGCAGAAAGTCCGCAAGATCGCCGGTCCCACGCAGAAGCTCTACGACCAGATCCTGATGGAGGAAGAGGTATACGAACAGACGAGGATCAACGAGGAGAAGAAACGAAAAGAGGTCGAGCAGTTCATCAACCGCTTCAGGGCCCAGGCGACGAGGGCGAGCGCGGTCCAGTCGAAGATCAAGGCCCTGCAAAAGAAAGAGCGCCTTGAGAAGATGGCCGGGATCAAAGATCTCGATTTCTCTTTCGCGCCGGCGGCCTTTACCGGCAAGGCGCTCCTCGAAACGAAGGACGTCTCTTTCGCCTTCGATCCTGAAGGTCCGCCCCTGATCAGCCGGCTCAGCCTCACTATCGGGAAAAATGACAGGATCGCGGTCATCGGGAAAAACGGACGGGGCAAGACCACGCTGCTGAACCTGCTAGCAGGGGAGCTGCGGTCCCTCGATGGTTCGATTGCGCGCCACCCTCAGACGAAGATCGCCTATTTCGGACAGACGAATATCGAGAGGCTCAATCCTGCGAAAACGATCGAGCAGGAGATCCTGGACGCGCATCCCGAATACAGCCGCAAGTCGGCACGAACCATCTGCGGCATCATGATGTTCGAGGGAGATGCGGCGCTGAAGAAGATCAGCGTACTTTCGGGCGGGGAAAAGAGCAGGGTGCTCCTCGGCAAGCTTCTCGTGGGCCCCTCTAACCTCCTTCTGCTCGACGAGCCGACGAACCACCTTGATATGGAGTCGGTCGATTCCCTGATTGAGGCCATAGACGCATTCGATGGTGCGGTCGCGATCGTCACCCACAGCGAAAGGATCCTCAATTCGGTTGCGGAGAGGTTGATCGTCTTCGACGACGGCAGGGTGTCTGTCTTCGAAGGGACCTATCAGGACTTTCTGGCGAAGGGCGGCTGGAAAGACGAGGAAGATGCGTCGGTGGACCGCAAGCAGGCGGCCGACGGGAAGGGCAACGGCGGAAGCCGGAGAGATCTGCGGAGGATAAAGGCAGAGATTATCGATAGCCGGTCCCGGATACTGGGGCCGATCCAGACCCGGATAACCGAGATCGAAGAGGCGATTACGTCGTTTGAGGAGCAGATGAAAAGGGATACGCAGGGGCTTGTAGACGCGTCGATAAAGGGAGACGGTGAGGAGATAAGACGGCTTTCGAGATCGACGCATGAAGTGCGTTTGAAGATTGATGATCTCTTCGACGAGCTCGAAAGGGTGACGGACGAACTTGAGGCGAGGACGAAAGAGTTCGAGCAGCAACTCGCGGAGTTGAATGAGGGGTAGTGACTGACGATCCTGAAAGAACAGACGAGGCTTTAGGGATTACGAGATGCGCACGGTGCGGCCACAGGCTCGAAGGCGAGGTCGAGTGTCCGTTCTGCGAGATCGTGCAAGAGTCGAAGGGGATTAAGGTGCTTCCGAAATGGATCTATATCACCGCCTGTTTTCTAACCTCACCACTAAGCATCTATTTCGTCGCAAGGAGCGAAAGGCTGAATTCGATGGAGAAGATCCTTGCCGTATCCGGCTGTCTTTTGTGGGCAGGGCTTTACCTTCTCTTCTAATTCTTCCGCATTAAGGGTTTCATGATGGTCTGCTTATTACTGGTCGTCATTCCCGCGAAGGCGGCAATCCAATGCAAAAATGGATGCCCGGCTAAGAACCCCGGGCATGACTGCTCAAATGAGAGAATCGCTGAATATTATTATGAGACCGTTCATAGCAAGTCCCTGAATAACTAATTATTTGACATCTCGCGTGATTCCATCAGAAAAAAGGGGGCGTGGTTCGAGGTGAAGACGGGAGGGTCTTTTCTTAATATGCCGGAGACAGCCTTGCTGCGCCTGAATTCATTCTCCAGGAAATTTCTTACTGCCCTGCGGTCCCAGCCTGAGGGATGCACGAAATCAGTATAAAGGGAAAGGTCTCCCTCATAGAAACCGCTCACTTCAATGCCCGGCGGCACTGCATTTACCGGCATATTGAACACCGCAATGTTCATAAACCCGATCTCATTCCTGTGACTGACCGTAAAGTCGAGCGTTTTCCTTGCGGATGGAAGGGTCTCCTCAGGGGTTCCGAAGAGGAGATAGACATAGGTCCCGATGCCCGCCTTCTTCAGCGTCTTCAATGCCGCAGCCGCGGTACCGAGGTCGATCCCCTTCTGCATGCGGTCGAGAACGGCCTGATCTCCCGATTCGAGCCCGAGTTTTAGCATCACGCAGCCGGAGCGCCTGAGTGACTTGCAGAAATCGATGTCGGTCAACTGCCTGCTGAAACGGGCGAAGCCGTACCAGGGAGCCCCGGGCGGATCATCGGCAAGAGCCTTCATCAGAGAAGTACTGACCGCATTGTCGAGCAGGTGAATAAGTACAGTATCTGTCTCCGGCAGAATAGCTCCGAGGTCCGCAAGAACCCGTCGCGGAGTAAAGGGCACGTAAGGGTTGCCCTCGGCATTCTCCGGGCAGAACGAACATCTGCTCCAGTAGCAGCCTGCCGACGCGCTATAAGGCAGGATTGGTCCGGGCGAAAAATAATCCGTCATGGCGAATTCGCGATAGTCCGGACTGAAGAGCCTTTGCGTCGTCTGGTCGGCCGCCATCATAGAAAGAAGCGGCCCTTCCCCCGGCCCGGCAACAAAGCGGTCGACGAGTCCCTGAAACGGGTCTTTCCATGCAGGCCCGCGCACCCAGGAGGTGGCCAGGCCGCCGCCGAGCACTATCGCCGCTGAGGGCAATATTTTTTTCAGATGCCCTATCATCGAAAAAGTCGTCAGCGCCTGGCTGAGATAATTCAGGGAGAAACCCACGACGGACGGTACGGATTCTTCGAACAGGTCTTCGATTCGTCGGCTGAAATAAGGATAGAACGGATCGAGTTCAGGGTGTTCGGCGGCAAAGATGAGGTCGGCCGATCTGATCGGTGAGAGGTCCTGCCGCTGATAATTCGCGAGCCCGAGGGTAACGCCCGTCCCGCGGCAGGAAGATTCTATCGCGCGGCCAAGGTCCATGACCGCTCTTTTATAACGGTCCGGGACCCGATAAGACGCAGCATCCCTCACCGCCATGAGATTCTTCGGAATGTTCCGTACTGCACGCCTTGTCCATGTGTCCAGCCCGTCCGCAGAACGGGAGGCCGTCTCTTTTAACAGATAGAGGAGGCCTTCGAGGTTTGCGTCTACTACCCTGTGTGCAATGCCGTATGCGTTTAATGCTCCGGACAGTCGGGCGATTCCCGCCGGGGGTTCGGAAGGCTTTGCAACAGGTGGATGGATGAGGATCATGTCGGACTCTATTCCTTTGCAAAAATAAGATCTACGCAACAGGGAAGATCACCTGGAGGACACGGTCGATCTCTTTGAGGGCCTTTAAGATCCCTGCCGCTTCCCGCGGGTTCATTTTCGCAACGTCGACACCGGCGAGAAAACCCTGCAACGCGTCGAATGCCGAACGCACGTCAAGGTCGTCGTCCATCTTTGCCGTGAAGATCCCCCTTACTTCAAGGGCCGCACCTTCGTCCGGCGAAGAAGAAGCTTTTCCCGATATCTTCTTCACCACGCCTCTGAAATCTCTCAGCTTCCCGGCCGCCTTCTTCATATTCGACTCTGTATAATTCAATCTCTCCCTGTAGTGTCCGTAGATCAGGAAAAACCTGACTTCCTCCGGGGTATAGCCCTTTTTCAGGAGCGTATCAATGTAGTAGATGTTCCCCTTGCTCTTGGACATCTTCTGCCCTTTCACATGCAGGTGCAGGCAGTGGAGCCAGAACCTCGCCATCTGATAAGGCCGCACGGATTCAAGTACAGCCCGCGAATAGTCGTGGTGCCTGATGAGGTTGTCGATCCCGCCGCAGTAGACCGAAAGCGTCTCGCTGAAGTGGCGCGCCACCATGCTCGGGTCCTGTACGTTCCAGGCAGGCCTTCCCTTTCCGATCTCCGTCTCCAGACAGACTGCATCGCCCGCACTGCACCCGTGCCAGAGTATGAAGTCGCCGCGGTTCCATCTCATGC
>JAKAIZ010000119.1 GCA_021814065.1 Nitrospirota bacterium | reverse complement strand
AAGGGATGCCGGGAAAATGAACCTGAAAAAGATCGAAAAAGGCGTGAAGCTTATCATCGAGGGGATAGGTGAGGACCCGGAAAGGCCCGGCATAAAGGACACACCCCAGCGGGTGGCAAGGATGTACCAGGAGATATTCTCCGGGCTCGAGACGCCGACAGAGGAGATCCTTCAGCATATCGAGGGCGAAAGCCACGATGAGATGGTGCTCCTCAAGGACATCCCTTTTTACTCCGTCTGCGAACACCACCTCCTTCCGTTCATCGGGAAGGCCCACGTGGCCTATATACCCGGCGCGGGGAAGATCGCCGGGATCGGCGAACTTGCGAAGGCGGTCGAGATATTGGCAAAGCGGCCCCAGGTGCAGGAGCGGCTTACCGCCCAGCTCGCTGATATGATCATGAATAAACTGAAGCCAAAGGGCGCTATGGTGATCATCGACGCCGAGCATCTCTGTCTGTCGATGCGGGGCATGAAAAAGCCGGGGGCAAGGACAGTCACCTCGGCCGTGCGGGGCATATTCAGGTCGAAGGAATCTACGAGAGAAGAGCTGTTGGAACTCATAAAAAAGCGCGATTGATTTTTCCCGCGCTGACACTAAATTAAGGGAGGAAGAAGATGTCTGCAAAAATCATAAGCGGTACCGAGATCGCCGCCCAGATCAGGGAGGAACTCAAGAAAGAAGTCGCGGGGATGAAGGAGAAGCACGGGGTTGTGCCGGGACTGGTTACTATCCTGGTGGGCAAGAACCCGGCGTCGGTCAGTTACGTCACCGGCAAACACAAGGCCGCCGACGAGATCGGCTTCTTTTCGATCCAGGACGATCAGCCCGAGGACATCACCGAGGCTGCCCTGCTCACGCTCATCGACAAATACAATAAAGACCCGAAGGTGCATGGAATCCTCGTCCAATTACCGCTGCCAAAACATATCGATGAAAAGAAGGTCCTCAACGCCATCGACCCCGATAAAGACGTGGACGGCTTTCATCCGGTCAACGTGGGGCGCCTCATGATCGGCGGGGACGAGGCTAAGTTTCTGCCCTGCACGCCCGCGGGCATACAGGAACTGATCGTCCGTTCCGGCTTCGAGACCGCCGGCGCGGAAGTCGTCGTGGTCGGCCGCTCCAATATAGTCGGCAAGCCGATTGCGATGATTATGCTCCAGAAGGGGAAAGGCGCGAACTCGACCGTCACAGTCGTGCATACCGGGACGAAGAACATGGCGGACCACTGCAAACGGGCCGACATCCTGATCGTCGCGGCGGGGGTGCCCGGGCTCGTAAAACCCGAGTGGATCAAACGTGGCGCCTGCGTGATCGACGTCGGGGTCAACCGGGTCGGCGAGAAGAAGAGCGAAAAGACCGGCAAAATGGTCCCGATCCTGAAGGGCGACGTTGATTTCGATGCGGCAAAGGAGATCGCCGGGGCTATCACTCCAGTGCCCGGCGGCGTTGGACCGATGACTATAACGATGCTGATGAAAAACACGGTCACGTCGGCCAAGATTCATGCCGGTCTGCCGATCAAATAAGATCCCTTCTTAAGTTTTTTTCAGAGGGCATAGGAGAGGGGTTATCTGTTAACATAATAAAGGAATATCCCTGAAGCAGGAGTGTATGCATGGCACAGGAAAAAATAGAAGAAGCACCCAAGCCGTACCGGCCGTACGGCGCTGAAATAAAGGAGACGAGACCCTATTCGCCCTGCAGGGCCGCCTGCCCGGCACATACGGACGTCCAGGCTTATGTCGGCCTGATCGCGCAGGGCAGGTACCATGAGGCATTCGAGGTGATCACCGCCCCGAATCCGATCGCCTCGGTCTGCTCGATGATCTGCCATCATCCGTGCGAGCAATCGTGCAGGCGATGTACGATCGACGAACCGCTGGCGGTCAGGCACCTCAAACGGTTCGCGATCGAGAAGTCCCTGGACTATCGAAGGGCAAGACGGAGACTCGTAGAGAAGACGAAGGGCAAGAGCATCGGCATCATCGGATCGGGGCCTTCCGGTCTCACCGCGGCGCGGGACCTTGCCGACTTCGGGTACAGCGTGTCGATCTATGAACGCCATCCTGTGCTGGGCGGCATGCTCGCCTCGGCGATTCCTCCGTACCGTCTTCCGAGGGAGATGCTGAAAGAAGATATCGACGACGTGATTTCTAAGGGCATCGAGGTGAAGACGAACTGCGAGATCGGCAGGGACGTGAAAATTGACGACCTTGCGAAACAGCATGATGCGGTGCTTATCGCAATCGGACTTTCCCTGAGCAGGTCGCTGCCGATTCCAGGCGTAAAAGGTCCCGGTGTGCTCTTGGCGATCCCCTTCCTGGAAGACGTTGCCTTCGACAGAAAACCGTCTCTGGGGAAGAAGGTGCTGGTCATCGGCGGCGGAAACGTGGCTATGGATGTTGCCAGGACCGCAAGGCGTCTCGGTGTAAAAGACGTCTCTATGGTCTGCCTCGAGTCTGCCGAAGAGATGCCGGCCTGGAAATGGGAAGTGGACGAGGCTCTTGAAGAATCGATTAAGATCAACCACCGGTGGGGGCCGAAGGCGGTCAGGCGTGAAGGAGACAAGGTAAAAGGGCTCGAGGTGGTGAAGGTCAAGTCCGTCTTCGATGCAAACGGCAGGTTCAACCCTTCTTTTGACAATGATCAGACATCCCTGCTCGAAGCGGACACCATTATCATCACAATCGGCCAGATGTCGGACGTCTCTTTCCTGAAGGGCAGCGCTGTCAAACTCGACGAACGGGGCCGGGTCGAATGGGACCCTGCAACCCAGATGAGCAGCGCAAAAGGCGTCTTTGTCTCCGGCGAGGTCGTGACCGGACCCGGATCTGCGATTGCGGCGGTGGCAAACGGCCATCGCGCCGCGCTGGCGATCCATCTCTACTGCCAGGGAGAGGCAATCGAAGGTAGACTCCCGGTCCAGGAGAAAGAAAAGATCGAACAGATGCCTGCGCAGGTCGTCGATAAGATCAACAAAGAGCCGCGTCTCAAGATCAAACATCTCGCTCCCGAATTGAGGTGCGACAGCATGGTCCACTTCGAGATCGGTTATGACGAGGAAGAGGCGCTGAAAGAGGCCGGCCGCTGCCGCGGATGCGGAGGCGGAGCAGTGGTCGACCAGAAAAAGTGCATGGCCTGCCTGACCTGCATGCGTATTTGCCCATACGGCGCCCCGGTGGTTACATCAGTGTCTGAGATACGGCCTGAATACTGCCAGGCCTGCGGACTCTGCGCGCCGGAATGCCCGGGCGAGGCGATCAGCATGGTGAGCTATGACGTGAAAGAGATCAGGCGGACCCTTCCGCAGACAGTCGGCAAGATCGAGCCGAAGAGACAGGAGCCGGTGATCGCGGCCTTTATGTGTACGCATCATGTCGGCGTGCTCGGTTTTGATCTGCCGAAGAACGTGCGGACAATCCCGGTGCACTGCACTAGCAGGATCGACGTGCTCGATCTTCTCAAGGCAGTAGAAGCCGGTGCGGACGGCGTTGCCGTTGTCCGCTGTGGCGACGGGACCTGTAAGTACCGCGATGTCGCTCGCCGCGTGGAAGCCCGGGTGAAGCGGGGACAAGAGTTATTGAAGATGCTGGGATTCGATCCCGGCCGAATCGAAATTCTCTCGGCGTCGTCAGGCAACGGGGGGAATCCCTATGCGACGGTCTGTGCGGATTTCTCGGGACGGATCAAACAGATGGGTCTGAGAGGGACTAAATAGTTTGAATAAGCGTTATTCAAGAAATCTCCCCTTTCCCCTCTTTGCCAAAGAGGGGAAACATCCTCCCTTTGGCAAAGGGAGGGTGGGAGGGATTTTCTGAAAATCACGCGCAGACTAGTTCGCGAGAATTAGGGAATGTGTGCATGAAAACGAATGAGATAAAGGAGTATCGACAATGATCATCGGATCACAAAAACCAATCGAAGAAATATGGGAGATGGTCAGGGACTTCAGGAAGGTCCTCGTCTTCGGGTGCAACACCTGCGTTGCGATCTGCCATGCCGGCGGTGAAAAGGAGGCCGAGACCATCGCCTCGCTCATCCGTATGCGGGCGCAGCAGGAAGGGAAGGAGATGGAAGTCAACCATCTGGGCGTAATGCGCCACTGCGAGCCGGAGTACTTCGACCCTGTTATGGATGAAGTGAAGAAATACGACCTTATACTTTCCACCGCCTGCGGCGTCGGCGTGAATTTCCTGTCCGACAGGACCGGAAACATCCCTGTCTATCCGGGCATCAACACCTCGTTCTACGGCGCGGTGGAGGCCCCGGGCAATTTCGTCGAGCTCTGCTCCGGCTGCGGCAACTGCATCCTGCATATGACCGGCGGCATCTGCCCGATCGCGCGATGCTCCAAGACGCTCATGAACGGGCCCTGCGGGGGTACGAACAACGGCAAATGCGAGGTCAGCAAGGACGTTGACTGCGCCTGGTTCCTCATTGTGGAGAGGATGAAACAGCTCGGGACTCTGGAGAAACTCTCGGAGGTCCTTCCCCCGCGAAACTGGTCCACTTCGAGGGACGGCGGTCCCAGAAGGGTGTCGCTCGAGCACATCCGCGCATACGAGGAGCAGGAGTCGCAGAAGGCCGCGACAGCAGGAGGTAAGAAATAATGAAGAGCGGAAGCAATCTTGAAAAAGTATTAGCGAGCGGAAAGCCCGCGGTGACGGCCGAACTCGGGCCGCCTATGAGCGCGGATGGGCATGAAGTCCGGAAAAAGGCCCAGCTGCTCAAAGGTTTTTGCGACGCCGCAAACATTACTGACTGCCAGACGGCCGTTGTACGCATATCGAGCATCGCTGCTGCGGTGATCGCACTTCAGGAAGGCCTCGAACCGGTTATGCAGATGACCTGCCGCGACCGCAACAGGATCGCGATGCAGGCGGACCTCCTCGGCGGTGCTGCCCTCGGCCTCAGGAACTGTCTCTGCATCGCAGGTGACCACCAGAGCTTCAGCGCGGCGGGAAGACTCAAGGGCCACCCCGGCGCAAAAAACGTCTATGACGTGGACACCTGCCAGCTGGTCGGCATACTAAAAAAGATGCGGGATAAAGGTAAGCAAGAGGGCGGCGACCCTCTCGAAGTGGCGCCGCAGTTTTTCATCGGCGCCTCATGGACGCCGATGGCCGACCCGGTCGACTTCAGGCCGGTGAACCTCATGAAGAAAGTGAACGCCGGGACTGATTTCATCCAGACCCAGGGCATCTACGATATAGAGGGGTTCAGGTCGCAGATGGAGAAGATCAGGAAGATGGGACTTCACGAGCGGACCGCGATTTTGGGCGGCATCATCGTCCCCAAGAGCGCGATGATGCTCAAATACATGGACTCTTCCGTCGCCGGCGTGTCGGTTCCCAAGTCGCTCATCGACCGGATGAACAGGGCGAAAGCCGAGGCCGGAGAGGACAAGAAAAAGGCGCGGGAGCTTCAGGAACAGGAAGGTATCAAGATCACGATCGAGTTGATCCACCAGGTGCTCGAGACGCCCGGTGTGAAGGGTGTGCATATTCAGGCTATTGAGTGGGAAAGCGCGATTGAAGGGATCGTGAAGGCGGCGGGGCTGTACCCGCGGCCGGCGTTTGATTAAACCCAGGTAAGTAAATCTGTGTAGCAAAAAAGGGCAGGGTGCGGCCATGCACTTTTTTTTGTGGATCTTTCGCTTGTCGTGTGCAGCATCCAACCACGACGGAAGCCTGACCACGAAAGATACGCGCTAAAGGAGCGAACGTATGAAGTGGAGGTATGCGGCGTCCCGTTCGATCAGCTGCACACCCATGCCGTTTTTCAGCGATTTTACCGGCATGCCCATCACCTTCCCTATGGCGGTCTTCATCGATCTTTTCACCTTCCCCTTGAGTTTTGCTGTTGCCCCACCTGGAAGATGGACCGTGATCTCGATCAGCGTATCTGCCGTAACAGGATAGTTGGTTTTAAGAAAGAGGCCGTTTAGTGAGAAATCACTCGCGATCCCCCGGCTGGTCACGTCGCCTGCAGTAAATTCCGCCTCGCAGCGTCTGGTAAATCTCCTGAACTGTCTTTTGTTCCGAGACGTCTCTTCCCGGTCAATCTCGTTGTTCGTAACGACAATGTCTTCCCCCGCTGCCTTTTCTCCCCCGGTGTGCCGGCCCATTACCTTGAGCAATTCCTCCAGGTCTTTTATCGCGAGCCGTAGAGGTGATGTAGACGGAGAAGATGCGATGTATATCGACTGCTCCGTCTTTGACACATATATTGTCCAGTTACCGATTTCCCTTACGGGAAATGCATTGTCGGGTATGACTACAAATAATCTGTCTTTTCCCTTGTCCATCATGTCAGGATCTTATTGCACTTTGTTGCCTTTGTCTGTCGTCTCACCCGGGCCTCCGCCCCTGCGGTCTTCTCCCCCTTTTGCTCCTTTGTGCGTCGCCTTCGTGCCCCTTGCCGGCGGGTCCCCTCTTTCTGGCCCTCTCATGAGACGGACCGGGACGGCCTCTGCCGCGCGTTCCCCCGACAGGTCTCTCGTAATCGGTAACGATAAGGCTGTCCTCAACAGGCCTGATCGGTATCTTCTGTTTAATGTATTCCTCGATGTCCTCAAGGGCATATACATAATCTTCGCACGCAAAGCTGATTGCCTTGCCGGCAGCCCCGGCCCTTGCGGTCCTGCCTATCCTGTGGACGTAGTCTTCGACGTCCTGGGGAAGGTCGTAGTTGATCACGTGGGTCACATCTTCGATATGAAGCCCGCGGCTGGCGACATCGGTTGCAATCAGAATCTGAAGACTCCCCTCTTTGAAGCGTGAGAGGATCTTCATCCTCTTCCACTGCGGGAGATCGCCGGTAATGGCTCCGGCAGCGATATTGTTGGCTTTGAAGAGAGCGCCGAGTCTTTCGGCGGTTGACTTCATGTTAACGAAGATCAGGATGCGGCCGTGCTGCTCCCGTCTTAGGATGCCGAAGAGAAGGCCGGGCTTCTCTTCTTTCCCAATGTGATAGAGTTCCTGCTCAACCATGCCGACGGTGACCTGCTCAGGCGAAACCTCGATCTTCTCAGGAAGGTTCATATGTTCGTAACAGAGTTCCATGACCCTCGTGGAAAGGGTGGCCGAAAAAAGCATCGACTGTCGCTGATCGTAGGGAGACATTCTTCTCAGAAGGAACCGGAGGTCGCTGATGAAGCCCATGTCGAACATACGGTCAGCCTCGTCGATGACAAGAAATTCGGTCTTCCTGAGGCTGTAGACTTTTTGTTTCAGGTAGTCGATCAGCCTGCCGGGCGTCCCGATGAGAATATCCACGCTTTCGCCCAAGGCTTCCCTCTGTTTCTGATAATCCATTCCTCCGAAAACGGGTACGATCCGGAAGTCTGTGAACTGTCCGAGCCTTTTCGCTTCGGCCTCTATCTGAGCTACGAGTTCCCTGGTCGGCGCGATGATGAGGGCGCGGGGCGAAGGTCCCGGAGGAGATCCGGCTTTTGCGAGCATGCGGGAAAAAAGGGTGATGAGAAATACTGCGGTTTTTCCTGTACCTGTCTGTGCCTGCGCGGCAACGTCCCGTCCGGTGAGCGCCAGGGGCAGCGCCGCCGACTGGATAGGTGTGCAGCGGGTGAACCCCGCCTCCCTGATCCCCCTGAGCACGGCTTCCGGGATGTTAAGCTCCTCAAAACGCATACCAGTCATTATACCTGATAAGGAAAGTCGAAATCTCGGGGAAAACACTGAACACGCAAAAGGGGAAACTGCCCGATTGGTGCGGGACGGCAATAGGTTACATGCCTTCCTGCTGCGCGGATGATTCGCTCTCCTCGTAGAGCGCCGTCCGTATGCACTCGTGAATCGCGTCTTCCAATGTGTTTTTTTTTGTTTCAAAGGCCTTGTGGCCTGCGATCATCCTGTTCAGGGATTCGACTTCCTCATCGGACAGGGTGATCATGAGTGGTGTCGGCATCTTTCCTCCAAATACATGTAATGAGAGCATATTGCAGCTGTATTATAATACCAAATCCGGCAGTTGGGAAAACGGCAGAAATCGGGCCTTTAAAGCGAAGGGTGCGATTGCCTCGCCCTCCGGCGCATTAAGGCTACTGGTCGAGCGCTGTTCTTATTGCGCCGAGGAGCAGATTAGGAGAGATAGGTTTCTGGACGAACGGGATCTCCTTCCCATGAATCTCCTCCGATTGCAGAATTTCGTTTGAGTATCCGCTGATAAAGATTACCTTTGTCCCCGGTCTCATCTGTTCCGCCTCCGCGTAGACCTCTGTGCCGTTTTTCTTAGGCATGACGATATCGACCAGAAGCAGATGGATACTGTCCCCATTTTCTCTCAATTTACCGATCGCCTCCTCTCCGTCCGAAGCCTCGAGCACAGCATACCCCGATTTCAGAAGAAGAGTCTTGATCAGTTCCCTGACCTCTGGATCGTCTTCCGCGAGGAGTATTGTTTCCGTACCCCTTTGCGGTTCGGCCTTTGAGACTGCGGCCGGGGCCTCGGCCTTCTCCTCAATAGAAGGAAGGTAAATTTTGAATGTGGTCCCCATGCCCGGACTGCTGTTCACATCGATATGCCCGCCGTTTTTTTCGATGATTCCGATGACCACTGCAAGGCCAAGTCCTGTGCCTTTGCCCACCTCCTTCGTGGTGAAAAAGGGTTCGAAGATTTTTCCTCGTGTATTCTCGTCCATGCCGGTTCCTGTGTCCCTTACCGTTATCAAGGCATACTCTCCGGGTGTAACGTCTCCGCTGGGCACGCTGAGAGGATTGACGAGGCGGATTTTTTCGGACCGGATGGTCATCGTCCCGCCGGAAGGCATCGCGTCTTTCGCGTTTGAGGAGAGGTTTATCAGTGTCTGCTCCAACTGGTTAGCATCCGCCATCACCGTGATGTCCTCATCCGAAAGAATTATCTCGAGTCTGATACGTTCACCGACGAGTCTGGCGATGATCCCCTCCACGTTTTGTATCGTGGTGTTTACCGATAGAGGCCGCCGCTGGGTGATCTGCCTGCGGCTGAAGGCCAAAAGCCCCTGGGTGAGGTTCGCCGCCCTCCTTGCCGAAGAAAGGATCATTTCGACATAACTCCTGTTAGGATTATCGGCGGGCATTTCCTCCTGGAGGAATTCGCTGAAGCCGATGATGGAGGTCATGATGTTGTTGAACTCGTGAGAAATACCGCCGGTAAGTGTGCCGACCGCCTCCATCTTCTGTGCGTGGCGGAGCTGCTCTTCGATCTTCTTCCTGTCGGTGATGTCCCTGACCACTTCGATGCCGGCGATGATATTCCCCTCTGCGTCCTTCAAGGGAGAGGATATGATCTCGTAGTAGAAGGCCCCCCGGTCGGTATTTCTCACCTGCTCTTTCTTGTGTATCTTTCCGTCCTGGAAAGACCTCTCCAAATGGCAACCTTCGCAGACGCGTTCCCTTTGCTGATAGGCCCGGTAGCAGTAATCGCCTTTCTTGTCCCCGCCGACAAACTCCTTATGCACCTGGTTCTGATAAAGGACCCTGTAATCCGTGTCCTGAATGCTTACTCCTTCGCCGAGTGCCGCAATGATCGTCTCGGATTTTAGTTTTTCCTGAGTAAGGTCCGCTTCGGCCTGTCGCCGAATTGTTTTGACCTTCTCTGATTTGCGGTCAAAGAAGACGGCGGCAAGCGACAAGGCCAGGGTCAGCGCGAAGAGTATTGCGGAAAAGCGGACCTTGATCCTTTCGAATTTTCGTCTGGAATCGGTTATGTCGTAATATATCTCGAAGGCACCGAGAAATTTCCCTTTTTTCATTATTGGAACATAGGCCTCTACTGCATCGGCATCGATAGGCTGTTCCTCGAGGGACATGCTTCCCTTTTTTACGTATTCAGCATACGGTCTCCCCTTTGCCACCACATTCACAAAAAAGTCCCTGTTCGTGATATATCCTGTGTCCTGAGGGTCCGTCGAATAGATCACTTCGCCGGATTCCGAAAATATGTTCAGTTTATAAAGCCTGAACTGCCTCTTGATGGTGGCGATTTCCTGCAGGAAGCCGGCGGGCGCGGCATCCTCGTGTATCAGTTTATCCACCGGAACCGTGACCGACGACCCCAGATGGGTCGCGAGACGGACCGCCTCCTCCTTTGTTTCTGTCACAAGCGCCCGGTCAAACGCCGGATATATGAAAAAGATATTGAGTACCGTAAGTATGACGGCCGGCACTAATGTGACAAAGAGGATATTTATTATTAATCTTTTTCCCGACATTAAAAGATAATTCCCGAAAGTGTTTGTGTCGTTATAAAGCGCCCTTTTCTTTAACTCTGTATATATTCTAAGAACTTGAACGACATTGGTCAATCAAGCGAATTGCCTCATCAAAAAACGATACGAAGTTGAATCGTTGCCTCATATAAGAAAACGATACGAAAAATAATCGAAAATAGCCTTCTGTAATCAAGGCGACAGGAGGCAGAAATGAGGTTGACGGT
>JAKAIZ010000118.1 GCA_021814065.1 Nitrospirota bacterium | reverse complement strand
ACAGAAGGCTATTTTCGATTATTTTTCGTATCGTTTTCTTATATGAGGCAACGATTCAACTTCGTATCGTTTTTTGATGAGGCAATTCGCTTTTTTGACTTCCTGATTGTTTCGGTTACAATAGGAGCATACGGAGGTACACGAGACATGCATGTAATTGGTTATCTGGTCGTCGGAATGGTTGCAGGTTTATTGGCCGGTTGGATCATGAAAAGGCGAGGGACGGATTATGTGGGTTATGTAGTGGTCGGCCTGATCGGATCATTCATAGGCGGCATGCTCTTTGATTCCGCCGGCCTAACCATAAGAGGTCAGTTGGGTTCATTCATCGCGGCTACGGCGGGCGCCATTATCCTTCTGATCTTCATTGAGTTCATGAAGAAGATGTAACGCTGTCCGCAGCGAGGACAGATCGAACGCGTCGGTAAGATAAAGTCAGCACCGCCGTTGCGGGGATTTCCTGCTGGATGCTTCCTCTCTTTACCTTTCGGGAGATGTTCAGGCCGCCCGGTGTTTATGGCGGGTCTTTTGCCTGCCCTCGCCTTCGATCACCTTTACGCCGAGATCGTCGAGAAGCATCAGGAAACGGTCCATCTCCTCGAGGGGAAAGTAATCAGCCTGAAAAACGTCGTACAACTCCTCGAAGAATAATACGCCCCTTTTCACTCCCAGTTCCAGTAAGGCGTCTTCGATATCCTTCTCTTTCATGGCAGCCATCTTTGCGCCTCCTGCCCGCGCCTTTGCGGTAAGAAACCTGCTTTCTTGATTCCATTATACCGCCGACATGGCCCCGCTGCTATGGCATAAATCATAAGGGACGAGGAAATATTCACAGTTTCTTCAAACCTATCGGTTAATCTGAGTGAAAGGTTTGATGATGTCACGGTACGGCATTATACGAAGACCGCTCCATGTGAACGTGCTCCTCTGGGTCATAGTGCTTGGGGCCGGTCTGTTGACCTTCTATTTCATTCAAAACTATAGGAGAAATACCATGCCGACAGTCGAGACACCGGCCGGCCTGCTTGCCGGCATTCCCCCGATAGACAGGGCTGCTCCGAAGAAGACCGAGACCGCCACATTCAGTCTGGGCTGATTCTGGGGCCCTGACTCCCGGTTCGGGAGTATCCCCGGCGTAGTAAGGACGCGTGTAGGTTATGCGGGCGGCACGACAGAGCATCCTACATACCGCCGTCTTGGAGATCATACCGAAACTGTCGAGATCGATTTCGATCCTGCGCGGATTTCCTACAGGAAGCTTCTAGATGTCTTCTGGAAGAGCCACGACCCTACGGCAAGGCCATGGTCCTGCCAGTATAAGGCTGTGATTTTCTTCCATGACGAAGAGCAGCGGAAACTCGCATTGGAATCGAAGAGCAGGGAAGAGGCCATGCTGAGAGAGAAGATTTACACCGAGGTACTGCCGTATACGGGGTTCACGCTTGCAGAGGACTACCATCAGAAGTACCGCCTAAGGCAGGAGCAAGACTTGTTCAAAGAGTTCGAGACCGTTTATCCTTCGGCGGGAGGCTTCGTCAACTCGACCGCAGCAGCCCGGGTGAACGGATATCTCGGCGGATACGGGACTCCGGAGGAACTGAAAAAGGAGATCGACAGCTACGGGCTTTCGACGGCAGCAAAAAAACGGCTTATGGATATTCTCTCCTCAGCGAGGCCGGCATTCAAAAGCTGCCCGCTCGGAGGACATCCGATAGTTGAAAAGTGAAGGTCGGAAATCAAAGGTGCTGGTTGTGCTCCATCCCTCATGCTCCGCACTTTATTCTTTCTGCACCTTTGAGTTAATCAGGGCGAGTATCTTCCCTTCGGCACCCTTTCTTTTAGTGCATCAGGCAGGATGAATTTAACGCCGTCCGAAACGCCGCCTTTCGTTACCGTAATCGACAGTTCCAATCTGCCCTCTTTCCTGAGGTCGAGACCCGAAACGATATAGAGGCCGTTCTTTTTGTCCTGGACCTTGAACGGTCCGGATGCGACCTGACCCGTTGCGAGGTTCTTCAGGCCGATAACAAGTTCGGCCCCCTTCACATCGGCGTCATGGGCGTCATGCACCACGATGCCTACGACATTCTTGCCTATCGGATATTCACTGTCATCCAGGAGTACCTCAACGCTGTAGTCCGCGCGGGAGGTGATATCGAAGAGCGTCTTATTGAAATGTTTGGTGAATATCCTCTTCGGCGCAAAACTCTCGTCCGCAAGGGAGTATGAGGGAATAGTGAAGATCATCGTCAGCACTGCAACAAATGCGCAGCATGAGAGAACAGTCTTCATCGTAAACTCCTTTCGTTGGGAATACTATAGTGTAGCCGAAAACCGGGAGGGCGAACATACGACGCGGAATTGTGAATGAACAACCGTTACTTCACGAAGGAACAGCAGTAATCGCTGATGGTCTTCACCTTCAGCCTGAAGGCCGATTTTGCCGGGACCTCGAAGGACCCTCCGCCCCTTATCGTCTTCCAGTTCTTCTCGCCGGGGAGCATCACGCCGAGCTCGCCGGACATGATCTCCATGATCTCCTTGTCGGTCGTATTGAACTCGTATTCTCCGG
Source organism: Nitrospirota bacterium (assembly GCA_021814065.1). GTDB lineage: Bacteria > Nitrospirota > Thermodesulfovibrionia > Thermodesulfovibrionales > UBA6898 > Sulfobium. The sequence continues at coordinate 7,942 of JAKAIZ010000118.1, read as the reverse complement.
GGAGCATCACCCCGAGAGTCTTTTTCGAGCCGTCGGCGAAGAGGACCGTCCTGCTCGTCACCTTCCCGTCAAAATACACGTTCGCCTTTTTGACAACCGTGACCCCTTTAAACTCTTCCATTGTTCACCTCTTTGTCTGTCGCGTAAGGCCGTCCCGCCAACCGCAGTCTTCGATATTTATTCCTTTGCCTTCAGGAATTCGACTGCGTCCCTCTGCCCCTTCATCTCAGAGATGGATCCGGCGGTATCGCCGTATTCCGTCCTTGTGTGAGCGTCCGCCCCCTTCTCCACCAGATACTTTATGACATCCAGGGAGCCGCCCATGGCTGCATAATGCAGGGCATTGGCGCCGACGCCGTCTTTCGCATTCACCTCGGCCCCTTTTTCAACGAGGAGTTTAGCCACATCAAGTCTTCCCTCCAGGCTGGCGACCATCAGGGCCGTCTCCCCTTCCTTGTTCGCAGCATTGACGTCGGCCCCCTGGCCGATCAGCGTCTTAAGCTTATTGATATCGCCTTCGGCAACCGCCCTGGCAAACCCCTTGTCCAGATCTCCTGCATATGCGGATCCCGCGTACAGTGCCGCAAGTATAAGAAACACGACATACCCTCTCAAGCGCATATTCATGCCGCCCCTCCTTCCTCCCTTGTCCGGCCGGGTCTTCTCAGGACAGGAATTGTGATCATTATAGCATAGAGAGCCTGGGGCGGCGGGAAAAAAGGGAGACTATGTCTTCAGGAGCGAGTTGATCTTTTCGAGGACCAGGTCGGGAAGCGCGTCCCTGTTTTCCGGCGTCACCTCAGCGGACGACGGTGAGCGTCCCGATGAATGAGGCAAGCCGGTCGCGGTCATCATCGCTCATGTCGCAGAATTCTACACCGATATCAAAGCCTCCCGCAGTGGGGACCTTCGATGCGACGCGGCCGCGGAACCTCACCGGCCGGTCGCCTTCAGGCAGGTAAAGCGCCATCGGGTATCGTTCACCTGCATCGAGGTCGCTTTCGGTCTCCACGAGCATGCCTCCCAAGCTGATCTTCTTGACCGGAAATGTTGTGGGGTAATTCATCCTCGCCTTCTCATGGGTGAAGATGCTGTATCGAAGCGGGCTCGGCCGTAAACCGTCTTCCAGTTTCTGATCAGAAGGGATCCCGACCAGCCGCATGAAATCCTTTATCCTGACGAGCGTCCCTGTGTCGAGGTCACTGAACTTCAGGCCGGCCTTGCGGAGGTTTGCAGCCTGCCCTTCAGCCGCAGCTTCGTCCTCAGCCCGTTCCCAGATGATCGTGCATTTGAGCGGAGAGGAGACCTTTTCGTGAGGAAGCTTCAGAAGGACATTGTCTCCTGGTTTAAGGGTCTTGGTCGTGACGATACAGCAGCCGACGGTGCTGATGTTGCAGAGTTCGATGATATCTGCCAGGGCCGCCTTAGCTGTGAGGTCCCTGTCGCCGACCGCAAAACGCTCGTAGCGCCGCTTTACTGTGTACTCGGGTCCAGCCGGAGATTCCGGTTCCTCCTGCCCCGGGACTGCCTGAGTCGGTTTTTCAGGAGGACTATAGGGCGTCTGCCGCGGAAGAGCCGGCAGGTTTTGTTGAGGCCTCATAACATTCTTCAGCCAGTCAATGACTCCCATCAACACAATCTTAACAATTAAGAAGAATTTCGTCCAGATAGCGGCAGGGTGAGTGATAAAGAAAGGAGGACCGGAAAAGCCGGGTCCTCCTTTCCTGGTGAGTCGTTTATAAAATTAGCCGTGCTTTTCAGGCCCCTTTTGGGGTTGCTTGGTCGGCAACGATTGTAGCCTCACCCTTCTTCTCTTTGACTGTGAGCGTCTTGGCCGTATTATCGACCGAAACTACAACGCCTTTAAGTGACATGAGAGAACCCTTTGCGATGGCCGGATTCGTGAAGGCAACCAGGAAAAGCAGCGCAACTGCGAATGCAAGCAACTTTGTTGCGAATGCTTCTCTTATGGTAGTTACCTCCTGTCCTTGTTTACGTTTCTAGCAAACGATGTTTGCATCTGTTCTTTGACTTCATAATATTATTGGTTGCGCGGCTTCGCAACTGCGCAACCAATGCCCAGAAGGCGATTTTCTTCCTATAGTAATGAAAAAAGTATTGATTTGCTATTTTTTCAACATCTTGCGAGATTATCCGAACATTTTCTTCTCCGAGATCACCTTATCGACTGCCCGAACACGAAGGGTAAGTTTTCCGCACCCGGGGGTTAGCCGGGGAGATATGTTGAATGCACAGGGTTGAACGTTGTCTTGATACCATGTTATCGTACAGTACGATGAACGGAATAAAGAGAATCCCATACCCGCTTTTGCTGCGGCTGACTCCCATAGTCTGCATCTGTTTTTTCACTATGTTATCTTTCGTTGCCTGCAAGAGGTCGCAGACGGCAGGCACAACGAATACCGGCAGGCCCGCTGAAGTTGGAAGCCCCCAACCGCACAAGGCCGGGAAACTCTATCAGCCCGACATGACTGACTGTAACGGGTTCACTGCCGGAGATGCGGCCGGGATACTGGGGGTGCCGGCCTCAAAGGTTACGGCAAAGACCGAGGAGCTATATGCGGGCAACTGGCAGTGCAGCTTCGAAAGCGGGGACATCGGGAAAAATATGTCGTTCAACGTCAGCGTCGCAAAAAGCGTCGAAGAGGCGATACGGGATATGGCGCAGTACCGGAGCCGTCTCGAAACCGCGGGCAGCGTTTCGCCCTTCAAGGAGAGCCTTCCGAACGGCGCCTATACCAATATCATCGGCCTCGGCGACGAAGGCGTATGGACCGACATAAATCTCTCGCTCGCGGTGCGCCAAGGCAACGTCAGGATCCATGTAACTATGCCGAAGGACGAGTCCCTGCAGATGAAGGTCGCCGGGAAGTTCCTGGCGACGCTCAAATAAGTAACGTAACATCCTGCCCCTTACCCGCCATTGCGTCCTCCCATTTTCCCCGATCATCAGGATACAATAGTAGCCGTCGGGAAGAAAATGCAGGATGGAGGAGAAATGAACCAGCTAGTTCTTGCGGTCGCGGCGATCACCTATGCGGGAATCGCGTTAGGAGGCGTCCCGGGACTTGCCCTCGACAGGACGGGCATCGCGCTTCTGGGGGCGATCGCCATGATCGCCACAGGGGAACTCTCGGTCCACAAAGCTGTCATGTCGATAGACATGCCCACGATCCTGCTCCTGTACGGACTGATGGTACTGTCGTCGCAGTTCACGTTGAGCGGGTTTTACACCTGGGTTGCGCTGCGGCTCACCGCTTTCCTCAAAAGGCCCGGGGGATTCCTCCTGGCCGTGATGTGCGCAAGCGCCCTTTTGTCTGCGGTGCTGATGAACGACATCGTCTGTCTTGCCTTTACGCCGGTCCTCGCCGTCTCGCTACTGAACGCCGGCCTCAACCCCGTACCGTTTCTCATAGGCATGGTCGCGGCGAGCAACATCGGGTCCGCGGCAACGATCATCGGAAACCCCCAGAACATGCTCATAGGACAGCTCGGCAGGCTCCATTTCGGACGTTTTCTCCTCTGGTGCGGCCCCCCCTCCGCCCTTGCGCTGGGAGCTGCGTATCTTATCATCCGGACGATCTACAAAACGGACCTTGCAAAGGCGCCTGCCACGGATAAAATCATCGAAACCTCATGGCCGGCCTTTGACAGGCATCAGAGCATAAAGGGCATCGCAGCGACAGTTGTTCTGATAGCCCTTTTCTTCACTTCGGTGCCGCGGGAGATAAGCGCTATCTGCATTGCTGGCATACTCCTTTGCAGCAGGAGCATGCATACGCGCTCGATCCTCGGCCTCGTAGACTGGCATCTCCTCACCCTCTTTTGCGCACTCTTCATTGTCATCAGGGGGCTCGAGACAACCGGAATGCCTCTCCTGATCGTAGATTCTCTCCGGTCGCATGGCATCGACATCCGGAACCTCTTTTTCCTCACCATGATCTCAGGCCTACTCAGCAACCTCGTGAGCAACGTTCCAGCCACGATGCTCCTCACCAAGTTCCTCGATCCTTCGCAGCATGTCCAGTGGTATGCGCTTGCGCTTTCGAGCACGTTCGCAGGCAACCTTATCACGATCGGAAGCATCGCTAACCTCATAACTTTCGAACAGGCAAAGTCGTACGGGATTGAGATCGGATTCAGGGAGCATGCCCGGATCGGGATACCTGTGACCGTCGCATCCTTCGGTATCGCCGTCGCCTGGACCGCGCTGGTTTCGTGATGCCTGGCGCGTCTCCCCGCTGTCCGTGATGCGCCAGTAGATCTCTCATGCCCGCGTATATTCTTTACTCCCGTGCCGTTTCACCGCCCCCATCGACTGTCAAGGGCGCAGGCTCCGGGGTTGCCCTCGATGCCCTTCCGTGGAGCACTCCCTTTTCATCGAACCAGAGAGGGTCGATGCAGATTATCCTGTTCCAGCCTCTCGTCCCGTTCTTCTGCTGGTGGTAGACCATCCACAATTTCCCGTCCAGGTCGCTGGTGACGCTGACGTGCCCTGGCCCGAGGATGCCTTTGCCCTCCCGGACAATCGGGTTCTCACGGTACTTGGTAAACGGCCCGAGGGGGCTTTTCGCGGTTGCGTAGCCGATGGCATAATGTTCCGAATCCGCGCTGCCTCCGGAATAGAGGAGATAATAGACGCCCTTATGTTTGAGTATCCATGGCGCCTCGGTGATCGACACATCCCTCATCTCCCAGTCTCATTCTGGCGTGATCAATCTTCGGCCCCTTTGTCCAGTGGACGAGGTCGCCGGATATGTAGACACGGTAGCTGAGGTTGTCGCCGGTCGCGTAGAGATAGTATTTCCCCTCATGGAAGATGACCGCCGGGTCTCCTATGCCGAGCGTTCCGGTGTACGGCGCCGGCGTCAGCCTCCTGATGGAGTAAGTATCGACAAGTACTGGATTGAAATAGGTCTTCTCCATCGCCGGCCACAGTGCCGTGGAGAAAAGGAGGGACGCCAGCAGCACCGTAATCGTGATGATACTCGACACGTTTTATTATATCCCGGCGGCCCTCCTTGCCGTAAAGGTGGTGCGGCCCGGGCGCTAATTGATCAGGTCATATTCAGGAAGGTTATGCAGGCGCCGGATATATGAGCCCAAAGTCTCGGGCAGGTATCTTCCCCAGAGCTTAATCGGCACACGGTCGATGTCGATTCTGGGGCTGAAGCCGACCGCAAAAAGAGACTCGACAAGGAGCTCGACGTTCGTCGGGATATGGCCCTTATAGCGCTTGTTGTCCCTCTGTGCGATTATCCTCTCCTCATGGATACTGTTTCCGAGTTCCGATTCTACCATGTCGGGCAATGTGGTGAGTATCAGCTCTATGTTTATCCGCGGTTCTGCATTTCCGAGTAAGGGCTCCAATCCCCTTTTCAGGTCCTCTTCCGGTATCCCGCGGTTCAGGTATTTCTTCCAGCCCCTGGTCTCTGCGTACCGCCGGCAGACATACGCTGCGTCCCAGGGCACCTCGAGGATCAGGTTGGTCGCCTGATACGCTCCGCGGAAATCCGCCCTTTCGATAACCCTGATGTCAGGGGTCTCCAGCAGGGTCTCTTCCAGATGCCGAAGCTCATCCTGGGCGGCCACGATCTTTATTGCGCCTACGTCGTGGATCGTCATTGCGGCCCTGTCGAACCTGATGCTGCCGTCCCGGAAGCTCGCGGCGATCAATTCCTCGGCACGTATGAACTCTTTCACCATCTCCTCGGCGGGAGTGACAAACCGGTCAAGCGGGACACCCGACAGCCTTGCCCTCTCCCTGGCCATCTCCTGCGCCCTGCCGAGGACATTCTCGAAGATCCAGTCGGCGATTCTCCGGTTCGCCTTTTCCGCGATCCTCTTCGGCCGCTTCATCCGGTATAATCCGAGCATATGGTCCTGATCGTCGAGGCAGACGACCGCATTGATCGGAGCCTCGAGAAAAAAGTAGTCGGGGTTTTCCCGGTATCGTCCGATGAGTTCCGCCACCCTTGCATTTCGGTCCCGGTCGTCGAGGCAGAGCATGTCCCGGAGTTCCCCCTTCAGTCGGATCGGCCTTCGCCCGAAACGTCTTCGGTGGGTTATACCGACCAAGCGGCCGGTTAATAACTCCAGGGTTTCGGCGATGACAAAACCGTCGCAGATGAGGATCTCAGTGATCGACCGGGCGTCCCCCGGTTCAGGGCGGCTGCAGAACCAGCGCTCGGCGATATCGAATAATGGCTCCCGGTGTATAAACGATGTCAGGTACACGTGCGACTCCGTTCTCTTGTCGGACCAGAACTATGATACGCAAAGCAGAAGCCGGGCGCAACCCGCCGATAAAGGTCAGAGGGCTCAATGAATTGCGCCCCTGCACTGGATATCTTTATGTGGCTTTTTTCCTCTGCCCTAACCGCGGATGTCGTATAATAAAGAAGATGCAGTCTGAGTTTGAAAAATGCCGACCGGCAGCATCCTTCTTAACTGAGACTATCTTTGAAGGAGTGCCGCAGACATGAAGCTTTCTTCGCATATCGCGCAGGGAATTTGCCTGGGGCCCGTCGCATACTATCTCACTGACCTCAGGACGGCGCTCGTCTTTAGTGCCAGCGTCGTCCTGATCGATATCGACCACTACTTTCATTACATCTACCGGAAGAAGAACCTGAGCATCAGCGGCATGTTTGCATTTTATGACGAGGTTTGGGAGAGGAGGGAGTCCGTATTCGGCATCTCGGTCTTTCACACCGTCGAGGTGATTCTGCTCCTCGTTGCTGCGGGCCAATGGTATCCTATGCTCCGGGTCGTCGTCGCAGGTTTCCTCGTCCATATGCTCTTCGACTTTCTGCACCTTCTTTGGTACAAAGCCCCCTTTGTCCGCGCCCTTTCGATCACCGAATATTTCATCAGGAAAAAGAATTATTCCCCTGAAATGATCTGGTAAATGCTGCTCGCCCGCATGACCTTTTCACGGTTCACAATATACGTTTGATCTTTGCGAAGGCCTCTTCTATTATGTTTGGCTCAGGCAGGAACGTCGTCCTGAAATACACCCCGTCCTCCTGCCGCCCGAATCCCGAGCCGGGGACAAAAACGACGCCTTCTTTAAGCGCCGCGCGTACAAACTGCACGTCCTTCTTCCACTTCGTTGTTTCTATCTTCATGAACGCGTAGAACGCGCCTTTTGGAACAGGGAATGAGAGCGGCAGCTTCGCGGCCATCTTCATGAAGGTGTCCCTTCTTTCGATAAGCTTCTCCCTTATCTCCGCGACGTAAGCCGGATACGCCGGGTGTATGAGTGCCGCCGCAGCTGCCTTCTGGTATTCCCAATTCACCGAAAGGCGCTGGTTGCAGAGCAAAAAGAATGCGTTCTTCACCTCCGACCACTTTTCGCCGTGGAACGTAACCCATCCCAGCCGTGCGCCTGTATAGCTGAAGTCCTTCGAGAGCGAACTTCCGTAGATGAAGGGCACCTTGCCCCTCGCTATTTTCCTGAAGTCCACCGGTCTGCCTTCCAGTATGAGCTGGTCATAGGAGCCGTCGTAAAATATAGGGACATCGTACTCATCGCAGAGCTTCACGACTTCCGAGAGGTTCTTCTCCGAATAGACCGAGCCGAGCGGGTTGTTCGGGTTGATGATCACCATCGCCTTTGCGCCTTCTATCTTCCTTGCGAGGTGTCCGACGTCTATCTGGCCCTTCTCATCGTGCCTGTAAAATACGCTGTCGCCCTCGAACTGCTTCGCCTTGCTCAGATAAAGAGGATATACCGGGTTGGGGAGGAGCACCTTCTCCCCGAAGCCTATGAACGAATGGAAAAAGAAGTCTATCCCCTCGGTGAGGCCGGCAACAGCAAACACATCCTCGGGCCTGCACTTCTCGATCTTTGCCACGGTGTTTCTGAACTCCTCGTCGCCTTCGGAAGGGGCATACCCTTTCCAGTTTTCCCCGAGGG
>JAKAIZ010000117.1 GCA_021814065.1 Nitrospirota bacterium | reverse complement strand
CACCACATTGCAGTTACCCCCGGCCCCCTGATCGTGAATGCTTACGATCGGGTTGTCTTCGCCCATCTCGACGCAGGCCCTGATCACCCGGTTCATCTTCTGCTCCATCTCCGCGTCGCCGCGCTGCACAGCATTGAAGTCCAGTTCGGCGATGTTCTGTCCCTGTATCATGCTCGAGGCCGCGCCGCCGCCCATCCCGATACGATACGCAGGACCGCCGACTTTTGTGACAAGCATCCCTTTCGCCGGAGACTTTTTCTCGATATGCCCGGCTTCCATCTGCCCGATACCGCCTGTGAACATGATCGGCTTGATCCATTCGCGCCGTTCTCCGTCCGGAAGTCTGAGTCCGAACGACCTCGTAAAACCCTGGATCACCGGCTCGCCGAACTTGTTCCCGTAGTCGGAGGCGCCATTGCTGGCCTCTATTTCGATCGTCAGCGGGCTTGCGAGGTTCTTCGGATAGGCAAAAGATGCATCCTCCCATGGAAGGACATACCCGGGGATCTGCAGATTTCCGACGCAGTATGCCGCAGTTCCTGCGATCACAAGCGCTCCCCTGCCGGTTGCCTGCACGTCCCTGATTCTTCCGCCGGTGCCGGTCTCCGCCCCCGGGAAAGGCGCCACGCCGCTCGGGAAATTGTGGGTTTCTGCCGTAAAAATTATGTGGCAGGAGAGGCTTTTCCCCGCGAATTTCGAAAAGCCGCCCGGCCTGTCCGGAATGATCGTCCTTATTCGATAGCCCCTGATCGCACTTGAATTGTCTTTAAAGGCGATCACGCTGTTATTCGGATTTTTGTCCAGCGTCTCCCTGATGATCGACATGAGATTCCCGGGCATTTCCTTCCCGTCGATCACGAGTCTTCCCTTAAAAAACCAGTGGCGGGAATGCTCGCTGTTCGACTGGCTCAGGTCGAAGCATTCAACATTAGATGGGTCCCTTTTGATGTCGTTTACGAAGAGGTTGTAATAATAATCGATGTCCCAGTCGTCGAGGCCGAGCCCCATCTCCCGGTTGATCTTTTCGAGCGCAGGCCTGCCCTCCCGGATAAGCGGCACGTAGTAAAACTGCTCGGGCCTGATGCCGGTCTCGAAGGTCTCCAGACGTTGCGGATAAGGGCATTCGGTCATGCGGTCATAAAACAGTGAAGAGTGAGAAGTGAGGAGTGAAGAGACAAAATCAGACTGCAGAATTCCCGCATCTTCGACCGGCAGGAATTTGTACCTTCTGGACCGCTCGATCCTCCTTATCTTCGTCAGGCCGCAGCTGTGACAGACAGATACCGCATTCGTGGACCAGGCGGTCGTAAAATTCATCCGGGGCCCCACCTCAAAAATAAAGTTCCGAGTTCCGAGTTCTGGGTTCCCAGCTAAGAAACTCTCCGCCGAAAAGTTTTCAGGCTCGAACGTTTCGCTCAGGAGCCACCTTAGCAACTCCATATCACCGGATGAAAGGGGAGAAGTCGCTTCGATATAAAAGCAGTACTCTGTTTCGAGGTCTTTGATCTCCCATGACACCTTTCCCCTGACAAGAGAGAGGAGCCTTTTCCTTCCCGCCTCGTCTACCGCCGGTCTCTTATATCTGTATATCAAGCCCACTTTCTACTGTCACTCCTGGCCACGACATTGTACGGCATCCAACGAAATTCAATAATCCTTTTATCCTGCAACCTTCCACAGTCTGTCACTCCCGCTTGTCGGGAGTCCTTCTTAAAACGAAGAAAGATTCTCGCCCCGGCGAGTCGCCGAGGATGACCGGACAAGCCGGAATGACAGATCATATTTCATCTCCTGCCCTTGAGATAACACCTTTCTTAGCGTGTTTCCCGCCGAATACCCTTTCAAAAATGAAGTCAATATTCCTGAAATAATGTTTCAGGTCAAAGATGGCATTGATCTCCTTCGCGGAGAGGTATTTCCTCACCGCGGGGTCTTTCAGGAGCAGCGACCTGAAATCTTTTCTCTTTTTCCAGCTCATCATCGCGTTCTTCTGGACAACCGAATAGGCGTCTTCCCTCGTCAGGCCCTTTTCCGTCAGCCTGATGAGGACGTTTTGCGAATTGTAGAGGCCGTAACTGCGGCCCATGTTCTCTTTCATCCTCTCGGGATAGACCTGAAGACCCTCCAGTATCCCCGTCAGTCTGCTGAGCATGTAATCGACGAGTATCGTGCTGTCGGGGATAATCACACGCTCGACCGAAGAATGCGAGATGTCCCGCTCATGCCAGAGTGCAACATTTTCGAGCGATGCGAAGGCATTGGCCCGCACTACCCTCGCGAGGCCTGACAGGTTTTCGCAGCCGACTGGGTTACGTTTGTGGGGCATCGCCGATGAACCTTTTTGCCCCTTGGCAAAAGGCTCCTCCGCCTCAAGCACCTCGGTCCTCTGCAGGTGCCGTATCTCCACCGCGATCTTTTCTACCGAGGCGGCGATGATCGCAAGTGTCGTCAGGTACTCTGCATGCCTGTCTCTCTGCACCACCTGGGTCGCAACCGGCTCGGGTTTCAGGCCGAGTTTCCTGCAGACTTTTTCTTCTATCTCGGTCGGCAGATTTGAAAACGTCCCGACCGCCCCGGAAAATTTTCCCGTGCTTATCGTCTTCTTGGCCCTCTCCATACGCTCGAGGTCTCTTTTGGTCTCCTCGTACCAGAGGGCGAACTTCAGCCCGAAGGTCATGGGCTCCGCATGGACGCCGTGACTCCTGCCTATGCAGGCGGTATCCTTATACCTGAACGCCTGATCCCGCAGCACGGCCATGAGTTTCCTTATGTCCTTGATGATAATGCCGGCCGCCTCTTTCATGAGGAGAGAAAGAGCGGTGTCCACAATGTCGGAGGAGGTAAGCCCCTTGTGAATATACCTGGACTCAGGGCCGACCTTTTCGGCAACGGAAGTAAGGAAGGCGATCACGTCATGCCTCACTACAGCCTCTATCTCGTCGATCCTTGTGACGTCGAAACCCGCCTTTTGTCTGATCAATTCAAGGGACTTCTTCGGAATCTTCCCCAGTTCCGCCCATGCCTCGCATACTGCGATCTCAACGTCGAGCCATTTTTGGAACCTGTTTTCCGGCTCCCAGAGCCGCCCCATCTCCTGTCTGGTATATCGTGCTATCATTATGCCCCCGGTCTAAGGATTTTATAAATCTTCTGATTTCTTGTGAAATACTGAGCTTTCATTATAAAAGAAATTCGGCTCTTTTTTCGCTATATCCCCGCGCCATGCTCACCCTATCCCGCCGCCTCATACCCCGGAAGCACCCCTTCGCGCTGGAAACTGTAAATCTGCTCCCCTGCCACGATGATGTGATCAACAACCTGCACATTGATCCCTCCGAGCGCCTGCACCAGATTGCGAGTCAGCCTATGGTCATGGGTAGATGGCTTGGCGCTTCCAGCAGGATGGTTGTGCGCAAGAATCACAGAAGCAGCTTTATGTCTGACCGCAGCCTCGATGACGTGCCGTGGATGCACGAGCGCATCCTTCACCGTGCCTTCGCTTATCAGGGCCGGATAAAGGACCTTTAGCTGGGAATCAAGACAGACGAGATAAAACACTTCCTCCGGCCGACCGGCCATGAGAGGGGCAAGATACTCTGCGGCGGCCTCCGAGGTATTGAGGGCCTTCCGTGAATGTCTCACCCTGTCGTGAAAGTATCTTCTGGTGAGCTGTGGAATCATCGAGAGGAAGGCGGCTGCGTTCAATCCGATACCTTCTACAGACGCCAGATCTCTTGGATCGGCCTCCAGCACAGAGGAAAGACTTCCAAACCGCTGCATCAGCCGGTGGGCAATCGGATTTGTATCAATACGGGGGATAGTCTGAAATAAAAGAAGCTCAAGCACCTGGTGATCCTCGAAGCTATCCAACCCCTCTTTCAGGAATCGAGACTTAAGGCGTCCCCGATGACCTCCGTGCAACTTTTCGCCGGAAGCTTCACCCTCTTGCTTCCGAGGCTTCCCCGTCACATCCAATCCCTCCTTTGGCCGAAGTGACTAATAGTAAGAATTTTATAGGACAAAAAGCAACAGAAATGACCTACGCCTTCGCGCAGTTCCTGGCGATCCTGTCGAGCAGGCCGTTGATAAACGGGACGGACTCAAGAGACGAATACTTCTTCGCGATCTCGAGCGCCTCGTTGATCGTCACCGCAGAGGGAATGTCCGCGCGGTAGAGTATTTCATACACGGCAAACCGGAGGATATTCCTGTCCACCGCCGCCATCCTGTGCAGGTCCCAGTGTTCGGCGGCATCCTGTATCACCCGGTCTATCTCCTCCAGGTGCTTCAGCGTCCCCCGGTAGATCTCCGTAGCAAAATGTTTCAGCTCCTCTTTATCGTTCTTGCCCGCGCCCGCATCCTCGGGGACCGTCTCCTCACGGTCTTTCCCGGCGAACTCCGATTGAAATAGCATCTGGAGGGCGTATTCCCTGGCTTTGCGGCGGTTCATGAAAGAGCAAGGGGTAAGGGGTAAGGAGTGAGGAGTGAAGAAACGCAGTCATTCCGACTCGTCCGGTCATCCTCGGCGACTCGCCGTGGCGAGAATCTTCCCCCTGAAGTCAAGAAGGATTCCCGGCAAGCGGGAATGACAATTGAATGAACAGAACGTGCGGGTCTTTTGCTCCTCACTTTTCGGCTCTCTACCTTTAACCTTTAACTTTTCACTTATAACTTCTTCATGACCTGGGCCATTTCAATGGCGGTGATGGCCGCATCGAACCCCTTGTTGCCGCTCTTGGTCCCTGCCCTCTCGACTGCCTGTTCGATCGTGTCCGAGGTGATCACACCGAATGCTATCGGCACGCCCGTCTCAAGAGAAGCGGAAGCAACTCCCTTCGATACCTCTGCCGCCACATATTCGAAGTGGGGTGTCGCCCCCCTTATCACGGTCCCGAGACAGACCACCGCGTGATAAGTGCCCTTTGCCGCAAGTTTCTTCGCCGCAAGCGGGATCTCGAACGCTCCCGGGACCTTCACCACATCTATGTCTTCCTCTTTCGCCCCGTGCCTGACCAGCGCATCGACCGCGCCGTCAAGGAGCTTGCCGGTGATAAAGTCATTGAACCTGCTCACTACCACCGCGAATTTCAGGCCCTTTGCCTGGAGCTCTCCCTGAATAATTTTCATCTCTCCCTCCTCAGCAAATCACACGTTACTCAGCATATGACCGAGTTTTTTCTTCTTTGTCTTGAGATATACCAGGTTCCTTTCGTGCGGGCTCGTTTCCATCGGCACCCTCTCGACCATCTTCAGCCCGTATCCTTCCAGGCCGACGATCTTCTTGGGGTTGTTCGTCATCAGCCGCATCTTCCTTACTCCCAGGTCGACGAGTATCTGTGCGCCGATCCCGTAGTCCCTAAGGTCGGCTTTGAACCCCAGCTTGATATTCGCCTCGACCGTGTCGAGCCCTTTGTCCTGGAGTTCATAAGCCTTTAACTTGTTCACGAGGCCGATTCCCCTTCCCTCCTGCCTCATGTAGAGCATGACCCCCTGGCCCTTTTCGTTTATCATCTCCATCGCCCGGTGGAGCTGCTCGCCGCAGTCGCAACGCCTGGACCCGAAGACGTCGCCGGTAAGGCATTCTGAATGCACCCTCACCAGCACATCGTCTTCCGGCTTGATCTCCCCCTTGACCAAAGCGAGATGCACGTTGCTGTCGACTTCGTTCGAGTAGGCGATCACCGTGAACTCCCCGAATTCAGTCGGGAGTTTCGTCGCCGAAACGCGGTGAACAAAGCGCTCGGTCCTGATCCGGTGTCCGATAAGGTCTTTGATCGTGACGATCTTCAGGTCGTGTTTTTTCGAAAACTCCAGAAGTTCAGGCATCCGCGCCATCGTACCGTCGTCGCTCATGATCTCGCAGATCACCCCCGCCGGATAAAGTCCCGCAAGACGGGCAAGGTCGACTGACCCTTCTGTCTGGCCGGCCCTCTGCAGCACTCCTCCAGGCCGCGCCCTTAGCGGAAACACATGCCCGGGTCTCGCAAGATCTTCGGCCTTCATTGCCGGATTGATCGCGGTCAGGATCGTCGTCGCACGGTCTGCAGCGGAGATACCGGTCGTAACACCCTTCTTCGCCTCTATCGATACCGTAAAGGCGGTGCCGAACGAGGAGGTATTCTCGTCAGTCATCATCGGGAGCTTCAGTTCGCTGATCCGTTCGGGGCTAAGTGAAAGGCATATAAGCCCCCTTCCGTATTTGGCCATAAAATTAATCGCCTCTGGAGTGACCTTTTCAGCGGCCATGCAGAGGTCGCCCTCATTTTCCCTGTCTTCGTCGTCGACCAGGATCACCATTTTGCCTTTAGCCAGGTCTTCGATCGCCTCATCTATAGTGTTGCATGTATGTCTGCTCATTTCACATTCTCCTTACCATACATTTCGGGACCAGGAAGAGGATTACAGAAATCCCTCTCTTGAGAGGGTCTGCATAAAGCGGGAATCCTTCCCCTTTTGCAGGAATTTTGCTACATACTTGCCTAAAATATCAACCTCAATGTTCACCGTCTCGCCCGGCCCCTTGAATCCTATCGTCGTCAGGGAGGCGGTATGGGGAATGATCACCACCGAGAAACCGTCTTTCATCACGTCCACGACCGTAAGGCTGATCCCATCCACCGCGACCGAGCCTTTTTCCACAAGAAATCCGGTGAGGCCGTCATCGGCAGCGATCACGATCTTATAGGCGTCCCCGGTACGTGCTTTTGTCCTGATCGTTCCCACTCCGTCGATGTGGCCGGTCACGAAATGGCCTCCAAGTCTCGAATCGAGCCTCAGGGAAGGCTCAAGGTTCACTCCGGTCCCTTTCGTTAATCTGCCGAGGTTTGTTGAGCGCAATGTCTCGTCGGAGATATCGAAGGCAAGCGTCCCGCCTTTGATTTCGACGACTGTGAGACAGGTCCCGTTGACCGAGATGCTGTCGCCCAGCACTGCGTCCTTCGCAAGAGACTTCGCGTCCAGGAAAAGCGTGGCACCGTTGTCTCTCTTCTTCAGCGAGAGGACCTCTCCCATCTCCGCCACCAGGCCGGTAAACAATCAGTACTCCTCATCAATTTCGAAATCGAGCCGCTTCTGATAGTAGTCCCAGAAATTCACCGTTTCCGACCAGGTCGCCTTGACCCTGATCACCTTCCCCAGATCACCCTGCCGGGTCACCGTAATGTTTTCTTCTTCCAGCGGAACATGGAGTTCGGCCGCCTCAGACATGATTTTTTCCTTGATCGCCTGGACATTACCCAGCTCCATCATCAAAATATCTTTTGTGCGTGATCGGAGAGTGTTGTAGCGATAGTACGGCTTGCCGAAGGATATCAGCAGGAATGACATCCCGACAAAAAGCGCCAGCAGAAAAAAGCCCTTGATAAAACCCCGATTCCCGATGCTTGTGTTCATTGTATCAGCTTCCCGATCCTGTTAAATCGCGGCCATGATTTGTCGCTGTCCCAGGACCAATAAATAATAATCGCCTTGCCTTTGATCTCCAAATCGTTGACAAAGCCCCAGTACCTGCTGTCATAGCTCTGGTCCCTGTTGTCGCCCATCACAAAGACAGACCCTTTCGGGACGACGATCGGGCCGAAATTGTCCCTCCTGTCGGACTGGCCCGGCTTGATCTCGTTGTCGACGTGCTGGACATAGGGCTCCACGAGCCTGCGGCCGTTTACAAATATATTCTTGTCCTTTTCCATGACCACATCGCCGCCGATGCCGATTACCCTTTTGATAAAGTCCCTCGTGGGGTCTTCCGGGTACTTAAAAACGATGACATCCCCTCTTTTGGGGTCTCTAAGGCCGGGCATATGGAAAAGGTTGATATTAGTAAAAGGAATATCGACAGGGGTCCCGAGAAGGAATTTATTCACCAGGATATGATCTCCCACCAAAAGCGTCGGAATCATCGACCCCGACGGTATCTTAAAAGCCTGGATCACGAACGTCCTGATCACAATCGCAATCAAAAAAGCGGTTACAACCGCTTCGATAGTTTCCCGTATGCTCGATTTCTTCTTTTTTGCCTTCATTTCACCTTCAAAACCGCAAGAAAAGCCTCCTGGGGAAGTTCGACCCTCCCAACCTGCTTCATCCGTTTCTTGCCCTCCTTCTGTTTTTCGAGCAGCTTCCTCTTTCGTGTAATATCTCCGCCGTAACATTTGGCAATCACATCTTTCCTCAGGGCCCTGACGGTCTCCCGGGCGATGATCTTGCTGCCGACGGACGCCTGAATCGCGACCTCATACATCTGTCTCGGGATGATCTCCCTGAGCTTCTCGGTCAGCTGTCTTCCCTTATAATACGACTTGTCCCTGTGAACTATCAAGGAAAGGGCATCGACAGGCTCCCCGTTAAGGAGGATATTCAGCTTCACGAGGTCCGATTCGCGATACCCGAGGAACTCGTAGTCCATGGACGCATACCCCTTCGACAAAGACTTCAATCTGTCATAGAAGTCCCAGAGAATTTCGTTCAGCGGGAGCTCGTATTCGACCTTGATCCTGTCCTTGCCGATATACGAAAAACCCTTCTGGACGCCCCTCTTCTCCTGGCAGAGGTCCAGGACGGGACCGATGAAGTCCTTGGGGACGAAGATCGTGGTGACCACGAAGGGCTCCTCTATCTTTTCGAACTTGTCGGGGAGAAGCGCCGGGTTTTCGATATAGATGACCTCGCCGCCCGTTTTCGTGACCCTGTAGACGACCGTAGGCGCCGTGCTCAGGAGGGAAAGGTCGAACTCCCGCTCCAACCGCTCCTGTATGATCTCCATGTGCAGAAGGCCCAGGAAACCGCACCGGAAGCCGAACCCGAGCGCAAGCGAGGTCTCCGGCTCGTAATTGAAAGACGAGTCGTTCAGCCGGAGTTTGTTCAGCGCGTCCCTCAGGTTCTCATACTGGTGTGTCGAGGTGGGATAGAAACCGCAAAACACCAGCGGCTTGATGTCTTTATAGCCCGGGCAGGGCTCGGAGGCGGGATTGTCTTCATCGGTGGCGGTATCTCCAATTTTGGTATCGGTCACACTCTTGATGCCGGCGATGATATACCCCACCTCTCCCGCGGGCAGCTCTGCCGCCGTCTCCATCTTGGGGGTAAATACCCCGACCTCGGAGACCTCGAAGACATTCCCCGTAGCCATCATCCTGATCTTCCTCCCCGGTCTCACCCTGCCGTCGAACACCCTGACGAGGACGATAACGCCCTGGTAATTGTCGAACCACGAATCAAAGATCAACGCCTTCAGGGGCCTGTCGTCCGACCCGGAAGGCGACGGAATCTTTTTCACGATCGCCTCGAGGATCTCATGCGTGCCTATACCTTCCTTCGCACTCGCCAGCACAGCCTCGGAACAGTCGATGCCTATGGCGTCTTCGATCTGCTCCTTGGTCTTTTCCGGTTCCGCGCTCGGCAGGTCGATCTTATTTATCACGGGAATGATTTCGAGGTCATGCTCCACGGCGAGGTAGGCGTTGGCGAGCGTTTGCGCCTCCACCCCCTGGGTGGCGTCGACCACAAGGAGCGCCCCCTCGCAGGAGGCGAGACTCCTTGAAACCTCATATGAAAAGTCGACGTGCCCGGGCGTATCTATGAGATTAAGGATATACTGCTTCCCGTCATCGGCCTTATAGGAGAGCCTTACTGCGTGCGCCTTTATCGTAATGCCGCGCTCCCTCTCGAGGTCCATGGAATCCAGGACCTGCTCCGTCATCTCGCGAGCACTGAGCGCTCCGGTGTATTCGAGGAGCCTGTCTGCGAGCGTGGACTTCCCGTGGTCGATATGCGCGATAATCGAGAAATTGCGTATGTTTTTAGACATGTCTCAGGGCAGAGGGAAATCTCTCGAGAGTTCCTTGAATACGAGACAGGCCGCACCGATGATACCCGCGTTGTCTCCGAGTGAGGAAGGGATGATCTTTACGGAATCGAAGAGGTCTTTGAAGGCCCGTCTCGAAGCTTCTTTTATAGCCTCCTGCACGTATATATTCCATGCCCCGACGAGGCCGCCGGAGAGGATAATCGCCTCGGGACTCAGGATGTTGATGATATTCGCAAGCCCGACTCCCAGATACTTCCCCGCCTCTTTCAGCACCTCCCTGGAAAGCGTGTCGCCTTCCAGAGCAGTCCTGTATATGTCTTCGGAGGTGATCTTATAAATACTCCCCTTGCAGCATTCCTTCAGCAGGCTCTCCGTACCCTTCTCGAGCATCGAGACCGCCTTGGATATCATCGCCCTCGCAGAGGCGTAGTTGTCGAGACACCCTATGTTGCCGCAGGGACACTTTTCCGCGTCGGCCTGTATGCTCATATGCCCGATTTCAGCCGATTCCTCAAGCAGTTTCCCTTTATAGATGATTCCCCCGCCGATGCCTGCGCCAAGCGTAAGGAGGACAAAGGTCCCGAAGCCTTTTCCGGCGCCGCTGATCTTCTCCCCCAGGGCGGCCGCGTTCGCGTCATTCTCCAGAAAGACCGGGACGCCGAACTTCCCGTGCAGTTCAGCCGCGATATCTATACCTTCAATTGCGCGACGATTAGGG
>JAKAIZ010000116.1 GCA_021814065.1 Nitrospirota bacterium | reverse complement strand
TTTATTCGAGAAAATGCCCTTGCAACAAGCATTTCAGACTATCGGCGAACGCTCATTTATGCTCGAAAACAAAAACCAGTTGAATTTATTCAGTTCTTAACCGGACACTAGTGATGCTATATGTAAAATAGTTGGAACCAAAGTAAAAAGGGGATGGAATGAAAAAGCAGGGGAAAGTAATAGTATGGCTAACGGCACTTCTTTTTGTTTGTTTTATTTCTCCTTGTGCAGGGGCGCAATCCTTCTTATTGAGCAAAGTAGTAGATCGCAAAACTCCAATTCCTGATGGATCCGGAAACTTCACTCTTTTTTTGTCGGGCAATCCCGTGATTAGTGGAAACAACATAGCTTTTTATTCGGGGGGTGGGGGCGGCCAAGAAGGGATTTATCTTTACAGAGGAACTACCTTGAGTAAAGTGGCAGATCGCAACACTCCAATTCCCGGTGGATCCGGAAACTTCACTCTTTTTTCGTCTACAAACCCAGTGATTAGTGGGAATAACGTAGCCTTTGAGGCTGGGGGGGCGAGTCAACAAGGTTTTTACATTTACAATGGTACAAACTTAACCAAAGCAGTAGACCTTAACACTCCAATCCCAGGGGGATCAGGGAATTTTACCAGCTTCTCTAACTTAGCCGGTCAGTACATTAGTAATAACAATCTCGTCTTTGACGGAGATGGGATGGGGATATATGTAATATATCTCTACAATGGAACAGTCTTGAGCAAAGTGGCAGATTATAACACTCCGATCCCCGAGGGATCAGGGAATTTCACTTCTTTCTCGAATTATTTATGGATCAGCGGCGATAATGTAGTTTTTGTCGGCGGTGCGATACAGTACGGTATATATCTTTACAAGGGAATGTCCTTGAGCAAAGTGGCAGACTATAATACTCCAATTCCTGGGGGATCGGGAAATTTTACTGCTCTCTTCAACTACGCGATTAGCGGTACAAATGTGGTTTTTCTCGGATATGGGACCGGCGGACAGGACGGTTTATATTTTTATAATGGAACGACCTTAAGCAAGATTGTCGATCCAAATACTTCAATTCCTGGGGGATCGGGAAGTTTTAATGGTTTCTTTAATCACGCGATTAGCGGTACAAATGTGGTTTTTCTCGGATCCGGGGTTGGTGGACAAAATGGGATATACCTATTCAATGGAACAGCCTTGAGCAAGGTTGTCGATCTTAACACTCCAATTCCTGGGGGATCGGGAAATTTTACTGGCTTCTTTGACAACGCGATTAGCGGTACAAATGTGGTTTTTCTCGGATCCGGGGTTGGTGGACAAAGGGGGATATACCTATTCAATGGAACAACTTTGAGCAAGGTTGTCGACCTTAACACTCCAATTCCTGGAGGATCAGGGAATTTTACTGGTTTATCAACTGCAGGAGTAAGCGACGACAACATTGCGTTTGTGGGGTCTGGGGTTAACCAGTATGGCTATTATCTAGCTAGTTTGCAAAATCCGGCTGTTGCTGTACCTACCATATCCGAATGGGGGATGATAATGTTCATGCTCCTTGCAGGACTCGGCACTGTTTATTATCTAAGGAGAAAACAAAGAGCCTAAAGCGAAAATAAATTTTTCAAAGCAACTTCTTCGAGGGCGGGGGGACTTTACTTGCCCTTTTTTGTTGCATAGTTACTACACGAAGTCTTTAAAAGCAGGGGGCATTCCGGGCATAAGATTCCACGGGAAACCTTGCAGTTATTGCATTAATGACTAACTATTGACTTCAGGAAGAAGCTGTCTGTGGTGGACTGCCGGCGACCGGCGGAATCCATTCTTCATGGAGGGCTCAAGGGAGCGATGAACGTTCTCTTTATGCCCTGAGCACCTTAAGTCCGGTGCATTCCCTGATACGATCGAAGTCGCTGTCATTGTGAAAGAGGATCAGGTTGTATTCAATGCAAATGGCGGCTATGACGCAGTCTACGGTCTTTCTTATGGTCTTGCCTTTTTTTCTGCAATCCCTGTAAATGCCGGCCGCCTTCAAATAGGTCTCTATGCCCTTAGTTGCGTGAATCGGGAATTCCATAAGAGAGTCCCGCACAGCAATGAACTCCTTGTCTTCCTTTATCCCCTGAAGGACTTCCGTAAGGATTATCTCTGTGATTGAGATATCCTCCTCTTCTTCGATAAGTCTGTGCAGGGTATGGCGCCCGCGGGAGTTCGCTCCCGTAAGAAAATCTATCCATACGCTGGTATCGACAAGGATCATGCCCTGCTTTTCCTCATTTCGGCGAGGTTGCCCTCCCATATCACATTACCCTCGATCTCAAGGAGCTTTTTTCTCTTAGCCCTGCTTACCAGCTCCTCAAGGGCATAATTTACAGTCTCTTTTTTGGTTTTCTTATGGGTCAACTTCATGGCTTCTCTTACGAGTTTTTCGTCAAGTTCAATATTCGTTCTTAACATATGGTAAGCTCCTTCCAGGCTATACACAAAATATAACAAAATGTTGTGTATAAGCGCAAGGGGCGGAAAGGGCCGATTTGGCTTAAGGAATTCTCGGCCTTTGAAAAAATAGTCCTCGCATGGTAAATTACACTACCTACGGAAGCAAAGAGAAGGAGCGATGATGCAGAGGGTACCGCTTACACCTGCGGGATTTAAGAAATTGCAGGAAGAGCTTGAGAGGCTCATGAAGGTCGACAGACCGAAGAACATCCAGGCGATCGCCGAGGCGCGCGCCCACGGCGATCTTTCCGAGAACGCCGAATATCATGCGGCAAAGGAGCAGCAGTCCTTTATTCAGGGAAGGATCCAGGAGCTGAAGGCGAAGATCGCAATGGCGGACGTCATCGACCCGTCAAAGATCAAGCAGTCGAAGGTGGCCTTTGGGGCGAAGGTGAAGGTCCTCGATGTCGAGGCTGACGAGGAATACGTCTTTTATCTTGTCGGGACGGAAGAGGCGGACGTGAAGCTGGGCAAGATTTCCCTTGGCTCTCCGGTAGGAAGGGCGCTCATCGGTAAGGAGGTCGGGGACACGGCGATCATCAAGGCGCCTGCGCGCACGATCGAGTACGAGATACAAGAGATCACGTTTGAGTAGATACTTCAGGACAGAGATACGATCGAACCGTCCTCTCAATAAAAACCACAATCTCCTTTCCCTGGCAAACCTTGAACCTATGGAAGAACCCCATCCGGGACAGTTCTACATGCTGGAGGTGAGCAAGGGAATGGACCCGCTCTTAAAGCGTGCCTTCAGCCTCTTCCGCCGGACCCCCGAGGGCTTCCAGATCCTCTTCCGGATAAAAGGAAAAGGGACATCGATTCTGAGGGACTTGAGGGAAGGGACTGAGATAACTATGCTCGGTCCCCTCGGAAACGGCTATCCCCTCCCGTCAGATGCCCAAAGCCCGCTGGTGATCGCGGGCGGGATCGGCATAGCCTCGGTTTTTCCCCTCATGGAAAAAATTTCGAAGAAGGCCTTCGTCTTTTATGGCGCCAGAACGGAACAGGAGCTTTTTTTGACGGGTGAACTCCCAAAGATATATAAGGAGCTGGCGGTCTGTACTGATGACGGGTCCTGCGGAGTAAAGGGGACGGTGGTGGATGTACTGAATGATTTCATCCGGAACCGCGACGGTATTCATCAGCCGGTAATATACGCCTGCGGGCCGAACGTCATGCTCCTGGAGATCGCGAAGACGGCCGCCGCAAACGGGATTAAGGCTTACCTCTCTCTCGAAGAAAATATGGCCTGCGGTATCGGCGCTTGCCTCGGGTGCGTGGTGAAAACAAAAACAGGGTACAAGAGGGTCTGCAAAGAAGGGCCGGTTTTCGACGCGGCCGAGATCGTGTGGCAGCCATGAATCTTGAAGTAAATATCGGCGGGCTGAAGCTCAAGAACCCCGTGATGACGGCGTCGGGGACTTTCGGATACGGAGAGGAGTATGGAGAGTTCGTTGACCTCAACAGGCTGGGTGCCGTTGTCGTCAAAGGGCTCTCGCTCAAGCCTAAGGAAGGCAACCCGCCGCCGCGCGTGGTGGAGACTGCGTCCGGCATGCTGAACGCCATAGGTCTCCAGAATATCGGTATCGAGAGGTTCATCGGGGAGAAGCTCCCTTTCCTGAGGCGTTTCGATACTGCGGTGATCGTAAATTTCTTCGGCGATTCGGTCGACGAATATGCCGAAGCGGCGGAACGACTGAGCGGCGTTGATGGCATCCACGGACTCGAGATGAACATATCGTGTCCGAACAAGCAGGCGGGCTGGTGCATATTCGGCACAGACCCGAAGGTGACTGAGCGGGTGGTAGGGGCGGTGAGAAAAAAGACGGCCCTCCCTCTCATCGTGAAGCTTTCTCCGAATGTCACGGACATATCGCTTATGGCAAAGGTAGCCATGGAAGCCGGCGCGGACGCGGTTTCCCTGATCAATACGGTTACCGGCATGGCGATCGATATTAGGACGAGGAGGCCGAGACTCGCCAACATTACCGGCGGGCTGTCCGGTCCGGCGGTGAAACCGATAGCGGTCAGGATGGTCTACGAGGTATACAGGTCGCTGAAGATCCCGATCATCGGTATGGGCGGCATCATGAACGCCGGCGACGCGATCGAGTTTCTGATCGCGGGCGCTTCAGCGGTGGCTGTCGGGACGGCGAACTTCGTGAACCCGAGGGCAACGACAGAGATCATTGATGGTATAATTGATTACATGGAGAAGGAAGGAATTGGGGACATCGGTTCTATAACAGGAACTGTCCATGCCGGATAGGCCGCTTATCACGCTTACGACCGACTTCGGGTATGAAGATCCATTTGTCGGCGTGATGAAGGGCGTAATTCTCAAGATCAACCCCGAAGCAAGGATTGTCGATCTCACCCATGGTATCAGGCCGCAGGACGTTCAGGAGACGGCCTTCACCGTCGGCATGAACTACCGGTATTTTCCTTCGGACACGATCCACGTGGTTGTCGTAGACCCCGGCGTAGGTTCGGCCAGAAGGCCGCTTCTCGTTTTTTCGGAAAACCATTTTTTTATCGGTCCGGATAACGGTGTCTTTTCTTATATCTACCGGGTGAAACACGAGACGCTTCAAGTTATTCATATTACGGCGGAGCATTATTTTCTGAAGCAGCCGAGCCCCACATTTCAGGGACGAGATGTCTTCGCCCCTGTGGCTGCCTGGTTTTCGAGAGGCGTCCATATCGAGAAGTTCGGCGACCCGATCACCGACTACCGCGCGATCGATATCCCGTTTCCCAAGACTGCGGACGGCGGGGTGCTCGGGAGCGTTATCCATATAGACCGGTTCGGCAACGCGGTATCGAACATCTCGAAGGATGACATCGGCAGACTGACCGGCACAAATACGGGCGGCGGCATCCGGGTCTCTCTTAAGGGGAGGGATGTGCAGTTGAAGAAGTTCTATTACGAGGCGGCCGACAACGGCCTTTACTCGGTGATAAACAGTTCGGATTATCTCGAATTCTTCGTCTGCGCCGGAAACGCCTCTTTGCAGTATCATGTCTCGGTGGGGGACCGGGTCGAAGTTGTTCCTGTCGATAAACCCGCCTGATCCGCTTACAATTGTCTCAGAAAACTTTTTTGTCCGCGTTCGTTTTTCCTCTACGTCGTCCTAAAAAGAACGGTCAACCACAGAGACACAGAGTCACAGAGTTGAGGAACATAGAAATGGCCGGAATAAACCCCTCACCACATCGGTGACACAAACCCTTCTTGCATTCTTCGTGTCGCCGTGCCTCTGTGGTACATGAACTGCCGTGTCCAGAATAATACAGGCAAATAATACTTGACAGAATTAGTAGACTATTTTAATTTATAGTATGTTACGGTTATCTACGAAGGGGCAGTATGGAGTCCGGGCGATGTACGAGATCGCCAGGGGATACAACCGGGGGCCCATAACGATCAAGGAGATATCCGAGCGCCAGGACGTCTCGGTCGCTTACCTGGAGCAGATACTGAATACGCTCCGTAAGGCGGGCATCATCAGCAGCGTCAAGGGGCCAGGCGGAGGGTACGTTCTGGGCAGAGACCCCGATACTATCAGCATCGGCGCCATATTGCGGGAACTCGAAGGTCCTGTGGCGATAACCTCCTGCCTCGATCCGAAGGAGGGATGCATGAGGGTGGAGGGTTGCGTCACCCATCTTTTGTGGAAGGCCCTCGGAGAGAACATCGAGGCGTTCCTCGACAAGATGACGCTGCGTGACCTGCTGAGAGGCGACCAGTTTATCGAGGTGCCGCGAAAAGAGGGAGGGAAGAAGACAGGGAAGGGCGTTTCGGCGGGGCTGGGGCGATGAAGTTCGTAGATAATGTAAAGCCCGACGTCACGACGGACATCGTGTATATGATGTGTCCGATGCATCTTCTGAAGCTGGAGGAGCAGATGAAGGAACTCGAATCCGGACAGATACTGGAGATCATGACGGATTACGACGGGGCGCTCGAAGACATCCCTGCGTGGTGCAAAAAGACTGGTAACGAGTTTCTCGGGATGGAGGACTCGGGCGATTTTTTTAAATTCTATATCAAGAAGCTTGCGAGGTGAGTATGAAGAAGATCTATCTTGACCATGTCGCGACGAACCCCCTTCACACCGAGGCGCTCGATGCGATGATGCCTTACCTGAAGGAGGAGTTCGGCAACCCGCTGAGCGTGTATGAATACGGGATGCGCGCAAAGGCAGCCATAGAAGGCGCAAGGGAACAGGTGGCGGGTCTCGTCAACGCCAAGCCCGCCGAGATCATCTTTACGGCGAACGGGGCCGAGGCGAACAATTTCGCGCTGCGCGGCATTGCGCTTGCGAAACAGAACGAGGGCAAGCATGTCCTTGTCTCCAGGATGGAGCACCATTCGATACTGAATTCCGCCCGCTTTCTCGAAAAGAACGGGTTCGCGGTGACCTATCTTCCGGTCGACAAGAAAGGCTTTGTGGATCCCGAAACCGTAAAGAAGGCGATCACGAAGGAGACGGTGCTTATTTCAGTGACCCACGCCAGCAGCGAGGTCGGTACGATAGAGCCGATCAGGGAGATTGTCAGGATCGCCAAGGAGAAGAACATCATCGTCCATACCGACGCAGTCGCGACGACCGGGAATATCCCGGTGGACGTAAAAGAGCTGGGCGTCGACCTCCTCAGCATGGCAGCCCATCAGTTCTACGGGCCGAAAGGCGCCGGTGCGCTTTACGTAAAGCAGGGAATACGGATCGTACCGCTCATCTACGGCGGGATACAGGAATCGGGCAGAAGGGCCGGCACTGAAAATGTGCCTGCCATCGTCGGCATGGGAAAGGCTGCGCAGCTCGCAAAGGCGGAAATGCCGAAAAGGATGGAATACCTTAAGCCGCTCAGGGACAGGATCATCGATACCATGGCCGGCGTCGAGCGGGTTTATCTTACCGGCGACAGGGAGAACAGACTGCCGGCGCATGCCAGTTTCTGCGTCGAATATATAGAAGGCGAGGCAATGCTGTTGCTCCTTGCCGCCAAGGGGCTTTTTTCCGCGAGCGGGTCGGCGTGCTCTTCCAAGGCGCTGAAGGCCTCGCCGGTGCTGCTTTCGATGGGCATCTCTTCGAGTCTTGCGCAGGGCTCGATCGTATTTTCCCTCGGGACGATGAATACTCCCGGGGATGTCGACTATCTGCTGACGGAATTTCCGGCGGTGATCAAGAGATTACGAGAGATTTCTCCCTATGCACAGGGATGGGGAGACAGAGAGGAAGGTGGAGAAGAATGTACAGTGAAAGAGTGATGGACCATTTTACGAACCCGCGAAACGTGGGTGATATGGAAGATGCGGACGGCATCGGGACCGAGGGCAACCCGACTTGCGGCGACGCGATGAAGATCTATATAAAGGTGAGGGACGGCAGGATCGTCGATGCCAAGTTCAAGACCTTCGGTTGCGGTGCGGCGATCGCGGTCAGCAGCATGGTGACCGAGATGGTGAAGGGAAAGACGCTGGACGAGGCCCTCGCGATTTCGAAAGAGACGGTAGCCGCCGAATTGGGCGGGCTGCCGCCTCAGAAGATGCACTGCTCGAACCTCGGGGCCGACGCCCTCAAAAAGGCGATAGAGGACTACCGGAGCAAGCAGAAGTAATATTTTTTTGAAAGGCGCGGGAGGAGGAGAATCCCCCCGCGTTTTTGTTCGGGGCGCGGTGTGCTTTTTACCGCGAAAAGACCACCTGCACCTTGTCGGGCCCCAGTTTTCTTACCGTCAGGTTCTCTTTGTAATGTTTCCCGACCCCTTTGATGAGCCCGACCAGGAAGTCTATCAGCCCCCTTTTGGATATGTATCTCATCACGAGGGTCTTGTCTCCGGTCCACTCATATTCGAATCTCGGCGGGTGGGCATTCGGGATCGTGTCGGTCGTCGCCTTGTGGACGTCATCCATCTTCAGGAGAAAGTCCCTGGCCGAATTGGCTCCCCGGAAATATGACTGATAGATCTTCGGCGCGAAGACGTTGACCCAGTAATCGCCAAACGCGTCCGCTGCCTGAATAAGCGTTATGTTCAGGACAGCGCAGACGGAACCAACGATTTTTAAAGCTTTTTCGTCGGCCACGTCTTCCGTTGCCAGGAAGACTGAATTGCCGTCAATGCCCGCGTTAGCCAGCGCCTCTACCCACTTGTCCTTGCCGAATTTTTCAGTTACCAGATCAGCCAAACACTTGAGAATTACTCCCTTCATATTAAAACGCCCTCCTTTTTGTGAAATCGCTATCTGAATATACACATAAAAAAAGGTTCATGCAAGGGAAAACCTTTCAATTTCATAAAAGAGAAGGCGAAGGTGCTGAAAAAGTGGGCGGCATTTGAATTATGCGCCCCGATGTTCTATATTTATGTAGTAGATTTAGATGCTGGCAAATCATTTAATCAAGGGGAGGTTTTGCATGGGAAAAAACATCAAGGAAAAGTCGCTCGACCGCGCGACGCTCTCGGTGTTGAACGTAGCGGAAAAGGCCGGGATCAGAACTGTCTGGGACCGCTACGCCGCCCAGTCGCCGCAGTGCGGCTTCGGCGAGACGGGGCTCTGCTGCCGCCACTGTATGCAGGGACCGTGCAGGATAAGTCCTTTTGAGCATGGCGCAAAGGAGGGGGTCTGCGGCGCCAACGCCGATGTGATGGTGGCCAGGGGAATATGCCGTGCAGTCGCCGGGGGGACCGCTTCTCACGGGGGGCATGCAAAGCATATGGCCTATACCCTTCTGAAGTCGGCCGGGGGCGAGGCTGCGGACTACCCCGTCAGGGACGAGGCGAAGCTGAAGGCGGTTGCGGCAAGGATTGGGGTTGAGACGAAGGGCAGAACAATAAACGAGATAGCTGCGGACGTCGCAAAAATAGCGCTTGCCGATTTTTCCGAAAAAGAGTCGCCCCTCACCTGGGCTGCAACCACGGTCACGAAGGGCAGGGTGGATACGTTCCTGAAATTAGGCGTAGTCCCCACCGGAATCGACAGCTCTGTTGCAGAGTCGATGCATCGGACGACATACGGCGTTGACGCCGATCCGGTCAACATTCTGCTCGGCGCGATAAAATGCGCACTCGCGGATTATTCGGCCTGCCACATGGCAACGGACCTTGCGGATATCCTCTTTGGTACGCCGTCGCCTGTCGTTACGCAGTCGAACCTAGGTGTGCTGAAAAAAGACGCGGTAAATGTGGCGCTTCACGGTCATAACGCGCTCTTGAGCGATATCGTCGCCCAGGTGGCGGGTGAAAAGGAACTGAACGAAAGGGCGAAGGCTGCCGGCGCAAAAGAAGGCATTAACGTCGTAGGTGTCTGCTGTACCGGCAACGAGGTGATGATGCGCCACAAGATCCCTCTTGCGACAAGCTCGGTCTCGCAGGAGGCGGCGATAATCACCGGGGCGCTCGACGCGATGGTTGTCGACTATCAGTGCATCATGCCTTCGCTGGCCGGCATCGCGGAATGCTATCACACGCAATTGATTACGACTATGCCGATTGCCAAAATCCCGAAGGCCCTCCATATCGAATTCCATGAGAAGAACGCAAAGGAAAGCGCACGGAAGATCATAGAAACTGCGATAGAAGCCTTTAAGAAACGGGACGCGGCAAAGATACAGATACCTGACGTGACAAGCACCGCCTATGCCGGCTTCTCGACGGAGGCGATCCTGGGGGCTTTGGCGCTCGTCAACAAGGAGGACCCCCTTAAACCGCTGATCGACAATATCGTCGCGGGCAATATCTACGGCGTATGCCTTTTCGCCGGGTGTAATACCGTGAAGGTCACGCAGGACGCGAATTATACTGCGATGATAAAGGAACTTGCGAAGCACAACGTGCTCATCCTCGCAACCGGATGCGCCTCCGGTGCCTTTGCGAGACACGGGTTCATGACGCCCGAGGCGACAGAGAAATACGCCGGCCAGGGGCTCAAGGCGGTGCTCACTGCTGTCGGCAAGGCGGCAGGCCTCGGGGGGCCGCTTCCGCTTGTGCTCCATATGGGCTCCTGCGTTGACAATTCGAGGGCGGCCGATGTTGCTGTGGCGGTCGCGAACAAATTGGGGGTTGATCTGAACATGCTCCCTGTCGTAGCATCAGCGCCGGAACCGGTGACCGAGAAGGCGGTCGCGATCGGCACATGGGCGGTTGCGGCGGGCCTTCCTTTTTCGCTACA
>JAKAIZ010000115.1 GCA_021814065.1 Nitrospirota bacterium | reverse complement strand
CGTAAACCTCTCGAGCGCCTCCAACCCCCTTCTTATCGCGTCATCCGAAACTTCGTGCCCTCTGGCCGCAAGGGCAAGGATCGAATTGACCATGGCGGGCTGGATTCCTCCCCAGTCGCCTGTAGGGTCCTGATGTTCTCTGATCCACCTTTCGGTATGGTCCATCGCCTTATTTCTGAAGATGCGGAGTGAAGAATTCTCAGTCTTCTTGAGCATTCCGTCCAGCGCGATGAAAAACCTCTTCCACGAGAAGACCGGCAACCTCTTCGTGGTCATCGAAGGTTTTTTATCCCGTGACACATAGAGTTCGCGGAGACCTGGAAATTCCGGCACGGTCCTGACCGGCTTCATCTCCAACACTACGGAGAGGGGAACGATCGTCGATCTCGCCCAACTCGACAAATTATAAATATTGACCGGAAACCAGACGGGAAGGAGATTAATTTCGACAGGGATGGAGGGTATCGCCTTCCAGTCGAACTCTCCGAACACTGCGAGGAATATCTTCGTAAAGACCCTCGCCTCTTCCACCCCACCCTTATCGAGCACAAAGGCCCTCGCCCTGCGGAGAGGTTCCTCCTCAGCGGAATATCCGGCAAGTTTAAGCGCAAAGTAGGCCTCGATGGTCGTACTGAGGTCTCCGTCTCCACCCCAGTGGATCGCCCATGTTCCATCCGTCCGCTGGCTTCTCAGTATGTGCCGGGCCATCTTCCTGTCGCGGGCTTCATCTTTTATGCCGAGGAAATGAAGAAGCATCATATATTCGGCGGTAATCGTCGCATTCGCCTCAAGCTCGTACCACCAGAACCCCTCCTTCTCCTGACGGTCTAGGTAGTGAGACTGCGTTTTTTTGATAGCCTCTAACGCATTCTCGATGAGACCGGAAACCGCGGGACAGGACAATCCTCCCGTTCCGGCAGTCGTCACACGGGGGTGAGTCCTCATATGTCCATGGAGGATATTGCTTTCTTCTCCGTTTATAATCTCCATCTTCCCTCCATCGTTATCAAATCATACGCGCTTCCGGGCCAGAAGGGAATAAGATAACAGGCGTCATCATACATACCTGTCTACCTACCCATTCCCATCGCAGGGTCCTCTTGATTTTGCGTCCCGCGGTACGGATCGCAGAACGTCCGCTGTTTCCCGTCAAGCGCCACAAGAGTGATGCAGACAATGATAACGACCGTGCCCGCCCATTAAAGCCACGATACGTCCCGACACCTGGCCCCTGCGCCGCCGTCGACCTCCCGAATGATGGGGGTTTAGGAACAAGCTTCTTCATCTTTCTCCTTCCTGAAATAATTGGACAGCAATAAATGAGGTCGCACCTCCAGCGTCCACCTAAATACTTTCATTTTAACAGATCGCCCCCCTATTTCAAGCAGAAACAACCCCTTTCGTCAAAATAAAGGGAGCGGGCTCAGGTAAAATCTTCGTCCCTAACGCGCTTTTCGGACAGCTTGAGTAACGCGGGCAGAAGGACGAGCGTCGAAAATATCAGGAAACCTAGACAGAGAGTCAGGAGTATGCCTATGCTAGAAATACCTTTGTGTGGCGAAAAAGACAGGCTGCCGGTGCTGACCATGGTCGCAAGATTACTGAATAGCGCGGCCCTGGCATTACTGGTAGTCAGCATATTCCCGCCAGGGGGCGGCTCTGTTTCGTAACGAACGATAAATATGATCCCGCTGTGCACGCCGATACCCAGCAAGAGCGGGACCACAATGACGTTCGCAAAGTTCAGCGGAATGCCAAGCAGCACCGATGCGGCCCCTGTCATGACCGTTACGATTATCAGCGGCGTAAGTATGAGGGCGGTGACAAAAAACCTCCTCAGTTCTATCAGCAGGTAGAGCGTGATCGCGATCATCGCATAGAGAGTTGCCTCTCTGAAGGAAGAGATGATCGCCATGCCGGCTTCGTAAATCGAGACAGGTGCATCCGTGGCACCGGGGGCAACGGCTTGCACTGACTTCACGAAACGTGCAAGGGCATTTCTGTCCAGAATATCTTCGCTCGGCAGTACCTGTATCCTGTAACGTCCGTCAGTCGACCGGTACAGTGAGACGAGATTTTTCGGAAGTCCGGCCAGATCGATACTCGAAGCCTGAAGCGAAAGATCGAGTCTTCGAAAAAGCAGCGGAAGAGGAGATAACAGATCATCTTCGAGCGCGCCAAATGCCTTTTCCCCGGTTTCAGGCTTCCTAAGGAGAATTTTGAATTTCAGGATGCCTTCATAAAGCCCCCGGAGGGCATCGTTCTGCCTCCCGGCTGACAACGAGAGCGACTCTTTCACTATCCTCTCAAGGCTGCCCAAAGCCCTGACATTTTGCTGATAAGACAATTTCTTTATTGAAGCGCGGTCCAACCCGGGAGGCATGAAAAGTCTGATATCGGATATGATGCCGAGTTTTTCGCTCTGCTTCTCGGGGATGAAATCGAAGAGCGTTATCACCGTCTTCACCTCTTTCAGCCCGCGCAGTTTCTCCGAGAGCCGCTCCACATCTTTCTTGCTCGCACTCAGTACCGAGATTGTCCACGGTGTGGTCAGGGGATCCTTAAAAAGTTCCTTTATGACAGCGACCGCATCTGACTTCTGGTCATACAGATTCAGCGGATTATAATCGAAATATACCTTAGGCAGAAGGACCGCCGAAGTTATCCCCAACGCTAAGGTGACGGCAACAATACTGCGAGGATAACGGTATGGGACCTTCACTATCGCCATCACGGCATCTGAGCCCGCAGACCTCTTTACTTCGACGGGCATCAGTTCGATCAGCGCAGGGAGCACGGTGAGATTCATGATAAAACTGATGAACATACCCGTGCCGGAAATCAGGCCAAGTTCGGCAACCCCGGCGTAGGCCGTCGGAAGGAACGCATAGAAACCTATCGCAGTCGTTATGCAGCTGAGAAGGAGGCTCCGTCCTACTCCCTTTGATGTGGTCGCCAGGCTCTCAGCGTGACCGATACCGGATTCGAGCAGTTCCTTGTGCCGAAGACAATATTGGATGCTGTAATCAATGCCGAGACCGATGAAAAGGACCGCAAAAGTGACGGATATCATGTTGAGGCTGCCGATAAAGGCTATCGCGAAACCGGTAGTCCAAACAAGGCCGATTATGAGGGTGAGGAGACCGGCGATCATGAGACGCACATAGCCTCCAAGACCTATGTAAAGGATAGCGCCCACCAGGACCAGGGAGGCGAATGTCGCTATGCCGACGCTGTTTCTCACCTCCGAGAGATTCTCGCTCGCCAATGCAATGTCACCCGTAATATGGACCGTTACCCCGTTCGACCTGATCAGACCCAATTCTTTTACTGCGCTCCGCACCTTTTCAAGCGCCGTCTCCCCTCCCGAAAGACTGCCTTCTTCAAGATAGGGTTTCGCGATGATGAACTGGCGCCGCTGCCGGGCAGCCTCCCTATCGCCGAGCATGAGTTCCTGCCATGACATGTGGAACGGCCGGCCCGACGCGATATTATCGAACGCCTGTCCCATCCGCTTGTAAAGAAGGGTGATCCTAGCCTCTTCCATGCCGGCCTCTTTTGCATGCTCCAATGTCTGGCCGACTACCGAAAATAATCCCCTCAGACTCATGTCCTCTGCAAGAAACCCGATTAATGGCTGCGCTGCCGCCATATTGTCCGCAAAGTCTTCAAGTTCGTTCACAGAAAGATAGAGCAATCCGTTCTTGGAAAAAAATGTGCCGCCTCCCGGCTCATAGACGTTCTTGAAGAGCTTGGGCTCATTCTTAAGCACCGAGCTCAGGCTGTCCCTGGCCCTCTCCGCAAGTTCGGGCGTATCGGCGTCGATCACCACAACTATAGTGTCGGAAAGTTGGGGGAAGGCACGCGTAAATTCCTTCTGCAGCCTTCGGAAACGTAGCTTATCCGAGATCATACCGTTCATGTCGGTATCAATCCTAAAATTGGTTAAAGAGTAATAGAAAATGCCCGCGGTCATGAAAAGCGTGCATACAATGACCGCAGTGGCGTGGTGATGCACATACTTGACCCACCACCCAAGAAGTCTCTTTGTTCTTCCCTCCGCTCTATCCGTCATCTATGGATGACCCTTCAACGTATTTCCAAATTCTGCGATTTCGGTTATCATTAGTACATGATATCAAAAAGAAGTATCATTATTCACAGCCTGTTGTCTGTCTTCCCGTTTTTTGTCCTCTGTTTTTTCGCGCCTCCATCTATCGCCTCCGTGCAGCCCTCCCCCGCAGGCGTAATCAAGACCTTCAATGCCGCCCTCCTCGAAGCAATGAAAAAGGCCGATGAACTCGGGTACCGGGGACGGTACGAACTCCTTCAGCCGGTAATTAGGAACACCTTTGCCCTGTCATTTATGGCCGGGCAGTCCACTGGCAGGTACTGGAAGACATTTGCAAAGGAGGAACGCGAGACGTTTATAAGGACGTACACTGACTGGACCATTGCGACCTATGCGGGGCGCTTCGACGGCTGGTCAGGAGAAAGATTCGAAGTTGTCTCAGAGAGTAAGCCGCAACAGGGCACCGTTACGGTGATCAGCAAACTCATCAAGTCAAACGGAGAAGAGGTGAACTTTCACTATCTGCTCCGGAAGACAGAGAGCTCCTGGCGGGTGGTTGATATTCAGATCTCCGGCGTCAGCCAGTTGGCCCTCACCCGGGCACAGTTCACCGGCGTCATCAGGGCGAAAGGGATAAAGGGCCTGATCGAGATGCTCGATGAGAAGATAAGGGCATTCGAAAAGGGAGGGAAGAAAGAGTAGCGGGCGATTTCCTTCCTGGCGTAATGACGGTTTTCATAAAAACCCGTTCTCGCGCATGCGCTCCACGGCGCATCGCAAGGAAACCGCGGTGGAGAATGCCACTACCATCATGACATTTTTCCTTCTCCTCCTCCCCGATATAATTATCGTTTTCATCGACTATCACGATCTGTTCCATCTTCCGCCACCGACCTCCGTATTTAAAAAATGATCGTCACACCGCCAAGTGTGAATTTTTTACATCTTATCCGACATGGTACGGCCTGTCAAAGACATTTCTTTACGGTACAGGACCGCAGAAGAACGCTGACGAATAAGAATTGCTTAGATGCAAAGCCCTTGCATTGCGGTCGATTGACTGGACGGAGAAGCAGGGTAAAATTGTAATCAGAAGATACAACAGTATAAACCCTTAAACCTGGAGGTGTGTAATGGCTACTAAGGAACCAAAAGGATTGGTGAAGACCGAACCCTCGAGGGCGCTTTCATCCTTTGAAACGATGGAGAGACATTTCTCTGAAATGGAGCAGATGTTCGAAGATTTCTTCAGAAGGCCCTTTTCTCTCCTCTCGAATGCCCGCCGGCCAGGCTTGCGGCCAGCCGAAATAGGCCAAATCAGCCCGTCGATGGACGTCTTTGAAGAAGGAGACGACATCGTGGTAAAAGCGGAACTGTCGGGTATGAAGAAGGGAGACTTAAGCGTCGACTTTTCTGACGGCACTGTGATCATATCAGGCGAAAAGAAACAGGAGGAAAAGATCGAGCAGAAGAACTATCACATGATAGAACGATCCTACGGGTCATTCACAAGGAGTGTCCGCATGCCGGTTGAGGTGCAGTCGGACAAGGCGAAGGCGACCTTCAAGGAGGGCATCCTGGAGATTAGGGTACCCAAGACCGAGGAGGCAAAGAAAAAAGAGAGAAAGATCCCCGTTGAATAGCCGCTGTGATGGCCATAACTCCTAAAGGGTTATGGCCGTCCAGATTCCTCTTCACTCCCATGCCGGTACACTAAGCCCCCGTTACCAGGCGGCAAGGGCACGGACTACCGGGATCTGAGCGCCTTGGCCCTTTTCCTGGCGGCTTCCCTTTTTTTCCGCTTTTCTTTCACCGAGGGCTTCTCGTAGAAACTCCTCTGCTTAATCTCCTTGAAAAGACCTTCCTTCTGGAGTTGCCGTTTGAGGGACTTCAGCGCCTTCTCGACGTCATTGCCGTGGACTTTAATATCCAATGGTTATCTCCGGCCCCTGTCAAAACCCCTGCCGCCGCCGAAGCCTCCCTTGCCACCGCCGCCGAAGCCGTGGCGCTCCCTCGGCTGCTGGGGCCTTGCCTCCGCGACAGAAAGCGTCCTGTCCATAAAGTTCGTGCCGTTCAGTGCATTGATCGCCTTTCCGGCATCTTCCTCGGTTGCCATCTCGACAAAGGCAAAACCCTTCGGGTTCCCGGTGTGCTTGTCAGTGATTATCTTCACCGATTCGACTTCACCGCTCTGCGAAAAGAGCTCCTTCAAATCTTCTTCGGTCGCCTTGAACGAGATGTTGCCCACGTAAATCTTCTTTCCCATTTTTTCTCCTCTTTCTTGCTTGGGGAAACAAAAAACCCCAGGGCTTTTAAAGTCTCTGAGGTTATCATAACTCCAAAAGTTTCTCAGTACATTATAAACTAATCGCATTACCACTGTAAACACCTCATTTTGGCATGGATCCATCGCCCTAACCTAAAGACTTCTCCATAGCCCGGTATTCATCCGTTGAAGAGTCCGAAAAATTTGTGATATAATCCGATATCATTTCTGCTGCGCAATATAGTTAATCTGAGGAAAGAGGAGGAGCTACAGTGAAAGGAAAGATGGGGCTTATTCTGCTGATAGTCTTGACTGGGGTATGGTGTACCTCGGCTTATGCGATGCCGAACATAACGGACGGAAAATGGGAGATCACCTCCAAGGTGGTAATGGAAGGTCTGCCGATGTCGGTACCACCGGTCAAGACGACCATGTGTCTGAACAATAAAGAAACGGTGCCCCAGAAGGCCCCAAAAAACCAGGACTGCAAGATGATCAGCAATAAAGTCGTTGGGGACACGGTAACGTGGGTCATGCAGTGCAGGGACAAAAACGGGACGACGGACAGTGAAGGCAAAATCACTTACAAGGGCAGCAGTTTCGACGGGAAGGTCGTCGTGAACATGAAGAGCAAGGAAGGCAGTCAGAAGATTACGCAGAACATGCATGGGAAACGAATCGGGAACTGCCAGGAAAGAGCGCACTAATTACGGAAGGGGCCACGGGGCGCCCATGGCCTCTTTTTTCCGCTGGCCGGCAGAGGTGCGTAGTCGTCACCTGAATGTTTCCGGGACAGCCACAAAAACACCGGTATCGACAAGATATCGTTGTTTTGTTCTTCTTCCCTCCTTTTGTTTGAACTTTTTCCGTACAATATTGATAATGTAAAGAGATGGAGTATGTGCCATGAAAGAAAATAGCAGAATGAGGCGTCTGTTCTTCAGCGCTTCGGCTGTTCTGGTCGGACTGCTCCTCTTTGCCGCGACCACGGAGAAGGGATGCTCGTTTCCTCAGCCGGCAATGATTACGAAGGAACAGTTGAAGACGATGCTGAATGACCCGGCGGTCGTTATAATCGATCTCAGGATAAACCGGGACTGGGACGCGGCCGATCGAAAGATTCCGGGCGCGGTGCATGAGGACCCGGATCATATCGCGGATTGGGTGGGTAAATATTCGAAGGACAAAATAATCGTCCTTTACTGCGCCTGACCGGACGAGATGACGAGTGCCGGTGCGGCACTGGAGCTGATGAAGATGGGATATGAAAAAGTTTACGTGCTCAAGGGCGGCTGGACTGAATGGCTCAAGGCAGGCTTCCCTGTGGAGAAAAAGTAGTCACCAGGGGCCCCTCGCCGTTTCATGCGTCCGGAACGTGGTCCATATGCCGTCTCTGTAGACCTGGTTCGGGCGAAATAACGCTTTGTATGACATCTTCGGCGTCTCTTCGATGTAAAATCCGAGGTAATAATACATCTTCTTCATCGACTGAGCGAGCGCTATCTCCTGCAGGATGCTGAAGACACCTGGACTTCTCCGGAAATAGCTGGTGTCGTAGTAAAAATAAACCGATGAGAGCGCGTCCGCGGCCTCATCAACAATACCGGCGCCTATCAGCTTGTCTCCCAGATAATAATCCATCTCGATGCTTCCCGGGTACCCGTAATACAGACTCAAGAGGGTCGCTGCATCTTTCTCCCGCTCCTCACTTTCTCCCAAAGCATGCTTCGATGCGATATATTGAGTGTACAGCTCCGCCTTTTCGGGAGTGACGCGGGGGGCGCTTATTTCCGTTCTCAGATCAAGGTCCTTTTTCAGTGTTCTTTTCTGATTCCTGCTGATTCTAAATTTTTCCGTCTCGACTCGAAGAGGCTTGCAGGACGAGCATTCCTTGCAGACATTCCGGTAGAGGACGCTTCCCAGCCTCCGGTAGCCCCGGGCAAGGAACAAATGAAATTCCCGCTCAATGCCCTGTGAAGGAAAAAAGAACTCAAGTGACGCCATCCGCCCGTCAAATATATAGGGGCAGCACAGGTCCTCCCGGAAGGAGAGACCAGGACCGCGGAAATCTACTTTCTTCATAAGAAAAATACCGTTCGGAAGTTCCCGTTGCTCTATTGTATCCGATACAGCTTCTTATTTCAGGTTTATCATGCAAGTCTCTGCCCGGTGGGAGTAGCACCCGAAACACATTTCCGCTGCGTTTGTAGTAACATACTATGAAGGAAGAAACATGGATGGAACCGAAATAGTCGCAACTATTGTCTCCTACGCAAAGGCCAATCCCCTCATTGCTCTCGCTGCTGCAGGAATAATTCTTTTCTTTTTCTACCGCCGGCCGTCCATGTCTTTCTTTGTCCTTTTCATCATCCTGCTTCTCGCCGGGGTGTATTATGTGATCATCAGCATGTCTTCCTCGGCGGTTTCCGAAAAAAAACATCTTCTAAAGAAAAGCGCTCCGCTACAGGAGATAATCAGGATCGATCCCTCCCGCATGCTGCGCTGAATAAATCCGCTGCCCTGCCCTTCCGCCCGGCCCGGGAAACGTGCCACCCTCCGAGGCGCGCTGCCCCCCTATCTCTTGAAATATGGTCCCATGTCGCATATGATATCCCCATGGACCTGCATAAGGACCGTCTTTCTTTTCAGGATCCGCCGGAAATGCTATGAGTAGCTTTCTGTTTGGCGGAACGGGGGGAAAGAACGGCACGGCACTTTTATGAGAAGATCTGAACCGGCAAAGATAATCGGCGCCGGGCCGGCCGGCCTCGCCGCAGCGATCAATCTCGCAAAAAACGGTTGCGGGGCAATCGTGTACGAAAAGAACCCCGATGTCGGCATGAGATTTCACAATGACTTCCAGGGAATCGAAAACTGGACTACAGAGGACGATGTCCTCTCTTTCCTTCGTTCGATGTCGATTGAAATCGATTTCCATTGCAAGCCCATTTATGGAGGACTGCTATACGGCCCCTCGGAAAGCGCGGCCATTCATTCAGACAAACCCCTTTTTTATCTGGTAAAAAGAGGCAGCGCCCCGGACACGCTAGATCACTCCCTGAAACGGCAGGCCCTGGATTCAGGCGTGCGCATCGAATTCAGCACTGCGGCCCCTTCCGGGGAAGGCGACGTGATTGCGACTGGACCCAGGAAGCCCGATATGTTCGCCGTGGGAATAGTATTCGACACCGACATCGGCGATACGGCCGTCATCGTACTCAATAATGATGTCGCGCCGAAAGGATATGCCTATCTCCTGGCGTCCGGCGGCAGGGGCACTCTTGCGACAGTATTGTATGCCCATTTCGACCGCTGCGACCAGTACCTGGACAAGGCGGTAGCAACATTTCGCGGGATACTTGACTTTGACCTCCGAAACCCGGCAAGATTCAGCGGCTTCGGCAATTTTTTCCTCAGGAAATCCGCCCTTGAAAATGGGCAACGGCTGGTGGGCGAGGCGGCCGGATTTCAGGATTTTCTCTTCGGCTTCGGCATCCGCTACGCCATTACCTCAGGATATCTCGCAGCCAAAAGCATCATCGAGGACGTCGATTATGATCGCCTGTGGAAACTCAGATTCAGCAAGCAACTGAAAATATCTGCACTCAACCGAAGGCTGTATGAGATGTTCGGCAATTTCGCTTACAACAGCCTGGTGAAAAAAACAATCTCAAGCGGAAATCCCCGCAGGTTATGGCAGCGCTTCTACAACACTTCCTTCCGCGGAATTCTGCGCGACAACGACATGAAAGAAGAAGCTGCCTGCGACACAACCCTTCTCCCCGGCCATTAGGCGACCTGCGCAGCCTCCCGCCTTCCGAACTTTTCCCTTCTCATCTCGTTACCCGACTTGTCACGGTAGACGAGTTCATCGGTTTCCAGGTCATACTCCGGGGTCTCGACGTTGTGCCACCGGTCGAGAAAATGCTGGTAAAAAGGGTTGTAGAGACAACCGGGGCTGCGGCTGTGTCTGAGTACGTACTCAGGCATCTGCTGCACATCCACACCTGGATGATAATGCCGGAGAAAGACATAATCCCCGAGTATGGCCAATTTCAGAAACGGCACGTCGCGATAAAGCTTCAGTCTTATATCTTTCTGCGAGGCCTTCAGCTCCTTCAGAAACTCTATGCTTCCGACTATCTGCCGTCTAAAATTTTCCGTATTTATGTCCGGAGATTGAATACTCCTTGCGCGTGAAACGGCCCCGTCGCCCAGGGGGTCAAGGAGCATTATCTTGGCCTCACGGCATTTCTGTAATACGTGATGAAGGTCTCCGGAGGGGTCCACAAAGGTGGTATGACCCGTAGAGCCGATCAGCATGATGTTTCGCCCGACCCCGTTTTTTTCCTTGAGCTT
>JAKAIZ010000114.1 GCA_021814065.1 Nitrospirota bacterium | reverse complement strand
GGGACCGCCTTTACGCTGCGTGAACGCAGTTCTGCAAGCCTACGTTTGGCGACCTTTGCCCAGTCGGCATCAATCTCCGCTGACGGAGGATTAAGCGTTTTCAGTAAGAAATCGATAACCATAGCCCTTTCTTCCACTGGAAGAGATTCTGCTTCCTCTATTATTTCCTTCATTCTATGCATATGATACCTCCTCTTGTTATGCTATCATTTTTCGATTGTCGTTGCGCCTTGAGTTGCAGCGGGCAGCCTATCGAGATGAGCAGCCAGTTGCCAAGCGATAGGTTCCCTCTGCTTCAGCGATAAGAGCAAAGCGCTTCCGAGTCAGTCATACGGCAACCCCTTCCTTCTCGATATTCTTGACAATATCCGAAGCCCGCAGCGGCGATTTCTCGATCTCATGACGGGTAAAGATCAATGGAGAGATATGCATGAGATGTTCGAAGCCGACTTCCCAGGCAATCTGTCGGATTTTCTTTTTTGTCTCGCTGTCTAACGATGCCACCTCTATGAAGACGTCCATATCCGAGTCTTCGGTCGCGCTGCCCCTTGCCCGCGAGCCGTAGACCTTGAAGTCCACGAGAGGAACGACCTGGGATAGCTTCTCTTTCAACTCCAGGGCGATTGCCCGGTCTTTTTCAGTCATCATGAGCTTGACTCCTTCGTTGTTTGAGACGCTTCTTGAATTATTTCTCATCCCACGCATGTGATAAACCTTCCAGTTGCATAAAGATTGTAAATTAACAGCCACAAAAGCTTGATTGACGGGCTTTTGAGCCTGATGACACTCCTTATGTTGGAGTTCACCGAATGTTACCGCCAGGTCATAGTTCTTTTTCCGTCATACCCGAGGTTCTCAGTCGGGCATCCATGTTTTCTTAAGAATGGATTCCCGCCTAAAGACTGCGGGAATGACGGCCTAAATACACACACTTTATGCAACGTTAGGGTAAATAAGCCATTAGCCCTTTATTGAGTTTGTACAACGTTGAGATAGTATATCATTGCCGGAACGCTGGATCATAGAGCATTTGTTGCATGAAAAACACTTCAAAGTCAGCATGTGGTAAATTAAGAATAAAGAGGAAAATCAGAATGAAAATTGCGGTAACAGGAAAAGGCGGGGTGGGAAAGACGACTCTGTCGTCGGTATTGGGCCATCTCTATGCAGCCGAGGGGAAGAAAGTGATTGAGGTGGATGCCGACCCTGACGCCAACCTTGCCTCGGCTCTCGGGGTGCCCCGTCAGGATGCGGAAAAGATCAGGCCTATCGCCGAGATCGGAGAACTTATCGAGGAGCGCATGGGGACTAAGCCGGGTGGCATGGGAGGGATCTTCAAGCTCAACCCTAAAGTGGACGACCTGCCCGAGGGATTGGGCTACAGGCTCGACGGCATCACTCTTTTGATCATGGGCAAATCGAAGGCCGCTTCGTCGGGGTGCTACTGCCCTGAAAATGTTCTGCTCAGAAGACTTCTGAGGCACCTGGTCGTGG
This sequence comes from Nitrospirota bacterium, assembly GCA_021814065.1. Lineage (GTDB taxonomy): Bacteria > Nitrospirota > Thermodesulfovibrionia > Thermodesulfovibrionales > UBA6898 > Sulfobium. The sequence goes on along the minus strand of JAKAIZ010000114.1, from coordinate 9,360 downwards.
AGCGTGACGAGGTGGTGATTGTGGACATGGAGGCCGGCATTGAGCATCTCACCCGAGGGACTGCCGATTCAGTCGATGCCTTTATCGTGGTAGTCGAACCAGGCCAGCGGAGCATCCAGACCGCCGGCGTCGTAAAGGAGTTGGCAAAAGGGCTGGGGGTGAAGAACGTCTTCGTAGTGGCGAACAAGGTGCGGGGAGCAGAAGATCTCGCCTTCATCAAAAAGGGGATTGGGGACATGGAGCTCGCCGGGGCGATATCCTTCAGCGACGAGGTGATGGAGGCTGACATCAGGGGCGCCGCCCCCTTCGGCCATGCGCCGCGCACGGTGGAGGAGATCAGGGCGATAAAGGCGTCGATCGAAAAGATGCTGGGAGCGGGGTGAGGCGCTTGCCGAGCCATGAGCGATAAGAGCGAAGTCAGAGCGGAGCTTATGAAGAAAAGAGACGCCATCCCGACGGAGGTGAGAAGGGCGAAGGACAGGCTGATACGGGAGCGCCTTCTGGCCCTCGATGAGATAAAGGTATCGAATCTGATCTTCTTCTTCGCCTCATTCAGGTCGGAGATCGACACCCTGGAGCCGATGACGTTGCTTCTCGCTGAAGGCAAGCGCATAGTGCTTCCGAAGGTGGACAGGAAAAACCATCTCCTTCTCCTTTATGAAATAAAGAGTATTGAGGAACTTGTTCCGGGATATATGGGGATTCCGGAGCCGGCGGTTCTTTCCGAAGAAAGGACGATCACAGTGAATGACATCGAGGCGGTTGTCATCCCGGGTGCGGGTTTCGACGAGGCCGGCAACAGGATCGGATACGGCGGAGGATATTACGACAGGCTGCTGGCATCGATCGGGAAGGACCTGCCGGTCATCGCTCCGGCCTATGAGGAACAGATCACCGAATCCATTCCGTCGGAACCGCACGACATCAAGGTGACCATGATCGTCACTGACAGAAGGGTGATCAGGTGCACCGGGTAGCGCCGGTCAAGGCCTGCGATGCTATCATATAAAGGGATGGCGCATGTTTGAGCATTATCAGGAACCCCTGAAGCCCCGTAAGGAGTTTGTCTCCAGACAAATTCAGTACCTTGCGTTTGCACTTGTGATTCTATTACTTTCTATCGGCATAGGCACTGTTGGATATCACGTGTTCGGTAATCTAAAATGGCTTGATTCATTTCTTAACGCCTCCATGATTCTGACGGGCATGGGGCCGGTGGACAAGATGGAGACCGATGGAGGCAAGGTTTTTTCAGCACTTTACGCGCTTTTTAGTGGGGTGGCTTTCCTTACGTTTGTCGGCGTTTTGTTTGCGCCTGTGTATCACCGGTTCCTGCATAGATTTCACCTTGATGCCGGGAATAAAGGTGATGACTGATCTTACTGTTCAGCCCATTTCTACGACAGACTGCTTGGGTCGATAGGGAAGGGCCTGCCGGTCATCACCCGGCATAGGACTGCTGGATACCCGCCTCCGCGCGTATGACGGCCTGGCAAGACAATATTCGATTTTGAGATAGGCCCTGATAATTTTTTGCGAGAGCGGCGTAATTTCCGGGCTTATATGTGCGCTGTTGCGCAACAACTTGACAGCTGGGAAGTTTTCTTATAACATTAAAAGACATCTGGATTTTCCCGGTTTAAGGAAGTCAATAACTTTGAAAAGGAGCAAGAGAAAATGATCCGTGCAAAATACATCATGTGCAAAAGGACGGCAGTTTTGAAAAACACGACGGGGAGGGAAGTTGTCTACAAGATGATGGCAAGCGGCTGTCCGGGCATCCCCGTCGTAAATGAACAGGCGGAAGTCATAGGAATGGTAAGCATGTGCGATATTCTCAAGGCAGCCAAAGAAAAGGGTGCCGCAATTGATACAATTACGGCCGAGCAGTTAATGTCCACGAATCCGATAACTGCGGACCGTGACGCGTCGCTTGATGATCTCGCCAAAATGATGGTCGATAACAATTATTCCGTCATCCCCATAGTCAAAGGGAAAAAGCTTGTCGGGATAGTCAGCGCCCGCGAAATTGTCGATACTTATGTAGAGCCCCATCTCTATAGCACCTTTGAGGAATAGAGTGCCTGTCGCCCAATCTCGTTAATGATCCGGCCAAATTCCATTTATATGGTAAAATTTTTCTTCGCAAGAAAGCCGAAGCTTAATCCCGGTTGGCTGTCGAGCCGGTGTTCGGATCTTTCAATCTTGATCCCTTATGCCTTATGGGTTAAATGCCAGGCAGAATAGATTGTTGCTAATTCGTCAAGTAACATCCGAGCTTTATCTCTGTTAAGCAGTCCAAAGATCTCTAAGGAAAGTCCCTTTTGGTCGAGGACCATCTCAAAAGTCGGACGGGAGGGAGTGAAGAATAATTCCGCGATCTTCATCGCGGTGGCCATCCCTCTGTCTTTGGCACGCTCCCTCACCGAATCCGGTACATCAGCCACAGCATCGATTATTGTTTGTTGATTGTCATAAAGCGTCCTTATGCAATGTGTTGTTGTCGAATCAATAAGCAGTTTCGCCGCAGCCGTATTATTAGACTTAATGACGAAAAGCCTGTCAAATTCGGGGTCGCCGATTTCCAAGCCCCTCATGCCGAGTCTCTTTAGGAGCCGTGAAAAGACTCCCTCATTATAAATACGGATATGAATGTTGCCGTTGTTGGAACCATAGAGTATGAGGCGGGTGAAAAGATGCGGTATTTTTGCGCCTCCATTAAAAAATGAAATCTGCACGGGTATGTCTTTTTCATAGGTGTAAACCTTGGGCATGCCTTTCCAGAACCCGCCTCCTTCTAATCTGCCATTCAAACCTGAAGCCAGGTCTTCCGCGGCACCATCGATTTTCTTCTGCAATTTTCTGGTGAGAGCAAAATACTCAAGCATGTCAGTGAAAAGTTGTATGCCTTGGCCGCTCGATGGCATTGATAAGCATTTCTTTTTCCTTAAATTGTGAACTTGTCAAATACCACTGAGTGGTGCTATCGGCATTTTATTTTTTTTCCAGATTTGAAGGCCTTCTTTATAAATAACGATGTTTAAGTAACCGGCGGCAGCTGCTTTCTCCGCCCATTTTCGGCTTGCTTTGCTTTTTGTGTCGTTGCTGTAAACAATCAACAGTATTTCTTTATTATGAGGAATTAGATTTATCGATCTCTCGAAATCAGCCTCCGGGATGTTAATCGAACTAAAAATGTGGGCTTCGTCATATTCCTTTTTTGTTCTTGCATCGATAACCATGAACTGTTTCGCTCGCCCGGCTTCGATCTCGTAAGCGTTGTTTACAACCATCGAATGCAGTTTATCGGTATCAATCGTTTTGAAGTCGAGGCCTGCAAGTGAGCTCGTAACGGAAACACATACGAAGACGATTAAAATATAGAAATGTGCTGTTACTTTTCTCATTACCGTCATCATTTCCTTTCTGAGTATTGCATAACGACCATGCTCAGGCGCGCGGCGCAAAGACAAAGGCTTAAAACCAGACAGCGGCTCTTGCCGCGTCGCCAGGCGCAATATGTTCTGCTCAGATGTCCTCTAGTTTTGTTCCCATCCCTGACTTAATACTGCGGCGGGACCGCTCTATTCTTTTAAGAAATCGGGGATCATTTTCGAGCCGATAATCAAACCAGTCGTCTTCGTCTTCAAAGCCGATGAGAACGCCGGCCGGCTTACCGTGGCGAGTTATTATTACCTCTTCCTTTTCCGCAATTCGCAGAAATTTTGAGAGATCGTCCTTTACTTTAGATAGTGCCGCTTTTTTCATGGTCATTCTCCTGCTTCTTGCAGCCATTGTGCTGCCTTCGATTTCGGGATTATTGCCAGGATTTGAACTGTACTCTCTTCAATGTCATAAAATACTCTGATTTCATCAATTCGCAGTCTGTATTGAGGATGTCTCAATCCTCTAAGTTTCTTTATTCTGCTCTTGCTGACCTTTGTCGGTGTATGTCTTAAATGGCCCTCAATTAAGTCCTTCACCTTTGCCCTGTCATGGGCATCCAGGGATTTCAAATCCTGAACGGCTTCCGGTGCCAAAATAATCTGGTATTTCATTTAGGCTATATTATAGCTATTTTATTGGATGAGGATCAATTATGCAGTTAATTTATTAGAGCAAAACGATGGCCTTAACCAGCGCGGGCAACTGGGTTTGCCGAAAAACAAACCAGCATTAATCCGGGTCTGGGTTGAAGGCTGTGTTATGTCCGCTTTCGCTTTGCTTTTAGAGGAGGCCGGCTCACAAGTATTTTAAAAGCATTGGCGCTCGCAGTCATAATTTTTGCCATACTACTTTCCACATGTTTTTCTACTTCATTGTAGTCCCAAATGCTATCTTTTATTCTCCTCCTGTCATAAAGTACGCCTTTAATATAGCAGCCTTTATTAATATGTTCGCGAAAGTGTTTGTCTGGATATTGTTTTTGAAGTTCCTTTTCCCATCTTTGCATGTCCTTTTCCTGTATAACTGGGATGGTGTAACTCCAACCGTGATGCGCAGCAACACCATAAAGTTCTATCCGCGGCTCCATCCGATGTACTTTATAATTGCGATATTTTTCAACGCGTGCAAAATCGTCACCCTTAAGAGTTTGCAAAATCCTGAGGAAAGCAAGATGATTTCTGAGAACGATACCAAATTTTATGGGATATGTAAGGCGCTCTACTATTTGATAATAATCAAGGGTCTCATCTTTCTTCTCAGGATTAAACGGGCAATAATAGGCCCAAACCATCAGTGCAAGCTTATCGCGACAAGAGTCTATCCGTGTAATGCAGTTATCTGCAAAATAAGTGACATGGAAGTCAACATGTGCAGGCTGAGCGACTGGGCTGACGTGTTCCGTGTATAGCTTCGCATATGCTTTCATCCAACAATAGCTGAAGACTATCTCTCTGCAAAGCGAAGAAACGTTGAAAGCCCAGTGCACGGCATTGAATCTGGGGTCAAATGGCAAGGCACCCCTTCGGGCAGATTCGTGCAGCCGTTGAGATGATGTGACGAAAGCGCGCCACCGCTTGTCTGTCTTGAAGTGATTTTGTTCTTCAAGGTAGATTTCTTTAGCTTGATGGAGAGTGGGCTTACTTTTGATATGAGCCATATCTGATCTTATTCATGACATAACATTCCTTTTTATCTTTCTTCTACGTTTGCGGCATTATATTTTCAAAAAAGACCATCTGTCAATCAATTATTGCCGAAATTCGTCATTGTGGGGATTTTCAGCGGGGCATAATATCGTCCAGGACCATATTATACCGCTGCGGTATAATTGGAAATAATTTTATACGGGGAATCCTTATCTCGGAGATTTCAAGAAACAGATATCTGCGCACACCTTAGATTTCTCCCCTTTTTCGCGCAGGCCTGTCTGTCGCAAGGCAGACCCACCAAACTGCCGGCCGGCAGGCCCTCCAGACGGACGGAAGGCAGGCTGCCGCCGTTTGCATGCAGCGCGAAGCTGCAGCACCGGATGACAATCCCTGATTGCAGCACAACGCAAAATAAGGAAAAAAGAAGTTCGGATGGGTGTGAGTGTTGATCCCCGCGTCCCGATTCTTCGAGTCAATTTTATAGGAAAAAGTTTCATCCTGTAAAGGGGAAAAACAGTAAAAGGTTAAAAGGTAAATAGGTTAGAAGGGATAGGGAGCAAGGGTTAAGGGGTAAGGATTAATAGTTGACTGCCGCCTGATTCCATGATAGACATTAGATGAACCGGCTGACAGTGCTTTCTCTGAGCGGTGCCGATGCCGGTACGCGGGCCGAGCGGCCCTGCTATCTATACGAAGGAGGATTATCACATGAAAGGAAATCCAAAGCTTATCAAGACGCTGAATTCGCTCCTTGCCGACGAACTGACCGCCATCAACCAGTATATGGTGCATTCCGAGATGTGCGCGAACTGGGGCTACGGGAAACTGCACAAACTCATCGAAAAGCGCGCCATTGTCGAGATGAAGCACGCCGAGAAACTCATCGGCAGAATACTCTTTCTCGAAGGCATCCCGATCGTCTCCGATTTGGGAAAGATGCATATCGGCGCCGATATCCCCAAGCAGCTCACCAATGACCATGCCGCAGAAGAGACCGCCATCGCGGGATACAATGCGGGGATAAAACTGGCAGGCGAGGTGAGCGATTTCGCCACCCGTGAAGTGCTCGAGCATATCCTGAGCGACGAGGACAAGCATATCGACGAAATCGAGGAACTTCAGGACCAGGTTTCGCAGATGACGCTGCCAATTTTTCTTTCGACGCAGATGGAAGAAAAGTAGGACGTCTGTTCCGTTGCTGCCCAAAGGCGAGGCGGACATACTGAAAAAGTCCATGTCCGCCTTCCTTTTTTGGGATTTGACTCTGCTACAGTAAGTCTTCTGTTGAGAAGTCGCGTCTCTTCTTCCTAATCCGTGATTACGTGGTTCGGAAGTTCGTCGGTGTCGCCCGGCTTCATGGGGAAGTGGGCTGCAAGGAGGTCGCCTGCCTCTTTAATTGACTCGCAGAGTGCGTCGCAGGCGCGGCCTTCCCGGATTCCCGAGGAGACCTTCGCCGCGAACTTGTTCAGCGTATCCTGACCTATCTTCTCATGAATGCCTTTGTCCGCCAGCACCCAGACCTTATGTTCGAGCAGAGATATGAAGAAGAGGACGCCTGTATGTCCCTTTGTCCTGTTCAGCCCTTTTTCATGAAATGCCATGACCGCCCGATGCCGCACGGCATGTTCCCTTCTCCTTGCTGCGAGAAACGCGGTCCTGAGCGGCGGGTATTTCTTCAAAATGATCCTGAAGGGGAAGAAAAAGACAAACGATAGAGAAATAAAGAACCACATCGATGAATGGAAGAAGAGGGCGGTCAGTACCACTGCAAGAAGGCTTCCGAATAGAACTCCCCCGACGATCTCGCCGTCAGGATATTCGTCGCTTCTGTCGACCACCATCACCACGATCTCGCCGATGGTGCGCGTCTCCACTTCGCCGGTGGTCTTCGCGATCCGCTCTTTTTCTTCCTTCGTAAAAAAATGTTCTGCCCTATGTCTCATTACCAGCCTCCCGAGGCGCCGCCTCCGCCGAAGCCTCCTCCTCCACCGCTGAACCCCCCACCCGATCCGAACCCGCCTCCTCCGCCGAAACCACCGAAGCCTCCTCCGTAAAAGCCCCCGAAGCCCCCGCCTCCTCCGCGCCGCCCTCCGGAGGAAAAAAGCGCGGGCAGGAGAAGTCCGGCAGCCAAACCGACCCCGGCCAGCACGAGGATGCCGACTGCGCCGAGGGAAACCGCCGAAAGATAGGCCGTAAGGGGAAGACCCGCGGCGCCTGCTACCGCGCCCAGGGGCCTGGATATACTGCCGAGGATCAGCATCGCAAATGCGGCGAAGATGAGGAGCGACATAAATCGCGATGCCTTGTCGCCTTTCTGAGGGCTGTGATTTCCGTCAGCCTTGAACTCGCCCCGAGTAGTGTCAATTATCGCTGAGACACCCGCGATAAATCCGCCGTCATAATCGCCTCTTTTGAACCTCGGTTTTACCACGAGGTCTATTATCCTTCCAGACATCAGGTCCGTCAACTTGCCTTCGAGTCCGCGGCCGACCTCGATTCTCATCTTTCTGTCATGCTTCGCGACGATGAAGATCGCGCCGTTGTCTTTGCCTTTCTGTCCGATCTTCCAGGCCTCGGCCACCCTGATGCCGAAATCCTCGATGGGGTCTCCTTCGAGAGATGGGACGGTCAGTATTACGATCTGCGTCGAGTCGGTCTGCTCGAAGCTCCTCAGCTCATTTTCGAGCTCTGCCTTTGCCTGCGGCGATATCATGTCCGCATAGTCGTTGACGTAGCCCTCAAGTTTAGGGACCTCAAGTGCATACGAAACCGACGTCAGAAGAAGGATGCAAAAAATAATCAGCAGTGAAGTAAAAAAGGAGCGGCTTGCCCGTCTCTGCCGGAACACATCTATTTCACTTGCCTCAGAACGGCTCACTAAAACTGAACCTTCGGCGCTTTTTCCGCTCCCGCCTCTGCCTTAAAAGGCTCTTTCAGCTTCAGGTGGAGCAGCAGGCTGTTCGTGAGACTGTTCGGGAATATCCTGATGGAAGTATTGAACGTCTCCACAGCCTTGTTATACCGTACGCGCGCAACGTTTATCCTGTTTTCCGTGCCCTCCAGCTGGTTCTGAAGGTCCTGGAAATTCTGGTTCGCCTTCAGATCGGGATAACGCTCGACAACGACCATCAGACGGGACAGGGCGCTGCTTAAGGCCCCTTGTGCCTGCTGGAACTGCTCGAACGCCTGTGGGTTGTTGAGCATGTCTTTGGACATCTGGATCGAGCCGACCTTTGCCCTCGCCTCGGTCACCGCCGTGAGGGTCTCCCTTTCATGCTTCGCGTATGCCTTCACCACTTCCACGAGGTTGGGGACAAGGTCGCTCCTCCTTTGGTACGAGGCCTCGACGTCTCCCCATGCGGCCTTCACTGCTTCCTCGTTGGCCTGCATCTGGTTGTACCCGCAGCCTGAAAGGCCCAGCAGCATCGCTGCAAGGATGATAAAGATAATGTGTCTGACATGTCTTTTCATCGATTCCTCCTAATAAATAAGTCTTAAGTCATATTTTAGAACAAAAGAGATAGGAAATGCAGGGGAAATAAACGGACAGATCCTGTATTTATGATCTATCTCATGATTAGTAGTACTCTTTCTACTATGGAAACAGTAGTTGATTTTAAAAGGTTTTCCATAGGAGGAAGGGGTAAAAACCATGTTACTATCATGTTACTGCAAGTCCGTTCCATGCGCATTTTTATATTTAAATTTAACAGCACTTCTAGAATCCCAAGAGGTCTTGACAAGGGTTGGTTTACATCGCAGTTTCTATACGGTTGCAAAGAATAGGGCCGTAGAATGGCTTAGATACGTTGTCAAGACCTTTGTAAAAAATATTTTTACCCTTAAGAATCCTCGCAAATGGCGTAACTTAGCCCTTTTTGTGGCAATTATTAATTTACTTTTGCCACAAGCCTTCCAAAATAAAACCCCTATGTATAATCAGGTATGGACGCAGGAACAACACAAGATATTGCAGCTATCCTTGCTTTGGTTAACAGCACTGGCAGAGATGCTGATATGACTACAGGCAGGGTTATGACCTTACCCCAAAAACTGTGCCGACCAAAAGTGGAAATTCCCGGCTTTTTGACCTTACCCCAAAAACTGTGCCGACCAAAAGTGGAAATTCCCGGCTTTTGACCTTACCCCAAAAACTGTGCCGACCAAAAGTGGAAATTCCCGGCTTTATGCGGCCTCCTGAATCTGCCGTCTTGCGAACTCAGCAGGCGTCAAATTGTTCAGCGAACTATGTGGACGAAACTCG
>JAKAIZ010000003.1 GCA_021814065.1 Nitrospirota bacterium | reverse complement strand
GGACCGCCCCTGCAAGGATGCCCAGCAGCAAACTTTTCGCGCTCTTCATCATTTCACCAGCGTGTAAACCTGAACGCGGCTGTTTTCCCTGTCTGCCACAAAGAAGACCCCGTTTTCATTGATGGAAAGCTCAGCCGGATACCGGACAAGACCTTCTTTCCATCCGAAGACGATCGGGCGGCCCCTGAAAGAGCCGTCCGGTCCGAGGACCACCACGCCGCCGCCGTTCTGGTCGGCAAGGTACAATTGTCCGCTGTTGTCCACGATCATATTTGCAGGGAAATTCATGTCCTGCTCCATATCCTTCGTCACCGCAGAGAATCCCTTCGAGCCGTCTCCCTGCGCCTCATATACCCTTGCGTCTGCGCCGTCGAGAAGATAAATGTCGCCCTTCTGGTCCACTGCAAGGTCCGTGATGAATCCGTAGTTCTCCGGGAACGCCACCTGCCTCACGTACTTTCCCGAGGGATCAAGGACAAGTACGCGCCCGGAAAATACATCGAGGATATAGATATTGTCCGCGCCATCGATCTTGAAGCTCTTGGTGATAAACTCAGAAGGAGACGGCACGCCGGCAGGATCGATATAACCCTTGAATATCCCCTCAGGAGAAAGCCGGGCAATCCGGTGCAGTTTTCCGTCCAGGACGAAAATATCGCCCTTGGAATTCATCTGCACCTTCACGGGGTCTGTCGCTTCCGCAACCTTGATCTCCTGCCCGCCTTTTACCGTCGAGCCGTCGACCGTGTATTTCAGCAGCCGGCCGTTTCCAGTATCGGCAACTACTAGGACATTCCCCCTGCAGGCGACACCTTCGGGGAGCTTCAACCCGTTTCCCTTAGCGTCGCCATAGACCGAGGAACTGAAAATCATCTGCACCGCGGCGCCGAATGAAGCGGTCGCCAGCGAAAGCACGAAAACTACAACAAAGATTTTTATATACGTTCTTGTCATTGGATCACCTCCCTACCTGTTTGTGGCACTGGGTGCACATTTCATCCATCGGCGTAAACCAGATGAAATGCTTGTTCTCGGTGCCGTGCGCCCGGTGGCAGCTTTCACATGTTACGGCCACGTTCCTGTTCCTCGGATCCATGACTTTTTCACCAAGCGGGTGTCCGGTATGGTTCCTCCAGTCGTGGCAGGTATTGCAGACGCCGATAATCGTCGGCTGGGCGAAGAGGAAATCCGCGTCCGACGCGTGCGGGTTATGGCATATCGTACAGTTGCCTTCCTGTATCGGCGGATGTTTGGTCTGAGAGCGTTCCTGCCTCTGTATCGTATCGTTATGACACGTGTTGCAGAGCGGTATCATCGGCGCTCTCAGAAGTTTAGCCTGTGTCGATGCGTGCGGATTATGACAGTTTAGGCAGCCTTTCTTGCCAAGCACCGGCCAGTGGATCTTGTTCTTGCCCAACATCTCATTGACGGCGTTACTGTGACATGTCCGGCACAACTCGTACCCCGGCTTCTTCGTTGCAAATGGAGTCGGCGACGAAGGGTCCATATGGCACTGGTTGCACATCCTGTTGGCGACCGGCTGATGAACATTGTCATAGAGGATCCCGCCCCTGTTGGACCCGTGAGGGTTATGACAGGTCGTGCAGCGGGCCTTTGCAACAGGATAATTCATATGCTGCTTCGCAAACGACGGCGCGTTCGTTTTATGGCACCCCAGACACAGAGAAGGTACGGCATCCGTAAGCAGAAACGCTGATTTCTCTGAAGCGTGGGGGTTATGACACGTGAGACATCCCTTCTCAACAGGCGCATGCCTGAACTTCACCTTTCCGACTGCATCTCCCATATCTTTGTGGCAGCCGAAACAGAGCTCGTTGCCCGCCTTCAGCAGATTGAACTTGTTTTTAGCGGAGTGCGGGTCATGGCACTTTATGCATCCGCCCTCGACCACTACCTTGTGCGCGCTGACCGCATTTTTTGGGACGATCTCGCCGTGACATCCGGCGCAGACCTTGCTCACCTGTTCCGCAAGCATTTTTGCGTGCGAAGACGCATGGGGGCTGTGGCAGCCGGTGCAGTCTCCGGTCTTGACGGGGGTATGCACAAAGGGGTCCTTCATCTTGTCCTGGAAGTCCACGTGACAGTTCAGACAGATCTTCCCCTTTGCGCCCATTTTCAGTTTGAACTTGTTATCCTCGCCATGGGCCAGGGCTGCGAGACAGACAAGCCAGACCACGGACAAGACGAGCGCATATCTATATCGACGGTACAGTTTCATACCTTCTCCTTTCATCGCTTTTCCACCACATGGCATTCTTCACATGACCTCCCGGCAAAGGGAGGATGGACATTTTCCTTGAACAGTTTCGGGTCCTTCGACGCGTGGGGTGTATGGCAGCTCACACAATTCATAACCGCCGGATCGATCCCGATATGCGCCTTTCCGAAGGAGGCCCCCTTCAGGTCGTGACAGTCGCCGCAGAGTTGCAGGAGCGGCTGGGCAACAAGCCTCGGCTGTGACGAACTGTGTGGCTTATGGCACCGCAGGCAGTCGCTTGCCGCTGGGGGATGGGCCTTCTCCTTCTCCATCTTCGCCTTCAGGTCCTTGTGACAGGTCAGACAGAGATCAGGACCCTCGGCAACCCTCAGCTTGCTCAATTTCGACCGGTGAGGATTATGGCACTTTGTGCATTGGCCGTTCACAACGGGCGAGTGTTTGCTCACCCCTCCCTTTATCGTTTCACCAAGCTCGCTATGGCAGGAGAAACAGAGCTTGTCCTGCCTCTCCACGGTCATGCCTACGTTGGGGCTTCCATGCGGGCTGTGGCAGGTCAGGCACATCCCCTCTTTAAAAGGCACATGAGTAGATCCGCCGCTGGTGCCTGCCTCTTTCATGAGGACCTTGTGGCATTGCGCACAAAGCTTCGAGCCGGTCTCTTTCAGGAGCTTATTTCCATTTGTACTATGCCCGTCGTGACAGGAGTTGCAGAGACCGTCTGTGACCGGCTTGTGGGTATACACCTGAAGGAACCTCGCCTCGGCATCGACGTGGCAGGAGTAGCAGACCTTGTCCATCCTGTTCTTCAGCATGAGGCCGTAGTCGGAGCCGTGAGGATTGTGGCATGACGTGCACATCTGCTGCTTAAACGGCATATGCACGTCCTTCGCATTCTCGCTCTCTTTCACCTTGGCGTGACAGGTAAAGCAGAGTTCACCGCCTTTTGCCACGAGGAGTTTTTCGTTCTTTGCCGCATGGGGCATATGGCAGGAAAGACATCCTTTCCCGCTGATCACCGCACCGTGCGGGGTCGCGACCTTCGCCTCTTTATCTGCATGGCAGGAGAAACAGAGTTTGTTCCCTTCCCGGGCGAGCAGCTTCGGGTTTTCCGAGGCGTGAGGGTCATGACAGGAACCGCACATTCCGCCCTGGAAAGGCGGATGTTCAAAGGTGCCGCCGGCCTTCAGTGCCGCTATGTCGTGGCAGGTAACGCATAAATCGCTCCCGCTTTTCGTTGTCTCGAAAGGCTTCTGGGAAGCGGGAGGGTTATGGCACATGTCGCAGCCCGACGATGCGACCGGGTTGTGAGTACTCGTCTTGAGAAGCTTCGGCTGGGACGATGAATGTGGGTTATGGCATATCGTGCAGGGTTTGGTCTCGACTGGGTAGTTCTCGTGGGCCTTCTTGAAGGAGTCCTTCCCCTTGTCGTGACACGAAAGGCATAGGGGCGTCTCCGCTTGCTTTAGGAGCCCCTTTTGATCGGAGCTGTGCGCAAGATGACAGGTCCTGCAGCCGGTTGTCTCGAGGACCTTATGCACCACCTTCTTTTGGTAGTCTTCCTTCTTGTGGCAGAGATAACAGACGTCGTTGCCCTCGGCCTTCAACAGATGGCTCGATTGTGAGGCATGCGGGTCGTGGCAGAGGGTACATTTCCCGAGTTTCACCGCAGTATGCACGTGGGACTTGTCCATCCCGATCTTCTCTTTGCTGTGGCAGGGATAACAGACCTCGTTTCCGGTATTCTTGAGGATCAGCTTCGGGACCCTTCCGTGTCTTAGATGGCACGCCTCGCAATTCTTCTCCTTCACCACGGCATGCACATCTTTCATCCCCATATACTTATCAGCAAATTTTGTATGACAATCGAGACAGCCCTTGCTCGCAAACTTCTTCTGCGCAAGGGCAGTGCCGTTTACGGAATAAAGAATGAGCCCGCAAAGGAAGGCTAACATCCCTACCAGCGCGGTCCTCTTGGTGATACGTATTATGCCCATTTCATCTCCTCGCTTATTTGGAATTCGAGAGGTAAATCTTTATCTCGGAAGACGCCCTGAGTTTTGCAGCCCAATCTGCAGTCACCTTGTTGATCTTCTCATTGTAGAGTTTCTTCGCAATCGCTTCCTTGACCTCCTCGTAAGGCTGTTTCTTCGGGGGTATTATGTCGCGTATGGAAACGACATAATACTGGCCCGTGGCCGAGTACATTCCATACGTGCCGGCCTTGGCGCCCGAGACCACCTTCTGCAGTTCATCAGGCAGATTAGTGACAAAAAGCGTTGCGCCGTCGAATCTCAGGGGGTCTTCGGTCCCGGTCACCTGACCTTCAGCATTGTCCTTCACCCACAAAAAGTCGTCTCCTTTCTGGAGTTTTTCGAGCGCGGATTCAGCCTCCGGCCTCTTGGCAAAGACAAGACTGCTCAGCTGCACCATTTCCGGGTATGTGTAGTCCTTGATGTGATCATCATAGTACGCCTTGACTTCCTCTTCTTTGAGTTTGCTGTCAGGCTCCACGACCTTCCTGACGAACATACCGAATATCACGCCGTTCTCATACTCCTTCACCTTGTCCTTGTACTCCTGTGTCTTGTCGATGCCCTGTTTCATCGCCTCCAGCAGCAGGATTTTCCTGGCGACCACCGATTCGTAGACCTCGATCATCCTTTGTTTCGTTATCCTCTTGGCAGACTTGGCGTCTACGCCGTGGTAATATTTCCTCTGGACCTCCGCGGTTAGTTCTCCGACGGTCAGGGGCTTGTCTCCCTTTATCCGGGCGATGACCCTCCTGTCCGTTAACCAGCTCTCAAAGGTTTTACCTGGAGTGGCGTAATCTATGGAATCGAAGACCTTCTTGTCCAGCTTCACATACTTCTTGGCCAGTGCCCTGTTGTACTTGGTCAGCGCCGCCCACTGCTTTTCTGAGAGGGCCGTTTTCCGGGCCTCCTCCTTTGCCTTCGGGTCATCCGGGAACCGGATCTCCTCGAGTTTCACCAGGGCAAACCGGGCGCCGGCCTTTTCATCGGGAACCTTCACGACGCCGCTCACGTCTCCAGCCTTCATCCCGGCAATAACCTGCGCAATCTGGGGCGAAAGGTCTTTGGCCTTCATATGCTCCTCTTCCTTCTTCTTCGCCTCATTCCCGGCCACAGCCTTGTCCACGAGTTCTTCAAACGACTTGCCCGCCTTTATCCCATCGCGGGTCTTTTTGGCGGCATCTTCCTTGTCGAACACGACCAGTTTGATCTTGTACTCCTTGACCGATTCCTTGTATATCCTTTCTGCTTCGGACTCGTCCGCCTTGATGTCCGCAATCTGCCGCTTCTGCAGCATCTCCCGCATGGTGGACTTGGAGAAGTTGTCTATAGCCGCTTTCACCTCCGGAAGTTCGTCAAGCCCGATATTTCTCCCCTCCTGCACGATCAGCTTCGCGTTTATCAGCTGGCCGAGCATATGAGAAAAATCTATGACGGCCGACTTCTCTTCCTCTTTCAAGCCCTCGTGACGGGCCCCGACCACCTTCTTGAGGTCTTCAAGCATAATCGGGTCCCCGTTCACCAGCGCGACCGGAAACGCGGAGAAGCGGTCCGAAAAGAAAGGGACGCGCAAGGTGATATACTCCTTGTCAGCGTCCGACTTTTTTTCTGCCCCAGCCGCTGACGGCGTCTCCCCGGCTGCAGCTGCCACAGACGCAGAAAACAGAAATAAAACAACTACCGAAAAGACCTTCTTAATGACCATAATCACCTCTTATGTAGAAATTCTATTCAGACATCATCTGCCCGACGGTAATACCGACCATTTCAGATGCCATGGCATTGGCAGTATTTAATCTTCCCAGGTCAAAGAACAAGACGCCGTCGTCGCCCTCATTCTGACTTTCCGAGGCCCAGACCAGCTGCTTGCTCTTCCTGTCTATGACCTGCGCCGAGAAATCCACCTTCGGTTTACCGCCAAATCCGATATAATCCTGATAATCGAAGACCGTACCGGAGACGATCAGGTCGACTTCCGGGTAGTCGCTCAGGAGGTCCACATCCGCAAGGGAAACGCCGCCGGACATGATAATCCTCTTGCTAAGCATCTCCTCTCTTATCACGCCGGGTTCGACGACACTGACGTTTCCCAGTTTGCTCAATTGCCCTATAAACTCCAGCGCCACGATCTCCCCGGCGTTCTTCCTCACGCTCAGATTCTGGAAAGGCAGGACCGCCACCCGGTATCTCTTGTCCGGCCGTATGACAAGGGAGCGGTACTCTATCCTCGGCCGGAAACTGCTTCTCCCCCCGACCTCGACTCTCTGATAACGATAGCCGGTCACAGGGGAGCGGTATGGGCCCTCCAGCGGGGGCTGCCTTCTCGCGGCAACACCATCGCCCTTCTTCTCCCCAGCCGAAAGGTATCCGGCGAGAGAATCCGCCAAAAGCGTTAACGCCTTATCAGTGAGCACGAGGGGGTCCTCAATTATCCCGAGCCCGAGGAGCCCCGGCGAATCATTGCCTGACAGGCCGGCCCTGTCCGCCCAGAGAACCACGGGGTGCTCACCCGTCGAGACCAACCGGCAGATCAATGAGATCTTTGCAGGAAACGTCTCGTCATAGCGTTCCAGGGAACTGATGAGGACTGCGTCCGTATCCGCTTCCTTCCTGAACGCGTCGGCCGTCGGTCCATCAAGACCTCCTATATAGCGTATGCGGTTCTTTTCCATAAATCGATCAAGTGCTTCTTCTCCGAGCAGGGTCATGCCCCGCTGCTTCATTTTTTGCATAATCGAGAGGCGCAGGTCCTTAAATGGTGCAGGAGCGCCGCTCAGGTTTTCAATCGGCAACACGGCTATACGATATTTTCCCTTTGCGTCAAGTGATTTCACCGCGCCGGAGAGTCCACTGCTCGCACAACTTCCCAGAAGGATCATCACTAGGGAAAGGAAGAGAAAAGGTCTACTTAAATAGCTTGTCGATAATGTCATCCACAGCCTTTCCAGTAACGTCAGCCATGGGTTGCCCTCCACCTCCAAAGAGTCTGTCACTTACGTCAATGCCGCCTTTTGTTGAAGACGCACTCCAGACGACTCTGCCTGTCTGCGCCTCGATCATCTGCATGCTGACCGACACGACGTTAGCTGCCGACGTTCCGGATCTTACCTCTCCATATTCGCTCACCGTACCGGTGATTACCGCATCGACTTTTACAATTCCGGCAAATTTCTGGATTTCCTCGGGCGAGGGAGCAGTGGGGTCCGTAATCCCCGCCCTCGAAATACCCCTTGCGACCTCGCCTTTCGGCATCACATAGATTCCGCCTGTCGCCAGGAGCCTGTTGATAAAAGCAGCCCTTACCCTTTCAGCGGCGAACTGGTCCCTTGTAGCGTTTACAAAAGGCATCACGGCAACCGTCTTGACCGAGCCGAAATCCATTTCGGGGTCGTGCCAATACGTAGAGGCTTTGCCTCCGCAGGCCAACAAAGAAAAGAGAACTGAAAATGCGATCACACTATTTGCTGCTATTTTTTTTATATTTGCCATGTTTTTCTCGCGTAGTTTATATAGTTTAGCAAGGATTTTCTATATTAATTTACGGCCTCACCTGTTGTCAATAATATATCCTCAAAGTAGTACTAAAAATATTGGCCTTGGCGGTCTCCGTTACGGAGGAAGTATCGATCACCTGGTAGGCGACGTCAAGGTAGGACCGCTGTGTGATGTTCCAGCGCACGGCCGCGAGAAGATTCTTCACCTTTCCGTTAATGTCCGACTGCAGGTTCTCATTATACGCAAAGCTGAACTGGAGTTGTCCGTCGACGAACGGCGTCCAGTTCACCCCATAATTCTGGAGTGTCATCTTTCTGTCCATGTCCGTCACCCAGCCCCAGGAGGCAACGAGATACAATAGCGGGAAAGGTCTGCACGTCACCCCAACGTCCGTCCTCCTCGTGGTGAATGAGGCCTCCGGAAGACCTCCGCCGGTCTCGTCCGTGACAGTAGAGGCATAGTTCAGGTTCAGAGAGAGGTAGCGGTTCGGTACGATATTTGTACCTCCGTTTAAGATGGTACTGTCCTGTTTTCTGCCGGTCTCGAGTGTTGAGAAGCCGAGCCCTCCGCTTGCATAGAGGCTGATGCCGGTATATAAGTCGGCCGAGTTATAGAGAAAAATGCTGTTCCGGTCGAGCTTCCCCTGGGGGTTGGTCTCGTTTCGGCCGCTAAAGGTGAGGCTGTGGCTAAGCGTCTTAAGCGGGGTCGCATTGAGCGCCGCGCTGTATACGTACGCGTGGGTATTGCCGAGCCGGTCGACGCTGTCCTCCCTCGCTATTCTCGCATTCCCGGAAAAAACCCTGCTGAGCCTCTTGCTCACCGAGAAGCCGTTTGACAAGGTCGAAATCTTCGAAGAAATGACCCCCGTCTGCTGGATCAGAAAATAGGAGACCTCGTAATAGAGGAGGGGATCGTCCAAAAGCCTGTACCTGCCATCCAGACCGACGTTGTGCGTGGTGCTTTTTATCTTCCCCTTCACACCTTCAGCCGCTCTCCTGATGTATGCCTCCATTTCGGTCACAAGGATGTTAGGAAATTGCGTCGCCCCCAACACCGCTGGGGAAAGGGGATTGACCACCACCTTGATATACCTCGTCTGCACGTTCTGAAAGCCTATCTCGAACCTGTTCCGGAAGGCATCGTATTGCGCCTTTACGAGGGGGCTCCAGAGGGTCCAGTTCAGATTGTCCGGGCTGATATAGACGTCCCACGAAAAAGAGGCGGCCACCTCTGCAGGAAGCTCTCTGTCCACATACAGGAACAGCTCGTTCACCTCTGTATTTGCGACGAAATCAAGCCCTATGTTTCTCGGTTTCGTGTCCCCTCCCACCTGGGGAAGACCTATGTTGATGCCGGCAGCGGCAGTCAGGTTGCCGTCGATCAGGGCCGGGTTAGGGTCGAGCACACCTTGTAGTGGCGTATCGTCGATCGACGAGAGCCCGGAAAAGGGGAATATCTGAAAATCCACCTCCCCCTGGCCGCTCGTGATGATCTCGGTGGACCTCGTCGTAATCTCATAGCTCGCACTGACGGTCGCCCGGTCGCGCAGAAACTTCCCGTCATAGGTTATCCTTGCGTCATTCGTCAGGTTCTTTGTCTCGAGCTCCTGAAGTTTTTCCTTGCTGTCGTCGTAGGTCCCCCTATACCTGAGCCCCACACCCCTCACCGGGTCGTACTGGGACTGAAGGGAGAAGAAGTCGTCCGCGTTGTCACGGACGAGATGCTCCTTGTCAAAGGTGTTCGTATGCACATAACGCATGTCGAAGGAAGGAAAACCATCCGGCCTCCAGCCGAGGATGGCGCTGTAAGCCTCGTTCACGTCGGTAGTGGAGGGCAGGTCCGCAACCGAATTCTTCGTCTCTCTCCGTGTGTAGTTCACCCCTGCAGTATAAAGCGGCGTCCTTAGGGTAAGGTCTACGAAGGGCCTGAGGATCCTTGTAGTTGAGTCGGTTTCAACGCCGTTTGTCTCTGAATTGATCTTGTCGTTTTCGAATATGCCGTTTGCCAGCAGCCTCAGGTTAGGGTAGATTGTTTTTGTCAGGGTAAGGTTAAGCTGCTGATTGAACGAGTTCAGCTTCGTGTCGGTGGAGGCGCCGCTCGCGTCTGTCGTTTCAGTATGGGAGTTAGAGTAGCTCAGGTCCAGATAACCAATGATGCCGTCGGCAAGGGCATCGGCAGGCAGCAGCATCCCGCCGAAGACCAACACTACCAATGGGAATAGATATTTCAGGCTGTCTACCTCTCTCCCATGACGGTAATCCAATAAGGGGATTCGCAGAAATCAATCTCAAAGACCGTCTTTCTGCTGACAAGGTTCACCGCCCTGAGGCTTTTTTTCTCGGGCATCACGAGATAGAGATTGTTTTCATCGCCGTCTATAGTCATGTATCCGACCGCTGCGCCGGTCTGAATATAATCGACAGGCTGAAAAGAAAGCGGGTCGTATACCGAGACGCCGTCTTCGAACTTCTTGCCGATATAGAGCATGTCGGTCCTGCTGTCCACCTTGATGGAGCTTGCCCCCATGCCCAGGAACTCCCTCCTCACCACCGAAAGGGATGGGACGTCTATAATAGTGAGATAGGGCGACCTCCCATGGATCACGTACAGCCTGTCTCCCCTGCGGTTGAACTGTCCACGTAATGGTTCGGGTTCAGTCGAGAGCGTCGCGATGACCGTCTTCCCCGTGATGTCTATTACAGAAATGGTGTTCGAGAGGGTATTGAAGACATAGGCGCGGCTGCCGGTGCTATCGATGAGAAGGGAGACAGGGTTCTGCCCGACCGAAACGCGCTCCGTCTCGAGCAGGGAGCCGGCATCGATAAAGCTCACAGTGTCCGAGCCGGCATTCGTGGAAAGCAGCGTCCTGTTGCCCGGGACAAGCGCAAGCTCTTCCGGGTTGTCCCCTCTTCTAAGTTGAATCCTGCCGACCACGTCGCCGGCGCCTGAATCGATCACGTCGATCGCATCGTCTCCGGTGAGCGCCACATAGACCTTCCCGCGCATCTGGTCTATGACCATGCCGTGGGGACCGGTCCCCGTTGCTATCATCCCTGTCACCTCGCCTGCGCCTTTGTCGATGACCGCGACGTCGTGGGCGTCGTTGTTCGACACATAGCCCGACAGCCCGGTGGGGGGCCTGGCCGGGACCGAGACAGAGAACGAAGGGCTGAAGCGGAACCCCTCGATTACCGATTCCCTGTATTTCAACGTCATCGCAAGAAGAGACGCCTTCTGCCTCCGTATTGTGAACGGAAATTCGACGGGGGTAGGTTTTTCGGGTACGCTAAGTCCGGCCGCGCCTTCCTCCGTAGTAAGCGTGGCATCCTTCACCTTAAAAGATAGCCCCCGGTAATTGCCGGGAGGAAGCTCCCCGGTGGCTAGGCATCTCTGTCTTACGTCTTTGCCGAAGGCGATCCCCGTAAAAGAGAGGTCCAGGGGGATCTCTTTCCCGTCATCCTTTTGGGCGTATACAGCCTTCAGGCTGAATTTGAGCCGCTCCGCCTCCTGAGACAGGGGCTGAAGGTAGAGAAAAACCTCGCCGTTTTCCTCGAGGGCGGGTTTGATCGAAAACGGTTTTGCCTGGCAGGACAGAAGAAACGAGATCGACAGAAGAACCGAAATGAGGAAAAGGGGCCTACACTTATTAATATAAAATATCATACAGATCTTCACGATGACTCCCTTTTGTTCATGCCACACAGCAATCCGCTGCCGCGCAAAAAAAGCGGTTTCCGCACGATAATGCCTCATTTCGCATAATAACTAACGAAACACTAATAAAATCTTAGAACAAGAATATTCCAAATTCAACTAAAAAAGGGCCGTAAGCCGGCCCTTTTTTAGAATAACGGCTTTATCTGCACAATCAGTCTTTTGCGTGGCACTTGTTGCAGAGAGACCTCTGATATGAGGCATAGTGCATCGTTGCGCCGTTGTATGCCACTGTCGTTTCGGTCACTGTACGGCCCTGTGCATACTTCGCCTGACTGGCGATTGAGCTCGGGGAATCGGTCCCCGGCCAAACGCCGTCTACCGCGATCAGCTCGCCATCATTGTTCCATCTCGTCATATGCGGCCAGCCGGTGGCATGGGCCCTGTGGCAGCTGAGGCACATGACCCTGTCGCTTGTAGCCGGCCCGGTAGCCTTACTGCCGTCATTCACCGCTAACGACTTGAGGGTCGTATAATTTCTCGTGTTGTCCGTCTGGAACGGGACAAGAGAGTCGTATGACGTTGCCGCAGATCCGGTCATGATGCCGCTGCCTTTATATTTGCTGTAGTTGTCCACTTCGGCAGAGCTCAATCCCTGATTGACAGGGTGGGTCATCTTCGAGCTCGTGGCGGTATGCATGTCGGGATGGCAAGTTGCGCACCATTCCGATATCCCGTATCCGTAGGCAACGCGAGTCGGCGTGGTTGCCTCCGACCTGTTGTAGGTCGCCGGCACTGCGGCATTGAATACTGCAGTGAATGTCTTGCCTCCTGAGCCGGCGGTAGAACCAGGTCCGCGAAGCAGCCGATAGGCCCCGACAGCCTGGCCTGCTGCAGGAGCAGGACTGTTGCCGTAAGAACCCGAGGCGATGATCGGGGCGCCTGTTACACCAAAAGTTGGCGCCGCATCGGAGCCCATCCTTCTTAACTTGCCGTGGTTGTCGTGGCAGCTGTTGCAGGCAAGCTTCGTGGCATCCATGTCTCCACCCGGGGCCGTTGTGTTGGTTGAATCGGCAGTGTACCCGAAATCCACCGCAACGATGTTGTGACCGTGCCTCTCGCCCGGCTCGACAGTTGTAGTGCCCGTGCGGGGGCTGTAGGTATACGCCTTCTTCAGCCAGCCGAAGTCGCCTCCCGGGGTCATATTGCCGGGCGGAGTCCCGGCCGGCATATCGGCGTCCGGGGTCGCTATGTGGTAGCCGCCGGCCCCTGATTCGCCATGACAGTCGAGACAGGTGGAACTGATATCGGTCCCTGCCAGAAGCGCGCTTGCGCTTTTGGCATCATGGATGTTGTGACAGCCCATGCACTCGGCAACACCGCCCGAATGAAAGGCGAAGCTCTCCCCACTGCTCAATAACATAAATATTTTTGCTATCGCTACTGTGAAAAGCACTGTTTTTATTCTCGTAATACCTGGCCTTGGCATTTAAGAACTCCCCCCGAATTATTATTCTCTCTCCTTTATTGCTGCAGCGCGCTGCAAAAAAAGGCAAAAGGGCCGGCAACCGGCCCTTTTGCGAAAAAAAATACTGCTTACTCAAGCTACGCAATTAGTCTTTTGCGTGGCACTTGTTGCATAGAGACCTCTGATAGGTCGCATAGTTGGTCTCAGGCTTGTCGTTGTAAGCCCTCGTCATCTCGGCAACCGTACGGCCCATCGCATACTTCGCCGCGCTCGCGATCGAGCTCGGGGAGTCGGTGCCCGGCCATACGCCGTCGGCTGCGATGAACTCGCCTTCGTTGTTCCATCTTGTCATATGTGCAAAACCGGTTGCATGCGCCCTGTGGCAGCTAAGGCACATCACCCTGTCGGAAGTGGCGGGACCAGTCGTAACGGTGCCGTCATTGACCGCAAGGGCCGCCAGCGTAGCAAAATCGGTTGTGTTGTCGGTCTGGAACGGAACGATAGAATCATAAGAAGTCGCCTGCGTTCCGGTCATGTTACCGCTACCGATGTAGGCATTGTAGTTGCCCGCCACTGTGGTGCCGAGCTGCTGGTTGACCGGGTGGGTCATCTTCGAGCTGGTGGCGGAATGCATGTCAGGATGGCAAGTACCGCACCAGTCGGATATGCCGGCGCCATATGCTACGCGGGTAGCAGTGGTAGCCTCAGTCCTGTTGTAGGTGCTGGGGACAACCGCGTTGAAGATCGAGGTAAAGACTTGTCCGCCTGAGCCGGCGCTTGAACCGGTTCCGCGGAGAAGCCTGTATGCGCCTACAGCCTGGCCTGCTGCAGGAAGCGGGCTATTATTGTAAGAACCCGATGCGATGATCGGGGCGCCGGTGGTATTGAAAGTACCGTCGGAAAGCCTTCTTAGCTTGCCGTGGTTGTCATGGCAGCTGTTGCAGGCGAGCTGGGTGGCGTCCATGGTGCCGCCGGGGGCGGTGGTGTTGGTTCCGTCAGCCGCATAACCAAAATCAACTGCAACGATGTTGTGGCCGTGCTCGTCGCCGGGCTCGGTCGTCGTCGTGCCGGGACGCGGGCTGTAGGTGTAGGTCTTCTTCAGCCAGGCGAAGTCGCCGCCGGGGGTCATGTTGACAGGCGGGGTCCCCGTAGGCATGACCGAAGCATCGGTCGAAATGTGGTAGCCGCCCGGGCTGGCGCTGTTGTGGCAGCTCAGACAGGTCGAGCTGATGTCGGTGCCGACCAGAAGGGCCGAGCTGCTCTTTGCATCGTGGATATTGTGGCAGCCCATGCACTCGGCAACGCCGCCCGAATGGAAGGCAAAGCTTATACCGCTGAGCCCAAAGAGAAGGAGCGCTGCAGCGACGAGAATTATTGTCACTTTTACTGCTTTCATTAAATCCTCCAAGTTGTCTTTTCTTCCGGCAACCCGGCCGTCCCTTGGGGACCCGTCGGCTTTGTGTCGCCACCTTGCGATGGGTTTACTCTTTTCGGAGGATTGGTTCATAACCTGAACGCCTGTTTGCTGCAAGGCGTCCTCTTCCAACCAATGCTTTTAGTTAAATTCTGTTCTTACCACCTCCTTCATTGGGCAGCCATTTTACTGCAAAAAACTGCCGTGAATTATTCATACGCCAGACGAAAAACGCTCACCCCCCTGTTACGGGTCTGTGTCACATAGATCTTGTCACCCTTGTCTATTGCGACTTCATCAGGCACGATAAAATTGTCGGGGTTCACCCCCCTATGCCCGAACTCCGTAATAAATGTGTAATCCTTGTCAAAGACCATCACCACGCTCTTTAATTTGTCCACGACCAGATAATTGCCGCGGTTGTCCTCGGCGACTCCGGAGACGATGCCGAACTTGCCGGGTATGCTGCCCGGCTGGCCGAACGAAGAGAGCTTGCGGTCAGGCGTCAGCCTGAAGACCTTGAAGATTGCAGGGATGGTGAAGAGCATGTTGCCGTCGTTGTCTACATTAAAGCCGACCATGTCCATCTCGCTTCCTTTTTTCTTTTCTTCCTCGCTCAGCTCGAGCATCGGCTTGATGTCATAGCTTGCAAGGCAATTGCCGTTGCGGTCGACCACCGCTATCTGCATATGGCTTAGGGATGCCAGGTAAAAGTTCCCCTTGCGGTATACCATGCGGAACGGTATGAAGCCCTTCAGTTCATCCGGAAGGCCTTTGATCTCAATCGTCTCTTTAGGCTCTCCCCGGTAATTGCAGCGGACAATAGAATATTTCTGTTTATTGTTCGTAAGAAGGAAGATGTTCGTTTTTTCATCTATAGCGACGTCATAGATAATGCCGACGTCGATGTCATCGCCGAATTCATAGACCTCCATGCCGTTGCCGTTGAATACCTTGACGTTGTTTTGGAACAAGACGTATGTCTCTGCATGCCAGTTATCGATGACCACCCTTGTCCAGCTGTATGGGACCAGTCCGTAAAAATCAGAAAGGCTGTAGAGATATGAGGCCTTTATTTCGGCGTTTGCAGCAGGCGCAGACACCGATACCATAAGGAGTGCCGCCGGCAAGGCCATCGTGATTTTCTGCAGGGTGCTTTTCATGGCGTTCCGTTAGAGAGCAATCACCATGCCATGGCGGAGAAAAGAAAAAATTACTGGAACTACGGGATGTTAGGAAACACGGCGATATTCTCTATCCGGACCTTTCGGTGAAATCCCCGGTCGCTTCGGGATTATTACCAAGTCCGCCGAGGTAATTTTTCGGTAGGGGAGGCGGTCAGTCAGAGGGACTGTCATCGCCTTTAATTTTTGCGGCAATGACCTGTTTAAAGAGAAGGGTTGTCGGCCCTGCTTCCGGGAAACTCCTGCCCGCGTCATGGGCTATGCGTGACTGATTTTGATAAGTTGTCCTAATGGCCGTCATGACGTCCCGCGCGAACAGGTGCATCCTGCCTTCGAAGTCTTCTCCCGAAAAATACTTCTGGCCATAGATCACCTTCGCGTCATTGTCGACGAACACCACTGCCGCCCTTTCTTCGCTGACACCTGCGATCACGGCGGAAATCTCGACGGAGGTCTTCTTCCCCTGGGCATCGAGCAGCCCGAAAAAGGCCTTTTCGAACAAGAAGGGGTTCTTACGGAGCTCCCTGAGATACGCCTTCCTGAGAAATCTCGCGGGCGCATACTCAGGATATTTGTTCTCCAGTTCGGACATGAGAGACTGGAATTCCGGCATGTTATACTTTCCGCCAAGGAATAGCGCATGCGCCCGGTCGTCGATCAGAGCGGCTCTGGCGTTCGTTTCCCATGTTTTTATCTGCGCCTGGCGGGAGGCACCGGAGGCGGGAACGAGATAGGGAAGGATACTCTCCCTGTAACCGGCTATTGCATCAAGATTTCTTCCCATAACGTTTATCCCGGTCGAGGCCGGCGACGAGAATTCCAGGTATAGGTTATCGTCCGTATTGATCATGCCGCCTTTGCTGAACGCCTTCACGCCGTCCGTCCCCATGACAAAATAGCTGAGGAAGTCTGTTGCTGAAGCCATCCTGACCGGTGCGAGGTCTTTCGAAATCGCAGGGAAGCTGATCCGCTTCTCAAGCGCAGCCTCATCGATCGCAATCGGGGAGTTGCTGCCGATGAGTTCGACATCGAAATGGGTCAGCCAGGCCATCGTGTATTTGAAATGCAGGGAGAACGTCCTTAGGACCGACTTCAGATTGTCGACGCTCATCTCGTAGATAGGCAGCCACTGGCACATGATCCCGCCGGGCCTGAGATGCTCCGAGGCGAGCTTGAAGTACTCCGAGGTGTAGAGATATCCGGACCCCTGGGTCCAGGGATGGATCGGGTCGGCGGTGATCACGTCGTATTTGTTCTTTGTGGTCAGAAGGAAATTCCGTCCGTCGTTGAAGACGATATGCAGTTTAGGGTTATCAAGTACATTGTGGTTATATTTTCCGAAGGTCCGGGCGGCGCCGAGGACCTTCGGCTCTATCTCTGCAAGGGTCAGGCTTTCGAGGTCCGGATGGACAGAGACAGCGCCAAGCGTCATGCCGGTGCCGAGGCCGACTACCAGCACTTTCCGGGGGTCTTTGTGAAGCAGCATAGGCAGATGGCCGAGGGCCAGCTGGACCTGCCGGTCCCCTAACGTAGTCGAGGCAACGACCTTCCCGTTGACCAGTAACGCCTGGTTACCGCCTTTTATTTTTATGACGCTTACAGTAGAGTTGACCCCTTCGAGATAGAAAAGCACATCGGTATTTTCGAGGGCGTCCCGTCTCTTTTCCGGCGTGTCGAAGGCATCCGGCTGGTTATTCCGGAAGATCGCAAAATACTTCTCGTCCCATACCTTCAGCGCTTCCCGGTTAAGAGAGAGAAACGCGATGCAGGCAAGGGTAAGGCCTCCGATCAGGCCGACCGCGATCCTGCGGTTTTTCATACTGAACATTACGAGAAGTCCCAGTCCGATATTCAGAACGACCAACAGCTGGAGGGACCTTTCTATCCCCAGCAGATAGATAAGGACAAAGCCGCTCACCGCCGAACCGAGTATCGCGCCGATCGTATTATAGGCCAGCACATTGCCTACCGCCTGGCCGACCTTTTTTCTGTAATCTGCGGCAATGCTTCCGGCCAGCGGAAAGGCCAGGCCCATGAAGAACGCAGGAACGAGCATATAAGAAAAGGCGATCGTCAGGCCCGCCCACTGCCGGGCTTCAAAGACATTCAGGCCGGTTGAGGAATAGAATGCATTCAGGGAAATGGCATGGACGGGCAGATCGCGGATATGGATCGTGACCAGAAGGGCCGCCGCCCCTATGATGCACTGCACCAGTCCGAATCCGAAAACCCGGCTGTTCTGTGTATTCTTGCCCGGGGGAAGCAGTCTGAGGAAGAAACCGTACATCTCGCTGCCGAGCGAGATTCCGGTCAGAAAGGCGATGAGCATAATGGTAAAGCCATACACGCTCGTGCCGACTGTCAGGGTGAGGACCCTGGTCCAGAGGACCTCGTACCCGAGGGCACAGAACCCGCTGACCCCGATACCGATCAGGACCAGCCTTTCCAGGAAGGAATTCCCCCGGCTGGCAGCCACGGCCGGCATATCTTGCGAAAAATTCTCCCGTTCCCTATCTGAGACTTCTCTCCCCGTCCCCTCGCGGTCGAGCATAGCAGACACAGGGTCCTGAAGAAAGACAGCGGCAATTCCGATTATGAAATTTATCGCTATAGCCGTATGCAGGGTGATGCTGACGGAATAGAACCGCAACAGGTAAAAACCCGCTGCGGCGGCGCCGGCAACAGCGCCCAGGGTGTTAAGTCCATAGAGGAAGGAGAGATGGGCTGCCGTCTTCGATGCGCGATTCGAAACAAACCGGGTCAGTACAGGCAGCGTCCCTCCCATGAGCGTCGTCGGCACGATCAGGGCAAGGCAGGCAAAAAGAATGCGAATGACCGAAAGATAAAGCCGGTCCCCGTCTCTGCCCTGCGCAAGAAAAATGTACGCGGAAGGATAGAGTTTCATCAGCAGGATGAAGGCGACTGCTGATGCCGCAATGCCGATTTCGAGGAATCCATACAACCGCAGCGGTTTCTTGGCGGTATCGACTTTTTTGCCTATGGTAAAACCTCCGAGTGCAAGCCCGCCCATGAAAACAGAAAGAACGGCCGTCACCGCCAGGTGGGTGCCGCCGAAGATAAGGCTCAGCGATCGCACCCACACGACCTCGTAAATAAGCGCCGCAGCACCCGACAAGAAAAACATCAGATAGATCAAGCCTGTTAAGATCACCTGCACTCCTGCGTCCTTTCATCGAAAGTCATTTATGTCTATTATCACAATTTTGTGGCCAAAAATGAAAACGGGCAGCGCTATCGCTGTCGTCATCTGCTGAACCGCGTCCGAGGGCATTTCGGCTGTCTTAGGTCAGTATGCATAACGTTCCAACCTCTCAAGTACTTCGATATGGAGGCGCTCGGTCGGGATGATGCGGAACTCGATAATGACCCTTCCATCCTTGGGGGGGGCCAGCGTCGGGATGGCGGTCGCCGAAAAAAACCTTGGGTAGGACGTCTCGAGTCTCGGCTCAGCAGAGAAGATCGAGTTCAGTATGAGGGTAGCGCTATCCTGCACCTCAAACCTTGCCTGTCTGTTGAGTATCATATCCTTGGTAAGCGGGAACCTCGCGGTAATCTGTATGAGACTGATATTCTCTCTTATCTCCGGATTGTCGAGTGCGGCCGCGAAGACACGGCTTAGCTTCTTTAGTACTACAGGCACCGCAGGTCGCGCCTGGGAATGGGAGCGCTCAAAAATGAGCGACTCATCAACGGTGATCGTGCCTGCCCTGAACTTGATGCCCTTCATCTCTTTGGGGCTGAATTCCCGCGAAAGAAGGTCCTTTATGTCCTGGTTGAATTTCATGCGCGGCTCGGAGATTGCGAGGGCAGGCTCCAGGAATCGCTGGATCTTCACTGCCCGGTAATATATCAACGCGCTCAGCAGGAGCAGACCGACGAGAGTCAGGCTGAAAAGGGGCCCGAGGGAAGGGAAGAATTTTGTATCGGCGTCAGATCTCATGTCTGGAGCGTCTCCGAGAGCAACTCCAAATCCTTGGTAGCCTTGCCAAAGTCCTCCTCTGCAAGGGCCGTCGGTTCATGAATCGCCCTGTTGCGCAGTCGGGCAAGCCGGTTGAAAATCCCCTTCCGGTACGGGCTGAAGCCGCGGTTCTCTTCCAGCATCCTGAGACAATCGGCGGGTGAGGGATACGAACAGCCGATGGATGCTGCAGTATACTCTTTGAGGCGGCTTTCGATATAATAACCCAGAAGTAGAGAGGCAACAATAGTCTCGCCTTTTTTGAAATATTCGAGGGCGGCGTCGACCGAAAGGCCACCTGCGAATATAGCGATGTTTTCACCGGATTCGGTATCGCCCGGTATCAGACTTTGTATCTTCTGATAGATCTCTATGCACCTGTCGAGCATACCTTTTTCGAGGTAGGATTCTGCGAGTAGAAAAAGCTCTCGCGCCTTCTCGGCGCCTTCCCGCTGAGAAACGGCAAAGGAGTAAGCCCTGCGGAAGGCCTCTGTTTTGTTGTCCTTTTTGTCGAGCACGTCGAAATGGCGGGACCACCGCTTGCCTTTCAGCACATTATCCTTGGTGAAGCGGAAAAGTTGCGCGGAAACTTCGCTCTTGTTCAGCTTGCCGCTTATGATAATGATGTTGAGTGTAGGCCAGGTTTCGAATATTTCAGGCAGGGCGTCGATGCCCTCGTTTATGCGGTCGAACTCTATGTCGAGAGTCATTATGTCGAACATCTGGGCCATAAGGAGCTGCTTTGCCTTCTTCACGCTCTTCGCATCGGCAAAACGAATATCCCGATCCAGCGGCTCCAGGGCACGAGCGATCTCGAGCTTCAGGAGTTCCCGGTCTTCGGAATCATCATCGGCGATAAGTATCTTAACCATGGAACGCCTCTTCCACTAACGGCAGCTTAATGATGATCTCCGTACCGAACTCCGGGGCGGTGTAATCTGAGCCGACACGGATTTTGCCGGCATGAAGCCCGATGACGTATTTCGCGAAATAAAGGCCCTGTCCCCAACCCTTCCCGCTCTCTTTCCCGCGGTAAAAGCACCTGTCCGCCTCATTATCGTCCATCCCGATCCCCTCATCACGGAACGAGAGCGATATGTACCGCCGCTGGTGGTCGGCGTCCACGGACCATCCCACAGTGATGAGGGCGCGTTGCTGTTCCGGTTTCTTGTACTTGATCGAATTGTCGATAATATTTTCGAAGACGGTTTTCAGGAGCGGCTCGGACGCCGTGATCATAGGCAGGACCGTCCCGCCCTCCAAGGTAAAGTCCGCGACGTCGGCGTGCTCTGCCGCAAGGGCAGTAAGCATTGAGCGGATGTCCACACTGGTGAAGTCGATGAGGCTGGCCTCCCGCTCGTCCGAGATCTTCTTAAAGATATCGATATCAGCAAAGAGCTTGTCCAGGTTCTCATCGAGCCGGCTCCTTAGATCCGGCGCGAGATCCCTCGCCAGTTCGAGGCGGCGCTTTATGCGCCCCAGATTATTTTTGAATTCATGCCCGATAGTTGCTGAGATGTAGCGGATGAACTCGTTCCGTCGTGCAATCTCATCGTTCTTCAGCCGGAGCAAAGCATTTTCACGCGCCCTTCGCTGCTTCTGCTGGTAGAGAAAGGTCAGATGTATACAAAAAACCGCAAAAATACCTCCCATTGCGAAGAAGGCATAGTTAGACGTGTTTCTTGCAGTTACCAGCTGGCGCTGCATCAAAGCAAGCCGCTCTCCGGTCGTCGCATCCTCAGGTTCGGGCACCTTCCATGGCATCAGCACCGGCCTCAGCCTTTCAACGGCCGGAACGAAGCGGTCAAGATAGACCATGCCCAGAACAGACCATGTAACTAGCACAGCTGAAAGCATGAGGAGATACCGGATTATGCGGAAAATGCCGGTCGTAGATCGCACCATATTCTTAGTTTACCTCATGGCCGGAGGATAATGCGACCTGGAGCCGTGCTGCGGCCGGAATGGGCTTTTATCGCTTTTGCAAAATATTTAGAACAGGGCTTCGGTCCTTTAGCCCCACTATTTTGTCCTCTGCAAAGATCATGCATTATTACACTTTCCATCCATTTTTGCAGTCCATCCTCTACGCTAACGAGAAAGTAACGATTTTCTATTCTTCCGTCTCGTTGGTCAAATTACCGTTTTGTTTCGGAAATTTCGCTGTAAGAATGACGGGACGTGTTTTCTCAGAAGATAATTTTTTCATCTAAAATAAGGGGTTACTTCCCCCCGCGCTTCTGCATTGCTGTGGCATAAGAATTGCCAATTATTCCAGGATGAAAAGAATACTTGTTCTTGACAGGAACCCTTTTATACGGTATCTGATCGCCCGGGCACTCCAGAGTGCGGCGACAGCAGTCGTGACGGTTTCGCAGATAGAAAAGTCTGTCGCGGAGCTGAAAGCGCACCATTATGATCTCTTTTTTGTAGATATGCAGACATTGGATAATCCCGCGTTCGAGATGCTTGGACTGTTGAAAGAACTGTCTCCTCATACCGGGATCATGCTCATGTCCGAGACCTGCAGCGGAGATGAGCTGCCTGCGGGATGTCATGAAGCGATATACTGCTTTATCCCGAAGCCGTTCTTCCCCTCCGATATCAGGAAGCTGGCCGGGAAATCATTGGGGCTTGGCGAACACTTCTGGAAACAGTCTCAGACTAGCGCCGACAGGACGTACGCAGAGCGGAGACGGCAGGAGAGGACGCCGGTAACAGAAACGATAGAGTACACCGTGGATGCTGCAGGAAGAGTGACGAAACAACCCAAATTGAGAGGGGACGTCATCAATATAAGCGACACCGGCCTTGGCTTGCTGACGGAATACCCGATTACTTCCGGCACACTTCTGACATTCTGCGAGGGGCTGGATTATAACGAGGGGATCGTCGCCTGGAGCCGGAAGGTGGACAATAATACCTTCAGCGCGGGGGTCGTTTTTGTATAGGGATGGCGGGCGACCTATTCCATCCCTAATTTCTTGATCTGATAGCGGAAAGAGTCATAACTCATATTGAGCAGTTTTGCGGCATTCGTCTTGTTATTCTGCGCCAACTCCATCGCCTGTTTGATGAGGTCCTTTTCAAGGTCCTCGAGAGAGACGCCCGCCGGAGTAAGCACGAATTTTGACTCCTGCGGCAGCGAAGGCCCTCTTTTTCCGGTCAGCCAGTTCGGCAGATGCGCCGGAACGATTTCCGGAGCATTCTCGAGCACCACGAGCCTTTCGACGAGGTTCTTGAGCTCCCTGGCGTTTCCGGGCCATGTATATGCCTCCAAAAGCGCCTCCGCTTCAGACGAAAACCCCTTGATCGTCTTCTTGTTGTACCTGCGGGAAAAAAGCGAGAGGAAATGCCTGGCAAGTGCAATAACGTCCTCTTTCCTCTCTCTGAGCGGAGGGATATGGAGATAAAAGGTGCTCAACCGGAAGAAGAGGTCATTCCTGAATCCTCCATTTTTTACCGCATCGTTTAAATTGCGGTTCGTGGTTGCGATCACCGCGACATCGATAGGAATATCGTCCTTCCCTCCGAGGCGTCTGACCGTCCGTTCCTCGAGGACCCTCAGCAGCGCGGTCTGCAGGTGGGGGGCCGTCTCCCCGATCTCGTCGAGCAGGATCGTCCCGCCGGCCGCAAGTTCGAAGAGGCCTTTCTTATCGCTACGGGCATCGGTAAACGCCCCCCTTTCATAGCCGAACAATTCGCTCTCCAATAAGTGGTCCGGCAGCGCCGCGCAGTTGACTGCCACAAAAGGCTCACGACTGGTAGTGCATTCGCCGAACATAAGGGAATGGATATAGCGCGCGATGACTTCTTTGCCAGTACCGCTTTCCCCGGTAATGAGTATGCTCGAGACATGGGCCTCGGCCATCTTCGCGGCCTTGCTCTGGATTTCCCTTAGTGCCGGGGACTGCCCGATGATCTCGGCATTGAAGTAGTTGCAGCTTATCTTTCTCAGGTAGTCGACTTCCTGTTCGAGCCTCTGGTTCTCGATCGCGTTGCCGACCACAATTTTCACCTCTTCGATGTTGAAAGGCTTGGTCAGATAATCGGCGGCACCCAGTTTCATGGCCTTGACCGCTGTTTCGGCAGTGTCATCGGCGGTCAGCATAATGACCTTGACCGGCAGCCCGCTCTCCCGGATTTCTTTAAGAATATCGACGCCGTTGCGGCCTGGCAACTGAATGTCCAGGAGCACAACATCCGGAAACCAGGCGCGAAGCTTCTCCATGACATCCGCCGCGGAGAGATCGGCCTTGATGTCGTAGCCCGCCTGTTCAAGTGCCCTTGAGAGGGTGAGAGAGATCAACTCGTCATCGTCGACGAGGAAAATCTTCTTTTTCCTAGACGCCTTCATGCTCTGCCGCCCTTATGGGGAAGGAGATCGTAAATGCGGCCCCCCGATCCGGGTTGTTTGCAACCGTAATCGTCCCTTCGTGCTGTTCGATAAGGCGTTTAATAATCGCCAGACCGAGGCCGGTCCCGTGATGCTTCGTTGTAAAAAAAGGCTGGAACAATCTGCCAATCGCTCTTTCTTCGATTCCTGTCCCCGAATCGGAAATCCGTACTCCTATCGTGCTGGCGGAAGGATCATAAAACGTCTTCAGGTGCAAGGCCCCCCCCTGAGGCATCGCCTCGGCTGCGTTGAGCAGGAGGTTGAGAAATATCTGTCTCAGCTGCTGTGGGTCCGCGAGAAAGTCCGGGACCTTTGGATCGAAATCTTTTGCAACGGTTATCCCCGCACCGGAATTCATGGCAAAAGAGGGGTGTTTCAGCGCAAAGGAGAGGGTCATGTCGAGCACCCCGTTAATGTCGGCACTCACATACTGCGGCCTCGGGGGCTTCGCAAAATTCATCAGGTCCTTCATGAGAGACTCGATCCGGACCACGTCTTCGACCGCCTTTAGCAGCAGCATCCTGTCCTGAGGCGCCACGGTCGACTCCTGAGAAATCAGCTCGATCGCGCCCCTCACCCCGGTAAGGGGGTTTTTGATCTCATGCGCCAGCCCGGCTGCGACTTCCGCCAGCACCACGCCCTGCTCTATCTTCTGCATCTTCGTGAAGTGTTCTTTCAAGGCCCCCGCCATCTCATTTAACGAGCTCGCCACCTCTCCGAATTCATTATGAAGGCCTTCGATGCGAAAATCCAGGTTGCCCTCCTTCAGCCGCCTCGTGGCATAGAGGAGCCTGTTGATCGGCTTCGTAAAAGACCTGATGATGAAATATGCCAGGATGCCCGTCAGAAGAGGCCCGAGGACGAGAAGCACATAAAGTACGACCTTCGTCTCTGAGATCTTCGCCAGGGTACCCTGCGTGCGCTGCTGGAGCTTCGCATTGGTAAGGGCGATCATCTCATCGACCTTGGTGATTAACTCCTGCCCGATCGCAAAAGCCGCATCCTCTTCTTCCCCTAATCTCTGTACGTTGGCGCGTATCGTGAAGACCCTGCTCAGGGCATTCTTATATTCATCGATGTGGCCCCTGATATCGTTAAGCTTCTCCGTGACGGCCGGGCTGTGATGACAGTCAAAACAGGCGGTCTCCGCATGATCCATGCTCATGACATCCTTAACGACGGTATCGACGCTCCTTGCATGACGCGTATTCTTCAGGTTGAGGTCCGCCTGGACCCGTTTGATCTGAATCAGGAGATGCTCCCTTAGCAATTCAACCTGATGGAGAAGAATGAGCTTATCGAGAGACCCCGTCGACCTTTCAATGGAACCGATAATATAGAAAACCCCGAGGAAAAAAATCAGCGAAAAGATGCTAAGCCCCAGGATAATCGTTTTCTTCATCTAATTGAGATAATTGTACGTGGCAAGATCGAGATGGATTTCCTTAGCATACCGGCGCACGGGCTCGAAATCGTCCTCTTTTGTCTCGATAAACTTTCGCGCCCCAAATCCTTCGAGGATCTTCTTCCCTTCGAGGTCGGTATGCATGTTTAACAGCGCCTGCTTAAGTTTCTCCCTGACCTCATCGCTGATGTCGCCTCTCAGGGCGAGACTGTTTTCCGGCACATCCGGAGACCGTTTCAAAATCACGAGATCCTTCCCCAGCCGCTTATCGGTCTTTGCAAGCATCTCGAAGATGGTATTCTTCGCTGCTCCGATGTCGGCCTTTTTTTTCAGGACATCGTAGATTGCGTCTTCGTGCGTCCCCGTAAAATAGGTCTCTCTGAAATAGGACCGGTAATCCGCAATTCCGTGCTCATGGAAGTATTCGAGCGGCAGCAGGTATCCGGCGGTCGTGGCCTTGTCCACAAAAGCAAATCTCTTCCCCCTCATATCGCCTGCTGTCCTGATGCCGCTGTCCTTCCGGACGAAAATGAGCCCGTGATATGTCGATATCCCATCGAGATTCTCCGGCCGGGCGATCACCTTGACCCCGAGTTTTGCGTGCGCAACGGTATACGTAAAGCTTCCAAAAAAAGCGCCGTCCATGCCTTTCGAAACGAAGTTGTCGATGATGTTGCCGTAACGTGGCAGAACCTCGAGCTTTACATGGTATCCCGTACGCTGCTCAAGATATTTGGCGAGCGGGCCGTAGCGTTCCATCTGCCTGAAGATATTCTGCTCGGGTATGAGTCCTATGACAAGGGGCTTTCCTGCAGGCGGTTTTATCGCGGGAGGGGCCTTCTTATCGTTGCACCCCGCCAGCAAGGCAATGAAGATACATAATGCAATCAGAGAAACTTTCACATAATAAGTATATTATGGATCTCTGGTAAATGGCAATAAAAGGCGTACAACCCCTCCACCACGGATGGAGTACGTGCGGACGTCAGCCGAAGAAATCCGCCCTGTCCCAATCTATTCCTTTGTCTGCTCCAGACCTTTTTTCGCTTTTTCATTCGAGGGATCGATTCTCAATGCCTTCTCGAAATTGCTGCACGCCCTTTTTTTGATGCCGGCTTTCATGTAGACGAGTCCGAGGTTCGCATAATGGTCAGGGTTAAAAGGCTCGATCTTGACGGCCGTAAGGAGGGCCTCTTCGGCGTCCTTGAGCCTTCCGGGCATCTTTGAAAAGGCAAGCGAAAGGTGACTCCAGTACTGGGCGCTCCTCGGCATCAGCTTTGTAGCCCATTTGAAGTTTTCGACTGCGCCCCAGAAATTCCCTTTCTTGAACTCCTCGACTCCCCGCCTGAACTGGTCCTCCGCCTTGACATCTTCAGCAGGCTCAGCCTCTCTTCGTTTGCCGGTGCCAAGGGACCTGAAATACTCCTCACGTGTCTTTTCATCCTTCAACACATTATATGCCTGAGTGATTGCGTCGAAAATCTCGGTCAGCTTGCTCTTGACCGACTCATCGGTCACCGCAAAATACCTGTCCGGGTGGAATTCCTTGGCGAGGCGGTAATAATTTCGTTTGATCGTATCGGCGTCGGCGTCGGGACCAGCATCGAGCAGTTCGTACATGCTGAGGCTGCCGAGCTTCGGGTATATCGAGTCGACCCTTTTGACGAGCGCTTCCTCCTCCGAAAGAGGGCTCAATATGTCCTGGAGGGTAACGGGTTCTTCCTGCTCTTTGGCATGCTCCGCAACCGCAACCTCCTCCGGGATCGCGGTCGTCTGCTCGATAATCCCGGTAGACCAAAGGACATAGAGTATCTTCAGTGCCTCGAAGGACCCCATCCATGAATTTTCGATGACTTCTCTGATCGTCCTCCTGCCGTCGATAAGGGACAGGATCTTCTTGTCCTGCGAGCTAAGCTCGATTCCCTGAAACAGGCTTAGCGGGTCTCTGCTCAGCCTGAAGACGGAGTCGGTGTCGGGCATCTCGTTGCGTATCCTCGTCCAGTTTTCGATCTTCCTCACGCCGTCGTAAATAAGGTTGGCCATGCTCATCTTGAGCGTGATGACTTCCTGGTTCGGTATCTCCCCCTCCATGAATTCATACTCCGCATCCTCTACCAGGAACATGCTATGAATGATCTCTTTCACCTGGTACTTCACGCCCCAGAAAAGGTCTTTCGGGGTGAGGTAGCCAAGCTCCACCAGTATAGCCCCCTGCCTCTTTTTCGATATCTTCAGGACCTCGACGGACCTGTCATACTGCTCTACCGTTATCTTGTCCGCCTTGAGGAGCATCTCCCCCAGCCTGTCGTCCTCGTAAGTGGAGGAGGCGAAAATCGCATCGCCCGCGTGGATATAAATCTTTTTTGTGAAAACGGGGGTCTTGAGGGAAAGCGTACCCGTCTTTCTGTTTCTGTTCAGGAAGACCAGCAATTTTACGAGACTCACGTCCTTAATTCTGCCCGTCAGTGGTATTTCCATCTTTTTTCTCCCCCGCCAATTTTTTCATTGAAGACAACTCCTCGCGAAGATCGGTGCTTTCATTTTTCGAAGACTGAAGCTGCGTCGAGAGGTTTCTCAGTTCCTCCGTCTGCCTGTCTATTGTGTCCCGCAATACGCCGATATAATACGCCTCGGCCGCCACGGCCGCGACAAGCAGTGCAACGAGCAAAAACCTGATCAGAAGATGCAGTCCCACGCTGCCCTCACGGGAGCCGCTTCCCCCCTTCCTCCCGCCGCAGCCTGTTGTCACCGGTACCTCTTTACCCTGAACCTGAAAATCTCTACATCTTCATGTGGCGAGATGCCTGCCTTCATCCGCGCTATCCTGAGTTGTTCTTCGATGGAGTCTACCCCCTCCAGGTCGGGGAGGAGCAAACCCCGCCGCTGTCCCGCAGTCACGATGACCCCGAACTTCCGCGGATCGAGTTCACTCTTGTCATGCACTTTTTCCGGGGCCGACAACACGTCGACCGAATAGGAAAGACTGCTTAATTCATCCTCGGAAACAGACGGGAAACGGGGGTCCTGCGTTGCCGCGCAGACTGCGTTGCGGATCGTTTCGAGCGCGATATTGTCGGAGCAGGGCTGAAACGTTCCTATGCAGCCCCTCAACTGACCGTCCTTCTTCAGGCAAACGAATACTCCGGCTTTTTCGGCCATCTCGGGGGGGAGAGGCCCGGGAAGGGGTATTACCTTCTTTTTTCTTACAAATTCTTCGACGCTTTTTCGGGCGAGATCCACGAGGCCGTGCATCATTTCTCCCGGTAGAGAGAATAATCCGCAATCGCCTGAAGTGCCTCTTTCGCGGGGCCGTCTGCGAATGCCGACAACTCAGCCTTGGCCCCGTCTACGAGCGCACGGGCCTTGCCCAGGGAGGCCTCGATAGACCGGTACTTCTTCAGAAGTTGCAGGATCCTGCCGACGCTCTCACCCGGAACGCTGTCCCTGATCATTTTCTTGATCTCGGAGACCTCTTCGCTTGCGGCGGTCTTAAGCAGGTAGAGGAGCGGGAGGGTGATCTTGCCTTCCTCGAGGTCCTTGCAGAGCTTCTTGCCGAGTTCGCCTTCTTCAGCCATGTAATCCAGGATGTCGTCGGCCATCTGGAAAACGATGCCGGTCTTCATCCCGAACTCAGCCAGCCGCAACTCCATGGTCTCCGACATTCCGCCGAGTATCGCGCCAATCCTGCAGGCGGCCGAGATCAGCGCTCCTGTCTTGGCGGAGATGATCTCGATGTAATCCTCTTCGGTCATATCGGGATCGCCTATCCGGTTGAGCTGCAGGAGTTCTCCCTCAGTCATCCTTGTAGTGGCCGCG
Source organism: Nitrospirota bacterium (assembly GCA_021814065.1). Classification (GTDB taxonomy): domain Bacteria; phylum Nitrospirota; class Thermodesulfovibrionia; order Thermodesulfovibrionales; family UBA6898; genus Sulfobium. The sequence goes on along the minus strand of JAKAIZ010000003.1, from coordinate 16,307 downwards.
GAAAGGGTCTCCATGATCCTCTGGTTTTTCTGGGCCACTGCGGTCTTCAGTGCGTTGGAGTACAGAAAATCACCGACAAGCACCACGACCTGGTTGCCCCAGACTGAATTCGCGGTGGGTTTCCCCCTCCTCATCTCGGCCATATCCACGACATCGTCGTGCAGGAGCGACGCCGTATGGATCGATTCGACAATGGCCGCGATCTCAATCTGGGCGTCCCCTTCGTAGCCTGCGATGTCTGCCGATATCAGGTGAAACAGCGGCCTCAATCTCTTGCCGCCGCTCGAAGTGATGTAGCTCCCTATCAGCGGGATAACCGATGCCTTGTTCCTGAAAAGGTCCTGGATTTTGAGTTCCACAAGCTGAAGTTTGTCTTCGTAAAGCTCAAAGACATCCTGCAAATTCATTTTCTGATGATAGGGCAGCGGATATTTTGATGTCAAGATAAAGGTCCTTTCATTGCCGCAACTACTCTCAGCTTTTCGAGGTCGGCGCCAGGACGGGCGAGTTCCCTGACGTCACCCGGTCTGAAGGCCCCTTTTTCGGTGATGATTGCGCTTACATACCGGGCGGGGGTCACGTCGAAGGCGAGGTTCCTCACCTTCACACCCTCCGGTGCAATCCGGCAAGTGCCGAAAATATGCGTCACCTCTTCAGCGCCCCGCTCTTCGATCGGGATAAGGTCTCCTGAAGCGATCGAAAAATCTATGCTGCTCAACGGAGCGGCAACATAAAAAGGGATGCCATGCTCCTTACATAGCACCGCAACGGTATAGGTCCCTATCTTATTGGCAACGTCGCCGTTCAAAGCGGTCCTGTCGGTCCCCACGATTGCAAGATCGATCTCGCCATTTTTCATCAGCGCGCCGGCCGTATTATCGGTGATGAGCGTTACGGGTATGCCTTCTTGCATGAGCTCCCATGCTGTAAGTCTCGCGCCCTGCAGCACAGGCCTCGTCTCGTCCGCCACCACCTCGAATTTCTTGCCCTGTTCGCAGGCGACCAGCATGGGAGCAGTTGCCGTCCCATAGCCGCCCGTCGCAAGAGACCCTGCATTACAGTGGGTCAGCACGGTATCTCCGTCCCGGATAAACTGTGCTCCCCATTCACCGATGGCCCTGTTGATCCTGATATCCTCCTCAAGGATCCTGTTGGCTTCCTGCACCAGAAGCTCTCTGAGGCGCTGGACCCTTTCCTCTCTGTGCTTTGCAAGAAAGCCCTTGAGCCGCTCGACTGCCCAGCGGATGTTCACAGCCGTCGGCCTTGTCGCAAGGAAGGCGCTGAACACCGGTTCGAGTCTTTCGGCAAAACCTTCATACGTCTCGGCCTCTATGTCCTGCGCCGCGAGGGCAACACCCATTGCCGCTGCAATGCCGATCGCCGGAGCGCCCCTGATCCGGAGCTTACGTATGCCCTCTGCAACAGTAAGATAATTATCGCATTCGATGTATCTCACTTCAATGGGCAGTCTTGACTGGTCCAGCATGATTACCTTGCCGTCAGCCCATTCAATCGTCTTTACCATGCATCCTCCGGATACATCCTTTATTATATAGTAAACCCTATATGAACATTGTAACTACAAACATACCAGTCAGGACGATCATGACAGCCGTCGTGGCCCAGGCGATTCTGTTGAACGCGTTCGAATTCGTATAGGTTCCCATAAGCTCCGTTTTATTTATCAGCGCCAGCATAAAGATCAAAACAAACGGCAGCATAACACCGTTTATCACCTGCGAGATCCACATGATCGGGATGAGTGGGGCATTCGGGAACAGGACGATGAGCGCGCCGATGGCGATCAAAAAGGTATACAGCCACATGAACTGAGGGGCGTCCTTGAATGTCTTGTTCACCCCTGCCTCCCACCCCATGCCTTCGCATATGTAATAGGCAGTAGCAAGCGGAAGGATCGAGGCCGAAAAAAGTGAGGCGTTGGCGAGTCCGACCGCAAAGAGCACTGACGCATACTTGCCTGCGATAGGGGCGAGGGAGATCGCTGCGTCTTTTGCGCTCTCGATCCTGATCCCGGCCTTAAAGAGGGTGGCCCCGCAGGCCACAATGATAAAAAGGGCGATAATGTCGGTCATAAAGCAGCCGATGATCACGTCCAGCCTCGAAGCCCAATAATCCTCTTTTCGTATCCCTTTCTCTACGACCGCAGACTGAAGATAAAACTGCATCCAGGGCGCAATCGTCGTGCCGACCACACCGATCAGGGTGACGATGTATGTGGTATTGAAATGAAACGACGGCATGACCGTCTCGCGGGCAACCTGTGACCAGTCGGGTCTTGCCATGAATGCCGCGGGAATATAGACAAGATAGACGAGACAGATGACAAGGAAAATCTTTTCGACCACCCGGTAACTGCCTTTCACCACGAGGAGCCATACGAGCACGGCCCCGATCGGGACCGACACATATTTGTTGATACCGAACAGCTCATTGCTTGCGGCCCATCCGGCAAACTCCGCTGCCGTATTTCCGAGGTCCGTCAGCAAGAGAAACAACATGAGCCAGAAGGTAATCTTGACGCCGTAGTTCTCCCTTATCAGCTCGGCAAGGCCCTTGCCGGTGACCGCGCCCATCCTTGCGGACATCTCCTGCACGACGATGAGCGCGATTGTGATCGGGATGAGGGACCAGAGCATCGAGTACCCAAAGTGTGCACCGGTGATCGAATAGGTCGCAATCCCTCCGGCGTCGTTATCGACATTTGCGGTGATGATGCCCGGGCCGATGATCGCCAGAAGGATAAGAAACCTTTTCCATCTGGTCATCCCTTTCTCCTTTTCCTTTTTGCCTCTGTAGGCACGAGTATGCCGATGATATCGTCGACGGTGATGATCCCGTGCATATATCCGCTTTCGTCCACGACCGGCAAGGCGAGGAGATTGTACTTCGAGATGGTCTCCGCAACGGCCATCTCGTCTTCTCCCGGCGCAACTGTCTTAAGGTTCGTCTCCATCATATCGCCGAGGATGCAATCTTTCTCAGCGAGGAGCATCTCCCGGAGAGAAATGACGCCGTTCAGTTTTTCCTCTTTGTCGAGAACGTAGATGTAATAGACGGTTTCCACTTCCTTGGCCTCGTCCTTGAAGCGCAGAAGCGCATCCTGCACAGTCATGTCCGGCGAGTAGGCGATAAAATCATTAGTCATAAGACCGCCGGCAGTGTCTTCCTCGTGGCCGAGAAGCTCCTGGATGTCTTCCGCATCTTCTTTCTCGATGCTTTCGAGTATCTCCTTGGCTTTCTCGGTCGGAAGATCGCTGAGGATATCGGCGGCCTCGTCCGGGGGCATCTCTTCGATAATGTCTGCCGCCTTGGCTGTATCCATGGCGTTTATAATGTCAGCCTGCATCTCGGTCTTGAGTTCCGGCAGCGTCTCTGCCGCCGTCTCTATGTCGAGATTCTTGAAGAGATGCGCACCCTCCTCTCTTGAGACCTGGCTTATGATGTCGGCGATGTCTGCGGGGTGCAGTTCCGAAAGCATCTGTCTCGGCACGGTGAGGGCGATCGCGCTCAGCTTCGGTCTCAGGGGCTGGATATAATTCCAGCTGATGAGGTTAGTAGGAAGACTCGCCTTCAAAAAACCGAGGAACTCCTCGCTTCCCCTTTCTATTCCGAGTCTTCTGAGGATCCCCCTCATCCCTACATCGACTGCGAGGAGGACCGCCTCCCCGTTAAACCCTTCGAGCTTTACGTCGTTCACCCTTACCACTTTTGCTCCGTTGGCGTCGACGATCTGCTTGTCAAGAATGTCCCTCAGGATCAGGAGATCATTTTCGTCCAGTTCGTAGGGGGGCAGGCTCTCTGCATAGACCTTGGAGGAAATGATTTTTTTATTGAAGATGTTCAGCTTGTGCCAGGGCAGACGGAGCAACTTCTTTTTCCTCTCTATGATGAGGGCGGAAACCATCGGGAGCGGGTCGCCCTTGATAATGACCATGTCCTTAACCCTTCCGAGGTCCTCCCCCTTCGGGTCAAGCACGGGTTTCTTGATGATCTCGCTCGAAAAAACTTCGCCAAAAAAAGGCATTATCCGCTCCCTGGAAAGATCTGTGAAAATGAAGGCGCTTTTAAAGTATAGCCCCACAAGGGTTTCTTGGGCAACAGTTTTGTAGGACCTGAACAGATATGGAAGGCCCTCCGGCCCCGCTTCTGCACCGTCCGCGCAAGTACGGCGAGGTAGCGGCCCGGGACGAGATCGTCTGGCCCAAAGGGGACAATACAGCGGCCCGACCGGGGAAGGCACTTGCAATTCACCGGGAGATACCATAAAATCAGTGGGATACGCCTAACATGGCGTGTTCTGAAACAGAGGGAAAAGCGGGCGGATAGAGATGAGACTGACGCTGCGACAACAGATTTTTTTCGGATACATCCTTATGGTGATATTCACCCTGATCGTAGGGATCTATGCCATCTGGGGGCTTATGGAGCTCAACCAGGTCACTTCCGAGATCATCTTTTCCGACATGGCGGTAGGGGAGAAGATCGTCAAACTGACTGACTGCATACAGGCTCAGGACCTCTATGAGCAGCGGTTTCTCACGTTCGGGCAGGCAGATTCGGAAAATCTCTTCTGGAACAGGTCCAGGGACTTCAAATCGCTCCTGTCAGACATCGGCTCTGCACAGCCCACCCTGAAAAATCCTATCGAAAACATCGTCTCCTACCACGACAAATACGACCAGCTTTTTGCGAAAGAAGTTTCGCTTATCAAATCAGGCAACAGAAAGGAAGCGGTCGAGGTGTCTTCGGCTGCCCTCAAGGACGGGTTCAACAGGATACTCTCTTCCATCCGGGACATCGACATCAAAAACAAGGCCCGCCAAAACGAGCAAATCAGCCGGTCGGGCACCCTGGGCGAAAGGGTCCTGATGGTTACCATCATTCTTAGCGCAGTTTCTTTCGTTTTCGGCATCCTCTTCGCCTCGTTGCTTACCAGCCATCTGACCACCGCCATCAACAGATTAAAGGCAGCCACCCACTCGATCCGCAGCGGCAATTTCGATTATCTCCCGGAGATACAGGGCGCCGACGAACTCGCGGACCTCGCTATCTCCTTTAAGGAGATGTCGGTGAGGCTGAAAGAACTCGAGGTGACCAACCTCGATGCGAACCCCCTCACAAAGCTACCGGGGAATCTCGCAATCGAAAAGGAGCTCCTGACCCGCCTGAACGACACCGAGAAATTCTCGTTCTGCCTTGTCGATCTAGACAATTTCAAGGCCTTCAACGACCGGTATGGATATGCGAGGGGCAGTGATGTAATCAAGTGGCTTGCGGAGGTATTGTCCGGCATCAAAAAGGAAATCGGCACGTTGCATGATTTTCTCGGGCATATCGGCGGGGACGACTTTGTTATCATCTGCTCACCCGAAAGGGTCCACGCGATCTGCAACAAGATCATCGAAGAATTCGACAGGGGGATAGTCAATTTTTACGATCCTGATGACCTGAAGAAGGGATTTATCGTGTCGGTCGACCGGAACGACAACCCGGCGATTTTCGGTATCATGACTATCTCGATAGCGGTCGTAAACACGGACCGCACCCTGATACGTGAGCCGAAGGAGGTCGCGCTCAAGGTGACCGAACTAAAGCAGTACGCGAAGACCTTCGCGAAAAGTCTCTATATCATGGACCGCAGACGTTCGCGGTAAATCTCAGTACCTGAGGGAAGCCTTTTCCAGGTTTCCCACGACGACGAGGACATAGTCCTTCGGGTCAAGATATTTCTTCGCCACCCGCAGCACGTCGTCCTTTGTCACCGCATCGATGAATGTCTTATACTTGTCGACATAGTCTAGCCCGAGGCGATAGTATTCCACCGCAACCAAAAACCCGGCTATCTTGCTGTTGGAGTCGATCCGGAGAGGAAAACTGCCGGTAAGATAGGCCTTTGCGTCATTCAATTCCTTGTCGCTCACCGGTTCCGTGCGTATCCTCTGCATCTCCTTCAATATCTCCCCGATGGCGGCATTCGCCGATCCGTTCTTCGTCTGGAGCCCAGCCTCGAAAAAGCCGCCGAATTTATTCGTCGAGTAAAAGCTGTGCACGTCATAGGAAAGCCCCTTGTTGTCCCGGATGTTGTCCATCAACCGTGAGGCGAACCCTCCGCCGCCAAGAATATAATTCATGACCGACACAGCGTAATAATCAGGGTCTTCCCTCGAGATGCCCAGGTGCCCGAGGATCACATTTGCCTGTGTGATGTCCCTCTGTATTTTTATGACCCGCGGCCCGTCTCCTTTCCTGAGGACAGGGAGGGGTCTGGCGGCAACTTCTCTCCCCTTCCATCCGCCAAAGAATCTGTCGAGGAGGGCATGGAGTTCCTTTCGATCGATATCACCCGATACCGCCATGATCCCGTTACCGGGTACATAGTAGGTCTTGTGAAAATCAACAATGTCCTGCCGGGTGATTGCGTCAAGCGATTCTTCCGTCCCCTCCACCGGAATACCATATGGATGGTCGCCGAAGACCGCCTTTAAAAAGGCCTTCGAAGCGACCGTCCCCGGCTCCTCCTTCTGCTGAATGATGGAGCTTTTTATGATCGCCTTTCTCCTCTGAATTTCTTCTTCGCTGAACGCCGGGTGCAGAACGATGTCCGAGAGCAGATCGAAGCCGAGCTCCACGTCCTTTTTGAGCACAGAGAGGGTCACCGTGATATAATCGGCGCCGCCGGATGTATTCAGGGAGCCTCCGACAAACTCGATCGCATCGCTGATGTCTTTTGATGAGCGCGTAGCCGTGCCCTCGTTGAGGAGGTCGGCGGTGAGGTTCGCGAGGCCTGCCTTCCCGGGCGGTTCGGCAACACTGCCCGCCTTTATCGCGAATGACACCTTAACAATCGGAAGGCCGGTCCTTTCGACGTGAAGAATGACCATCCCGTTAGGAAGCACCTCACGCTCCGCGATGCCTGCCGCAGAGGCCCGCAGGGGAATCAACAGCAATAAGAATACAAAAATCAGGACGATGCGCCTGGTCAATTCTCCTCCCTTTCTATTACTCACCGTCACTTTTCCCTTCGCCTTCAGGGATAAGGATGCCGGTGGTCTTCCTGTCGGCCACAAGATATTTGGCGGCAACGCGCTGCACGTCCCCGGGAGTAACCTTTCTGATGCCTTCGAGATACTTGTCGACAAGCCTCCATCCCCCTATCATTTCGAAGGACCCTATTGTCCTTGCCTGCATATAAATGGAATCCTGTTCCATTATGAACGAGCCCTCGATCTGGTTTTTGGCCTTCTGCACCTCGCGCTCAGAAGGCGGATCTTTCTTTATATTTTCGAGTTCGTCCAGGAGAGCCTTTTCGACGTCTTCGATCTTCTTGCCGCGGGAGGCGGTGGCGGCCGCATAAAAAAGAAAGGGATCTCTGTACAGGCCTTCGTAGCTGGCCCATGCTGACAGGGCGATCTGCTTCTCATAGACAAGAGAATTATACAGCCGTGAACTCTTGCCGCCCGACAGTACACCGGCAAGCACATCCAGCGCATAACCGTCCTGGTCCTTGATGTCAGGCACCTTGTAGACGAGCAAGATGTAAGGCAGCTCCGCCTCTTTTTTCACGTACACCCTTTTTTCGCCGTACTGCGCGTCTTCCCGGATATGGGCCTCCTTTATCTCCGGACCTCTCGGTATCTTGCCGAAGCTCTCCTTTATTTTGGCGAGCACTTGGGCGGAATCGACATCCCCCACGACGATGATGACCGCGTTATTCGGCGCATAATAGGTTTTATAGTGCGCAATCAGGTCATCCGGATCCAGGCCCTTCAGATCGGACATCCATCCGATCACCGGCCAGCGGTAGGGATGGTCCTTGAAGGCCGTCGCAACTACCTCCTCGTGAAGCATGTTCTGCGGATCGTCTTCATAACGCATCCTTCTTTCTTCCATCACGACGTCCCGCTCCGAGAGGACCGCCTTAGGGGTGAGGATGAGATTGCGCATCCTGTCGGCCTCCAACTCGATCGGAAGCCCTATGCGGTCTGAGGCAAGCAGCTCAAAATATCCGGTATATTCACGGCTGGTAAAGGCGTTGTCCATCCCCCCGGCCCTCTGGATCGCCTGGGAAAAAGACTTCGGCCCGTGCGCGGCGGTGCCTTTGAACATCATATGCTCCAGCAGATGGCTCAGCCCTGTCTTCCCGATCTTTTCGTCCACAGAGCCAACCCGGTACCATATCTGGAACGTCGCGGTCGGCGCCTTATGGTCTTCGGCGATCAGGACCTTGAGCCCGTTGTCGAGGGTGTATTCCTTGAGGTTTAGGGCACCGGCACCGTGAGGACAGAGCAACACGAAGAGCAGAGAGAAAATTATCGCGGCTTTTTTCATAACTTTTATCTTAAACCTTTTTTGAAACTCCTTACAACTATTTGCCCGGACATTCTCTTTCGCGTAAAATACGGGTGAGATGAAGATTGAAGACCTCAGGCAGATCGGCGCGCGGCTCATGGATGAAGTCCCCGCGCTCAAGAAGTCACCCGACCTCACGAAGTCCCTCGGCACCGGAGCGGCCGGAGACAAGACATTCCCGATCGACCGCAGGGCAGAGGAGATTATCATCGCCGGTCTCGACTCATGCGGTGAGCCCTGTACCGTCATATCCGAAGAGGCGGGCCTTGTGGACATCAGAGGAGGCGGTCTCCGGGTGATCATCGATCCAATCGACGGAAGCAAAAACGCCATCGCCGGGATCCCCTTCTTCTGCACCTCGATCGCCGCTGCGTCGGGCGAGACGATGGACAGTGTCTTTCTCTCCTATATCATCAACCTGCTGACCGGAGACGAGTTCTGGGCCGAGAAATCTTCAGGGGCCTTCATGAACAGCAGCCGGCTCACGGCGCAGCAGGACGACCTCCTATACCTGGTCGCCTACGAGGCCCAGGTCCCGGGAAGGGACCTGCCGCATATAATCCCCCTCTTGTCCGGAGCGCGGAAGACCAGGTGCTTCGGCTCGACAGCCCTCGATCTGGCGTATCTTGCCGCCGGAGCGGTCAGCGTTTTCGTATGTCCAGCGGCATCCAGGAGCTTCGACTTCGCGGCCGGGTGGCTGCTTGTTAAAGAAGCGGGCGGGATTGTGACTGATACCGGCGGGAATCAGATATCGGACGTCAGGCTCGGCCTCAGCCGGGCAACTCCCCTTCTGGCTTCCGGCAACCGCGCGCTCCATCAAAAGGCACTGGGATTGCTACGCTCGGAGAAGACTTGAGCAGGCTCCTGATATTCCTTCTCGCGGGACTGGCCGGTGCGCTGATCGCAGACAAAAAGGGGAGGGACAAGCTTATATGGTTTCTGCTCTGCTTCTTTTTCCCTCCGCTGCTCATTCTGCTTGTGTTTCTGCCTCTGAAGCTGGCGGGCGGCAAGACAAAGCAGTGTCCTTTTTGCTCGCGTGTCGTATCCGCCGGGGCTACCGCCTGCAAATACTGCAAAAAAGAATTGCCGATCGAGATGGTGCAATGTCCGGGCTGCGGGAGTTTCGTGCCGGACAAGGGGCACTGCATCAAGTGCAACAGGGAGCTGAAATAACCGCCACGTTGCAGTGCGTAAAGGCGGACATACCGAAAAAAGCCATAAAAGCGGCAGGATTTGATTGTGATTCACGTAAACGCAGTTTCACCCATTCTTACTTAAAAAAAGGGCGGCCCGCCACACATGGGGGCCGTGCGGAGCCGCTGATTATGGACTTTTTTCTCCACATCCGCCTTCCCTTCTTTGGTGTGCTTAATTAGTCCATCGCAAGAAAGACCCTTAAAAAATATCAGCAGAGAAAACGGCGCAAGGATTTTAGAGCGTTTCTGTACTCCTTTTTTGCAACTGACAGGTGCTATCGGATATACGCTTCCGTCACATACCGCCTCATCATGCGGTGGGTGTTGAAGTAGTAGGCGTTCTTGCCGATCGCGTTTTGCATCATTCGTATCCAGGTATGCCGGTCGTCGTAATATATGGGAATGATCGTATGTTCGAGTTTATGGTACAGGTCCTCTGAATCCCGCGCGTCGGCATCAGCACCGGGCGCAAGCTCGTGGGGCGGCGGGCCTATCGACCATCCGGTGAACCCCTCGATATGCCCCTCTATCCACCATCCGTCGAGCACGCTGAAATTCATGACGCCGTTATGGGTCGCCTTCATGCCGCTCGTCCCTGAGGCCTCCAGTGGCCGCAGAGGGGTATTCATCCATATGTCGACGCCAGATACAATCTTCAGCGCAGTTGCCATGTTGTAGTTCTTCAGGTAAACAATCTTTATCTTGTCCCTGAGAAGCCCCTTATACCGGAAGATGTTCTGGATCAGCTGCTTGCCCGGCTCGTCCTGGGGGTGGGCCTTGCCGGCATAAACGAGCTGAATCTTGCCGGCGCCTATGCGTTCCAGGCGGGGCAGGTCCCTGAAGAGAAGGTCAGCCCTTTTATAGGCTGTCGCCCTTCTCGCAAAACCGATGGTGAAAACATCCGGTGAAAGTTCATCGCCCGTCTGCTCCCTTACAAGCCCGAGAAGCTCCCGCTTGGCGGCGAGATGGGCTTCCCAGAGCCTGTTATCAGGGATGCGGCCTACCCTTACGAAGAGTTCCGGTTCATTGGCCCATCCCGGAAGGTACTCGTCGTATAACCTCCTGAAGCTGTCGCAGGTCCAGGTAAACGAGTGGACTCCGTTCGTGATCGCGTGTATCTCGTACCCGGGGAACATGCTCTGGGAGACCTCTCCGTGTTTCTTTGCCACCCCGTTGATATAACGGCTCAGATTCAGGGCAAGCATCGTCATGTTGAGATAATCTTTCCCTGCGAGGTCCTTCAGTACCGGCACAGGAATGATCTCGCCCATGACCCTGGCCACGAGGTCATACGGAAATTTGTCGTGTCCGGCTTCCACCGGCGTATGGGTCGTGAAGACGCAGAGGTTCTTCACGCTCGTCTTGTCCCAGACGAGCTTCTCGTCCCAGACGTCCTCTATCGGCTTTTTGAACCGGTTTAAGAGGTCCAGCGTGAGGAAACTTGCATGGCCCTCGTTCATATGATATTTCTTTATCTCAAACCCCATCTCGCGGAGCATTCTCACGCCGCCCAGCCCGAGCGCAATCTCCTGCTTCAGCCTGTATTCCTTGTCTCCGCCGTATAGATAGGCAGTGATCTCGCGGTCCTTCGGCTGGTTGTCGGCGATGTCCGTGTCGAGGAAGAAGACCGGGATATATCCGCCGGTGAGGCTTTTTACATTGTACTGCCACGCCTGGAGAGAGACCTCGCGCCCTTCGATCGTCACGGTCACCCGCTGGGGGAGAAGTTCCATATAGCGGGACGGGTCCCATTCAAAGGGCCTCTCGATCTGCCGGCCGGTTTCATCGATGTCCTGGATGAAATATCCCTTTCTGCTCAGCAGTGTCACCGCCACTATCGGCAACCTCAGGTCGGCGGCAGAGCGTATAGTGTCGCCGGCGAGCACACCGAGCCCGCCGCTGTATGTCGGGATGTCGTTGTGGACCCCTATCTCCATCGAAAAATATGCTATCTTCGGCTCCTTGGTCAGCTCATCTAACTGCTCGAGTACTCCGGCCATGGTTTAGTATTCTCCTTTTTCTCTTTCCGGGAAACAGATAGCTTCCTGCCTCGACGTCCGAATTTACACCGGAAAGACATCAAAATTGCTGCGGATTCTCACCTCGTCCAGTTACATTATAGCAGCTGTGTCGTGTTTTGTTTATTTTCCTGTTTCATTGAAAAAAATACGGCCATTTGGTACTATCTTGAATGTCGGAGGAACAAAAGAGGGCAGGGCTTCTTCTGAGGACTGCGGCAAAAATCGTTGATTTCATTCTTATCGCAGCAGTCATCGAAATAATCCCTAGGGCCGGCTTTTACGCGGGGCTGATGTATCTGCTTTTAGGAGACGGTTTTTTTGACGGCAGGAGTGTCGGCAAGAAACTGCTCAGGTTGAAGGTCCTTTCCGCGGAGACCGGCGGCCCCTGCTCTTTTAAGGAATCCATACTGCGGAACAGCACGTTCGGCGTAGGGTACGCGCTCTGGATAGTCCCGTTCATCGGCTGGATATTTATCGTGATTGTCTCCGTCATCGAGTTTCTTCTCGTCCTCGGCAGTAAAGACTGCATGCGTCTAGGGGACGAGATCGCGAAGACGGTAGTGATAGAAACTTTATAGCCACCCTGGAGGAAACATGTTTTTCCATAACATACTCGGATTGTTTTCGAACGACCTTGCGATAGATCTCGGCACCGCCAACACCCTCGTCTACGTGAAAGGAAAAGGGATCGTCTGCGACGAACCGTCCGTCGTCGTCATCAGGAAGGACAATAAAAAGACAGTCGCGGTCGGCGCCGAGGCGAAGCGGATGCTCGGCAAGACCCCTTCGAACATCATGGCCATCAGGCCGATGAAAGACGGCGTCATCGCGGACTTCGACGCCACCGGCGAGATGCTGAAATACTTCATCAAGAAGGTCCATAACCGGCGGAGCTTCGTGTCGCCGCGAGTGATCGTCGGGGTGCCGTCGGGGATCACGCAGGTGGAGCAGCGGGCGGTCAAGGACGCCGCCGAGGCATCAGGCGCAAGAGAGGTCTATCTGCTCGAAGAGCCTATGGCGGCCGCAATCGGCGTAGGGCTGCCGGTCGGTGAGCCTTCGGGAAACATGATCGTCGATATCGGCGGGGGCACCACCGACGTCGCCGTCATCTCCCTGGACGGCGTGGTTTACAGCAAGGCGGTAAGGGTCGGCGGCGACAAGATGGACGAGTCGATCATGGCGTACATCAAGAGGCGCTATAACCTGATGATCGGCGAGACGACGACGGAGATGATCAAGATCGGGATCGGCTCTGCCTGTGATGCGGGCGTGGCGGAAAAAAAGATGATGGACATCAAGGGCCGCGACCTGATATCCGGCATACCCAAGACGATCACAATCAACGAAGACGAGATCCGGGAGGCGCTCTCGGAGCCGATCAATATCATCCTGGAGACGATCAAAGTCGCCCTCGAAAATACGCCGCCGGAGCTGGCGGCCGACATCGTCGACAGGGGCATCGTCCTGGCAGGAGGGGGCGCGCTCCTTCGCGGTATCGATGTCCTGATCAAGCAGGAGACCAGTCTTCCTGTCATCGTCGCCGAGAACCCTCTTACCGCGGTCGTCATGGGGGTCGGCAAGATGCTCGATGAACTGGAAATGCTTCGCAGAATTGCGATAACATAATTAATGCCGCGAAGAAAGATGTTTCTTTTCCTGGCCGTCGCCGTATTTTCGTTCGTCCTCATGACGTACCAGAGCAGAAAAGGCCACACCCTCTCGGTCGATTTCACTGGCGGCCTTCTAAACTCGATGCATGCCGCAACCCAGTCGGTCACGGACGCGATAAAAAGGCCTTTCAGGATGATCGCCCTCCGGGATGCCGAAAATACGGCGCTGAAAAAACGCGTGCAGGAACTCCTCCTCGAAAGGGAAAAGTATCGCGAAGCGATGCTCGAAGACAAGCGGCTGAGAGAGTTGCTGGCCCTCAGGGAGCGTCACAAGGATTACGTGGCGACGGCGAGGGTGATCGCGCGGAGCATCGACAACTGGACGCACACGTTTCTCCTGGATAAAGGCTCGGCCGACGGGATCGGCAAGGACATGACCGTAATCACACCGAAAGGGCTCGCCGGCAAGATCACAAGTGTGACCACCTCCTATTCGCGCCTCCTCTTGCTGAATGATATCAACTTTTCGGCCTCAGTAAGGCTTCAGGGCAGCAGGACTGAAGGAGTACTTTCCGGCACAGGCACGAGGAGATGCGTCCTGAAATACGTCTCCTTCGAGGAGCCTGTAAAAGCCGGCGAGATCGTGATCACCTCGGGTCTCGACATGCTTTTCCCTCCGGGGATACCGGTCGGCTATGTATCGAAGGTAGGCGGACGGGCGGACGAGTCGAACTTCCAGTATCTCGAGGTACAACCATTTCAGGACATTGCCCAAATGGAAGAAGTAATCATCGTCAAATGAGATACCTCTTCCTCGCCATCGCCGTATTGCTCGCCTTTTTCCTTCAGGGGAGGATATCCGTCCTCGGTATCTCGCCTGACCTCACGGCGCTAGTCGTCTTTTATACCGGTCTGCGATACGGCGAAACCAAAGGGCTTTTGCTGGGCGTCATCACCGGCGCGATCGAAGACAGCCTCTCTCTTTCGTTTATCGGGCCGCATATGCTGAGCAAGGCGATCATCGGTTTTTCCTCGTATTTCTTCGCTTCGGGCGGCCTGCTGAGGTGGACCCCTGTACTGGGCATCTTCTCGGTCGCGTTCCTGACGTTTACCGACAATCTGGTGGTCTTCCTGACAAAGGCTATGTTCGACAGGATGCCGGCGCTTTTTTCGACCGCCATGTTCGTCTCGTTCATGCAGTCGCTTCTGAACGCGCCAGCCGGGATATTCATAAGGCCGAAGCATGTTGACTGAAAAGAACGGTATCGAGAAGGTCCTCATCATCGGGTATGTCATTATCGCGGGGTTCCTTATCCTTCTAATAAGACTATGGCAGTTGCAGATACTTCAGGGCACCGAATACAGGAAGATATCCGAATCGAACCGGCTCAGGGTCATTGGCATCCCGGCCCCAAGGGGGATCATCTACGACAGAAACGGCATCCCGCTTGTCAGGAACATACCGTATTTCTGTGCGTCCCTGATCCCCGGCGAGTTTGATGCAGAGAATGTCCGGGGGGTTGCAAATCTACTCGGCATGTCCGCGGAAGAAGTTGAGGAAAAGATCTCCAAAAAGGGAGAGAGCCCATTCTCGCCCGTGAGGCTGAAGGAGGGGCTTTCCTTCAAGGAAGTAAACTATATCGAGGCGAGGCGTTCGGATTTCCCGGGGCTCATGGTCGAGATCGAGGTCAGCCGGGGGTATATCTTCGGGAAGACCGGAGCCCACCTGATCGGCTATCTCGGAAAGATGACCCCGGCCCAGTCGAAGGACCCGCAGTTCAGAGACGTTCCGCCCGACGCCTTCATCGGACAGTGGGGCGTTGAAAAACTGTACGATAAGACTTTGCGGGGAATCGCCGGCCAGAGGGTGATCGAGGTCGATGCGCTCGGGAGAGAGATACGGCTACTGCAGGAGAAACCGCCTGTAAAAGGGACCGACCTAACCCTGAGCGTCGATATCGCTCTGCAGGAGGCGGCGGACAAGGCGTTCGAAGACAGGACAGGGGCGCTCGTAGCGCTTCAGCCCGACACAGGCGAGATACTCGGATATGTGAGTTCGCCCTCCTTCGACCCGAACAAATTCGTAAAGGGCATCACCCGCGACGAATGGGAATCTCTGAGCAGCGACAAGAACCTGCCGATGTTGAACAGGGCGATACAGAGCCAGTACCCTCCCGGCTCCACCTTCAAGATCATCATGGCTATAGCCGGGCTCGAAGAGGGTGTCATCAATGCCTCGACAACGGTGGACTGCAAGGGAGGGATAAGTTTCGGCAGGTGGCACTTCGGCTGCTGGCGAAAGGGAGGACACGGCATAATCTCCCTGCACAGGGCGCTCGTGGAATCCTGCGACGTATATTTCTACGAGGTCGGGCGGCGGCTGGGAATAGACAAGATATATGAGTATGCCTCGCGGTTCGGCCTCGGCAAGACGACGGGCATCCCGCTTGGCGCCGAAAGAAAGGGGCTGATACCGAATACAAAATGGAAGATGAAGGCAAAAAAGGCCCAGTGGTACCTGGGCGAGACCTTCGTGAATTCGATCGGTCAGGGATATGTTTCGGCGACCCCGGTGCAGATGGCCAGCATGATGAGCGCGGTCGCCAACGGGGGAAGTGTCTACCGGCCGTCGTTGCTCAAGGGATCGAAGCCGGTCCTTCTGATGAGCGCAGGCGTAAAGCCCGAGACCCTCGAGACGGTGAAGTCGGCGCTCAGCGGGGTCGTGAACGAGCCGTCGGGTACCGGATGGGTCGCGAAGTCCGGCGTGACAGCGATTGGCGGAAAGACAGGGACCGCCCAGGTCGTCGGCCTTCGCAAAGGTTCAGCCTCCCTCTCAGAGAAATTCAGGGACCATGCGTGGTTCGTTGCGTTCGCGCCGGTCGAAAAGCCGCAGGTCGCAATGTCCGTGCTCGTGGAACACGGCGGCCACGGCGGCAGCGCCGCAGCGCCGATCGCAAAGAAGGCGATCGAGGCGTATCTGCTGACAGTCGAAAAGAAGAAGGAGTTGGCGCAGAAAGAACAGGCCGATGTTCAAAATTGACCGCAGACTGATACAGAACTTCGACTGGGTGACCTTCGTAACCGTGATCGCCATATCGGTCATCGGCATT
>JAKAIZ010000113.1 GCA_021814065.1 Nitrospirota bacterium | reverse complement strand
ATTCAAAACCGGTTGTCAAACTGTAACTTTAGGATCCCACTGTTAGGAGAAGGCACTAAGATCTTGTGATTTCTGCTTGAAACATTAAGCGTTGACAAGATAATCGCAAGTGTCAGTAATAGGAAGACATCGGAAAATTGATCGGCCGCTTTAGAAGAATCTCTCTGAGCTATAGTACGGGGCGAAATGCTCGTTCAACAGGAAGGAATTTACGGCGCAACCTTTCTTCCTGTACACTGCGCATAGAGGAGAACATATAATTGTGCAGAGTACAACAGGAATTATATATAATATGTTGGATATAATTGAGTCTACTGTGGCACAGATAAAGATCAATATCCCCGGCTTCGGGGAACATGATGGCGAAGCGCCGATTGTCATTCTAGGTCCGAATGGATCAGGAAAGACGCAGCTTGCACAAAAATTGCCCAGAGTGGCCAAGTGAGCGCAATTAGTGCGCAGCGTCGTACTTGGGTCGACGATAGTCTCCCGGTGCAAGAAGAACAAAGCCTTCGCAATAACGTGCGAGCCCACATAGATACGTGGCGACAGCACTCTTGGAAACCCACCGAAGAAATAAACTTCATCCTGTCGACATTAATTCAGGATCATACAAATCTTCTTACAAAGAAGAATGAGGAGGCCATAGATTCGGGCAGAGCACTTGATCCGGTAAAGGACACGAAGCTCATTCTCCTCCAAGGCCTCTGGAATAGACTATTCCCGAAACGGAAGCTCGAAATAGGTGGCTTTTTCCCGAAAGTGAAGAGATTGGACGTACCAGTCGACGCGCCTCCTTACCAGCTACGACAGATGAGCGATGGAGAGAGAACCGTCTTGTATATGGCCGCACGCGTCATGACGGCAGATCATCCAGTGATTCTGGTGGACGAACCAGAACTTCACATGCACAGCAGACTCTCCGTTCAGTTTTGGGACGAAGCAGAAAAGATGCGCTCGGATTGCAGATTCGTATACATAACACATGATTTTAAACTTTGCGCTGTCTAGGCGGAGAGCAACATTTTTTATAGCTCGACATAATAGTGCAGCGGAGATAGTATCGGTCGACCAGCTTCCATCATCAGTTGCTGCTGAAGTCCTAGGTGCGGCTACCTTACCTTTTCATGCCAAGAGAATCTTTCTTTTCGAAGGCAAAAAGGAAACGGGTTTTGCGAGTGAGTTCTTTGCAGCTTGGTTCGACGACGACGATACCTTTACGATCCCCACGGGTGATCGCGATTCTGTATCTGCAGCTGTTCATGGACTAAAACCGGTTGGCATTACTGCTGCGGATGTTATAGGCTTGATTGACCGTGACTTCTATTCCGATGCTGTTGTCGGTGCGGTCACAAATGGAGTTACCGTTCTTCCGCTGCATGAAATTGAGAGTGTTCTCTGCGATAAAGAGGTTGTCGCAGGTATCGCAGAACATTTTGGCAAAGGCCCCGATGATCTCTGGAAAGAGTTCCTCGACCGCGTCCGGAAAGAGTTTCGCGGTAAGACCTTGAATAACGTCGTGGCGCGTCGGGTGCGGTCGCGTGTAGGAGATCTTCTCGATGGCGCCTTCAACGGCGCTCAGGTAGTCTCCGATCCGAGGCAGACCAGCTTAAACCACACCTTAACGCTTTCTCATTTGGACTTACCGCCCAAAACAGAAACTATGTTTTTAGAGGAGTCAAAGCGCGTAGAAAAATCGCTTGCGGAGGGTGGTATGGAGATGCTCGCCATCCTACCTGGTAAGCACTTGCTCGGCCTGCTCTCTAGCACACTAGGACTAAAAGATTCGTCAGAACTGACCAGCTTAGTATTGCGATCACTCGATCGAAAGCTGTTGAAGGAGGAGGACCCGTTGCGTTCTCTCGGGAAAAAGGTAGAAACGGCTCTTCTAAAATACTTACCACCCCGTCGAGCGTAATTACATATTTCAGCCAGCAATCGTTACATTTGCACTTTTTTTATCGCGTGTGTTAGTCGGTGTTACCGAGATCTCAACCCGCTTTACGCATGGTCGTGTCACCGCGCGTATTTCGGGACGCAACTAATTTTTTATGCTGTGATGCCCATCCTCCATCAATTATCGGAAGAAACTAGCACCGCGCTCTCTCTCGTCGTACACCAAGGTCCCAAGAAAGTGATCTTCTCCATTGGACTGATCGGTGCGTAGTTCGGGACGAAGTCTTTTGATGTTGCATCTCACGATAACTGTTTGATATCAGTCAAATCCCTTCTTCCTTCTCCGAAAAAGTTTCTCGCGGGGAATGCAGCCTCAGGCATTATTATGTGGTTCCCATTTTCTTTCCAGAACCCGGACAGACTTGAAGAAAGGGACCTTCACCGCATAACCCGGAATATTGCGGCCTCCCCTTCCCGCGCATCTGCGGGCTATCCGTGGGTCGTCTCCCTCGGCAGTAATCAGCCTTTGCTCTCCGACGGGTGGAGCGGCATTTTTGAGAAAGGCGGCGTCTGGAAAATAACGAATGAGGACTGGAGCGAAAAGAAAAAGTGAGCGGTGGCATTGAGAATATCAGCCGCCGCGTATATACTTTCCGAAAGGTATATTCTCTGCACAAGGAGGTAATCATGAAGCTGTATTCGCTGATCGGAAGAGGATTCTGGGTGGTCCTCATCTTCGGCATTATCGCGGGCTGCACGAAAGGCCCCTCGGAACCCGGGAAGAGCGGGCCCGGAGAGTCCGCGTCGGAGAAGCAGGAACTGTCGATCAAGGTGCCCGAATCCGGAAGCCTTGCGGACAAGGTGCGTTCGCTCTGGGCAACTACCCTTCCGATCATCAAGAATGACGCAGCGGCAGGACTAAGCGATGCCGATTATCAGGCCCGACGGCTTCCGCTCTTTTCCGCATGGGTTACGCTGCAGTCGCAAAACGCGTCCGACCCAAAGACCGACGAACAGATCGGCAGACTTATCCCCCGAATCCTTGAACTTATTGACCACTTATACGGCTTCCCGGGGACACCGGCCGAACGAAGGATCAAGGAAAGGCAGAACAAGGGGAGGACTGATTATCTCATCGCAGATATCGAAAAACAGATTCAGGCACTGCCGAAATAGATGTTAAAGTTTCGCTCAGTTTTTGGAATTTATTGAGACCGGCCTGATATAATCGATCAGGCCTCTGATCTCATCCTCGGAGAGGGGGCCGCCGTGCTTCGCGTCCCAGCCAGGCATAGAGGTTTTCTGGACGCCTTCCCTGACCGCCTTTGCGACCTCTTCTCTGGTTTTTGTCCGCATCGCCCCGAGCTCCAATGCACTCTTCCCTGCGCTGTGGCACATCATGCAGTCGTTGACATAAAGATCATGCCCTTTCCGCGACCTACCGCGATCGAGATGGCATATTTTGCAGGCGCCGCTGAATATTTCGGCCGCCTTGTATTTCTTCATATGAATAAGGTCTTTTACGAGCATCTTTACTGAAAGGGTCGTTTGGCGTCTCTCCGGATCGTTCGTAACGACCTGGATCGTCTTCATGATCTGTCCGAATTTCCCGCGGATATTCACATCCACCCTGATCTTCCCTTTCTCGCCCGGCTTCAGACGGCCCGAACTGGCCATCACCGCGGTGCAGCCTCAGGACGGCACCAGTTTTTCTATCACGAGGTCGCTGTCTCCGGCGTTTTCGATCTCGAAGAAGTGCTCGACCTTGTCCTCCTGTGTAACGGTGCCAAAGTCGTGTTGCGGCTTGTCGATGCGCAATAACGGCAAGGCATACGAAGTTGCAGCGACACACAGGAAGAACGCCGCAGTCAAAAGGGTTTTTGCCATGGGAATATATTACTACAGCAGATCAACAAAAGTGGAGGACAAAAAAGCCGAATTACCAATCCCCGTCCCTTAACTTATCCTGCGGCGTTCGGTTATAGTAAAAGGTACGGCATGCAGAAGTTCATCAGGATAAAGGGCGCGCGGGAGCACAACCTTAAGAACATCGACCTTTCGATACCGCGGCAGGCGATCACCGTAATCACGGGCCCTTCGGGTTCGGGAAAATCGTCGCTTGCGATCGACACGATATACGCGGAAGGACAGCGAAGATACGTCGAAAGTCTTTCCGCCTATTCGCGCCAGTTCCTGGAACAACTCCGGAAGCCCGAAGTCGATTATATCGAGGGGCTTTCACCTTCGATCGCGATCGACCAGAAGACAGTAAGCAGGAGCCCCCGTTCGACCCTCGGCACTATCACCGAGATCTATGATTACCTCCGGGTGCTCTACACGAGACTCGGGAAGGCCTTCTGCTACAATTGCGGATCCGAGATCGCCACCCGGGACCCCGGGAGCATCATACAGGCGATCCTGTCCCTGAGGGGGGGCACCAAGATCCAGATCCTGGCGCCGATCGTAAAGGACCGGAAGGGTAATTACCGGAAGGAACTCCAGGAGATGCGAAACGAGGGGTTTGTCAGGGCGAGGATAGATGACGTCATGATGGACCTTACCGAGGACATCATCCTCGAAAAGAAGAAGCGTCACACCATAGAAATCGTCATCGACAGGCTTATCGTCAGGGATGGCATAGAGCGGCAGCTGCGGGAGGCGGTCGATGTCGCCTTTAAGTATTCCGACACGGTCATAGCAAACTTGCTCAAGGAAAACAAGGACATCCTTTTCTCGCGGACGGCGGCGTGTCCCAACTGCGGGATCAGTTATCCCGAGATCGTGCCGAGGTTCTTCTCCTTCAATAGTAAGGCAGGCGCCTGTCCGGCATGCAACGGTCTCGGGTTCGAGAACATCTCCGAAGATTCCTTTGAAGTCGACGGCGGCCGCTACTGCCGCGCTTGTAAGGGCTTCAGGCTAAGGCGCGAAGCCCTGGGCGTAAAGTTCCAGGGGATGCATATCGGCGAGTTCAGCAGAATGCCGGTGAGCAAGACGCTCTCCTTTCTCGACAGGATGAAATTGTCCGAGCGCGAGGGAGTAATCGCGTCCCGCGTTCTGAAAGAGGTAAGGGACAGACTCTCTTTCCTCGAAAAGGTGGGGCTCGGTTACCTCACGCTCGACAGGCCGTCGCTTACCCTCTCCGGCGGGGAGGCACAGAGGATACGGCTCGCAACTCAGATGGGTTCGTCGCTGACCGGCGTCCTCTATGTCCTCGACGAGCCGAGCATCGGCCTTCATCCAAGGGACTGCACAAAACTTCTAGGGTCACTCTCAGCGATACGGGACGACGACAATACGATCATCGTCGTAGAACATGATGAGGAGACGATAAGGTGGGCGGACCACATCGTGGATATGGGCCCGGGCGCAGGGGTGAGGGGAGGATGGGTCGTCGCGGAAGGCACGCCCGCGGAGATAGAGGCGAACGAGAAATCCCCCACAGGACTCTACCTGAGCGGCTCGCTGGCCATAGAGACCCCTTCGCGCCGGAGAAGACCGAAGGACCTTTTGTCCATCAGAGGCGCCTCTGAGCATAACCTTAAAAATATTGACGTCGAAATCCCCCTCAAACTTTTCGTCTGTGTCACCGGGGTATCCGGCTCCGGCAAAAGCAGCCTGGTCTTCGATATCCTCTATCGTGCGGCGGAGAAGAAATTGTCGTCGGCTGTGGACCTCTTACCCCCCGGGAGGCATAAGGAAATAAGCGGCTTGGAGCTGCTGAACAGGGTAATAAGCGTGGACCAGGCGCCTATCGGCAGGACCCCGAGGTCGAACCCTGCAACGTATACCGGATTTTTCTCTCTGATCAGGGACCTCTTTGCGATGCTTCCCGAATCGCGCGTGAGGGGATATACCACATCGAGGTTCAGTTTCAACGTCTCCGGGGGCAGATGCGAGGCCTGCAGGGGCAACGGGCTTATCAAGGTCGAGATGCACTTCCTGCCCGACGTATATGTGGTCTGCGACAAGTGCAAAGGCAGGAGGTATAACAGCGAGACGCTCGACATCAGGTACAAGGAAAAGAGCATTGCTGACGTCCTCGACATGACCGTATCCGAGGCCCATCAGTTCTTCGAAAACATTCCTCAGATCAAGCGGCGTCTCGAAGTGCTCGAAGAGATAGGACTCGGATATCTGCAGCTGGGGCAGGCTGCGACGACGCTGTCGGGAGGAGAGGCCCAGAGGATCAGGCTCTCGCGCGAACTCGGGAAAAAATCTACGGGGGGGACGCTCTATCTATTCGACGAGCCTACGACGGGGCTGCATTTCGTAGATATACAGAAACTGCTGGACGTCCTGAACATGCTCGTAGACCAGGGGAATACGGTCGTGGTGATAGAACATAACCTGGATGTCGTAAAATCGGCCGACTATGTGATCGATCTCGGACCCGAGGGCGGGGAAGAAGGAGGACAGGTCGTCGCCGCGGGGACTCCTGAAGAAGTCGCTGAAAACCCGGCTTCCTACACCGGCATCTTCCTGAAGGAGAAACTTACCGGGCGGAGTGCGGGGGTGGCGGCATGAAGGAAAGACGCCGCACAGAACTGCGGGCGGGAGGAACGATGAAGACATGCGGTGGGCAGGCAATACTCCTTGCGGTGCTGCTCCTCTTCGCAGTCTCGTGCAGCAAGAGTCCCGGAATATACCGAAAGACGAAGCCCCTCATGGACACGCTCGTGACCATTACGGTCGTTGCCGGTTCAGACAAAGAGGCTGATGCGGCCATAGAAAAAGCATTTTCGGTCATCGAACGGTTCGGCGATAAGATCGATTTTTTCAAAGAGACAAGCGAGCTTGCGGCGATCAACAGGAATGCCGGAGTTAATCCTGTGAAGGTGTCTCCCGAGACGCTCGGGGTCATTGAAAGGGCAATCTATATCTCCGGGATATCCGATGGCGCCTTCGACCCGACAATAGGGCCTGAAATAAAGATGTGGGATTTTTATAAGAAAATCAGACCCTCTGATGACGCGATCAGACATAATCTTTCTCTCGTCAATTACAGGAATATAATCGTCAACCGCGACAGGTCGACGGTGTTCCTTAGAAAAAAGGGCATGCTGATGGACCTCGGAGGCATAGCAAAAGGATATGCGGCCGACCTGGCACTGGCAAATCTCCGGCAGTCCGGCATCGGCGCCGGGATAGTCGCGGCGGCCGGAGATATAAGGGCATTCGGGTTGAAACCTGACAGGACCCCGTGGAATGTCGGCATCAAAAATCCCAGACAAAAAAGCGATGTCGACGATCTGATGGCCACGGCCAGGCTCAGCAATAAGGCCGTCTCGACATCAGGGGATTACGAGAGGTATTTCATAGAGGACGGCAGAAGATACCATCACATTCTCGACCCGAAGACCGGATATCCTGCCGGGCAGTGCAGGAGCGTTACGGTCATCAGCGACGACGGGATTTTTGCTGACGGGTTTACTACGGCGGTCTTCGTATTGGGGCCGGAGAAGGGGATGAAGCTTGTAAGGGATTCAGGAGTGGACGCGGTGATCATCGACAAAGACGGCGTCATCCACACAACGCCGGGGATAAAAAAAATGGTGACCTTTGAAGACGGTCATTAGGAATACCACTATCGCGGACAAACTGCTGTTCCTGACCCTGATAACGGCGTCGGTCGCCGGGATATTCTTCTCACGTGAGGCAATGCCCCAGGGCCCCGATATTGTGATCACGGTGGACGGCAAACCTCAGTACACCCTGCCGCGCGACAAGGACAGGCTTGTGTCCATACCCGGCCCTTTCGGAGATACGGTGGTGGAGATTAAAGACGGGAAGGTGCGGGTCAAAGAGGCCCACTGCCCGAACAGGCTATGCGAAAAGCAGGGATGGATCTCCAGAGGTGCGATCGTCTGCCTGCCGAACCACATCGTCATAACAGTAGGCGGTAAGGCCGGCGATCTTCCAAGGGGCATTGATGCAGTTACAGGATAAATACCGCATCGCGGTGCTCTCGGCATATGCCCTTTCACTGCATGCCTTCGAAAACCTGCTGCCGACGCCCATTCCATGGCTGAGGCTGGGACTCGCGAACATCATCACCCTCGTCGCCCTTGTCCTCTACGGCTTCAGGACCGCGATGACGGTCACGCTGATCCGCGTCATCCTCGGGTCGATTTTTATGGGGACCTTCCTAGGCCCGTCCTTCATGCTCAGTTTCAGCGGCGGCGTGGCGAGCACCGCTGCCATGGGACTGGCCTATCTCACCTTCGGAAATATCTTCGGTCCGATAGGGCTGAGTCTCATCGGCGCGTTTTTCCACAACGTCGCGCAGCTCACCCTCGCTTATTTCCTGTTCATCCAGAGGATCGAGGCGGTCCTTTTCATCACCCCCGTTATTATCCTCATCGGCACGCTGACCGGCGTCGCAAACGGCGCGGTCTCAGGACTTCTTATCAAAAAAATATTGCAAAAAAACGGGGAAAATATTCAAAATGATAAAGCGGATTAGAGGTGCTGGACAATGAAGATACGATGTCCCGTCTGCAGGGAATGGACCACCTGGGAGGAGAACCCCTATAAGCCCTTCTGCTCTAAGAGGTGCAAACTCATCGACCTCGGGGCCTGGGCGTCGGAGGAATACAGGGTCCCGGGCAAGAAAGAAGAGGAAGAAGACGAAGAGCAGAAAGAGGCGGACGAATGACCCTCTTTCCGTTGTCTTGCACACACCGGTCGGTATTTGCGTTGACACATTTCTAAAGACGTCTATCGGCGACAACAAGCTTAACTCCCGGGAATCAAAAACCGTAAATTCCGCTTTACTTTTCCGCCTCCATTTTTTAGACTATGCAAACTTTCCCGCGTAGGGTCGCGGGAAAGCAATCATGGGGAAGAACATTAGTTACCTCGCTGAATAATATCGCAAGTGTCATATTGGTCACGAGGTTAATGATAAGAAATCGGCTGCTTACCACGAATCACGAAGATTTACATATCGGCATGATTTTAAGATCGCCGGTGTTAGCGCAAACACCGACCGGGGTTAACGCTGTTTTGATTTTATATTCGGAGTTAACCCCGTCGGGTTATGCTCATCGTTAAGTCATGATATTAAAGGACGGATATAAAGAACAATTTCAAAGAGTTCTGCGTTACTTGGACAAGGTAAGGGACCAGGACCGCGGTACCCTTGAATATTCTGACGATATATGGGCCTTTTTTCAAAATTGCTGGCATATGAAAGACTGGATCAAAAATGATCCTATGTTACCGAATAGTGTTAAAGACAACATTGAAAGAGAAGTTGAGAATTACGACAGTCTTATGATCAGCGCGGATTTAACGAATAGAAGTAAACATTTGGCTTTAACAAAGAATATTAGAAGAGATGCAAGAATATCCGGGATAGGGGGAATAATACACGCGCCACCTATTGTTATTCATGAGCGCCTCTATTCAGGTGAGGCGCCGCCAGAGAAAGCCGACTTGCCTCGTGAGATTGGCTTTGCTGAACATCCTTTTTTTATTGAAACCTCAGACGGCAAAAAAGTGGACGGTCTTTCAATTGCAGGTCAGGCAGTCGATGACTGGAAAATAATATTTCAGAAATTTTCACTGCCTTGGACTTAACAACAGGCGCGACGGCGACCGGGAATAGCCTATGAGGTTTTCTTCAGTAGGGAGACCCTTTAGGGACGTTGTGTCCGAAGTGTCGTTGTTGTTAACCAGTCGCATTTCTCACCAGCGCATTCAGAACATATTTGACATTTTTCGAGACACTTTGGGGACGTAGTGTCCGGAGTGTCCTTTTGCCGTCCAGTTGGCCGCTCTCTCAGATAAACTGATGGCATGCCGCGGCGAGCCCTATCAGATGTTCCTGGCGCACTGCACCATATCATGCTGCGGGGAATCAACAAATCGACGACATTCGAGGACAAAGGAAGAACTGGGGTCTTGCAATTTGTCATATGTGTTTTAGCCTGCTGAGCATACGAGTGAAGCCATTGTCAGAGTTTGCGGTAACACGCTATAATATGCCTGTGATAAAGTTATTATTCATTGGCAAGGAGGAAGAATGTCAAGAATCGTAAAAACTAAACCTCAGCTTATTATGAAGAACGGCAAACCCAATGCCGTTATTATTGACATAGAAGACTACAGGAAGATACTTGAGCGTCTCGAAGACAAAGAAGACCTCGACGACCTTATAAAGATACGCTCCGGCAGCCCATCCTTTAGGAAACTTGAGGATTTTTTGGCTGAGAAAAAAAGTAATGCCGTATGAACTGCTTATTGAACGTCGAGCAGAAAAAGACTTAAAGAAACTTCAGGTATCCCTGTTCACCGTCGTCATAGAAAAAATAAAATCCCTATCCGAAAATTCTCATCCGGCTGGCAGTCGCAAATTATCAGGGTCTCAAAATGACTGGAGAATCAGAATTGGCGATTACCGTGTCCTGTATGAAATCGATAATAAAACACAAACTATAAAGATCATGCGAGTCAAGCATCGGCGTGAAGTCTATCGTGACGACTGGTCTTGATACAGAAGGATTCCAACCAGTCGTTCTAGCGGCGGCCCCACTGAACTCAGTGGTAGAAGGACTCCTTCGGCGCAGGGAGTAAAGGAAATGGCAATATGAAGAGATTTGAGGTCGTGATTGTTGGGCGAGGTAAGTTGGCAAACGAATTGATGGAGGGGCTGCATGGAGATGCGATATCTCGCACAGTCAGTTGGGATGATCGGGCAACCTTGGCCTCGGATCCGAGGATCGTTGTCCATGCCGGGTCCGGGCGTGAGTTACCTGAGGTAATCGACTATTGCGCCAATACACATACGTTACTATTTGAGCTCTCTACCGCCGGCTCCATGATTCCGGATAACGTGGACTTTCCGGTGATTATATGTCCGAATGTCAACCTGCAGATGCTCCGTTTCATGGCGATGGTCAGGCAGGCCTCCCGATATTTCAAGGGCCAGGCGATAGAGATCACAGAATCCCATCAAGCGACCAAGAAGACAAAGCCCGGGACAGCGATATAT
>JAKAIZ010000112.1 GCA_021814065.1 Nitrospirota bacterium | reverse complement strand
ATGCCTTCTTTCCGGTATTCCTCCGCCAGCGGCACGAAGAGTTTCGAATTCGGGTCCTTATCGACCCGTTCTTTCAGTTTTTCTATATCCTTGAGCGACATAACCTTGCCATTTTTTTATCAAATCGTGCCGATAAAGTCAAGCTCTGATTTCGATGAACCTGTCGAGAATCGCATCGGCAACCTCGTCTTTGCTCATAAGGCCGAGTTTAGTCCGGCCCTTCCGGTCGATAATCTCGACCCTGTTGGTGTCGACGTCGAACCCGGCGCCCGGCTCGGTGACGTCATTGAAGACTATCATGTCCATCTTTTTATTTTTCCTCTTCGCAGCAGCCCTGTCGGGATGTTTGCCGGTCTCGGCGGCAAAGCCGATGACAAAGGGTCGATCTGCCTGCGACGAAACAGAGGAAACAATATCCGGCGTCGGGGACAGCGCCAGCGCCATCTCCCCCTTTTTTACGATCTTTTTTGCCGACTTCGCTGTAGGTGAGAAATCGGCCACTGCGGCCGCCATGATAAGGACCGTTGTGCGGTCGGCCACCGCCCTTACCACCGCCTGCATCATCTCCGATGCCGTCTCGACCCCGACAAATGCCAGGCCGACGGGCTTCTTCAGGCAGGACGGGCCGCTGATAAGCGTGACCTCTGCGCCCCTGTCCCGGGCCGCGCGCGCCAGGGAATACCCCATCTTTCCGGACGACCTGTTCGATATGAACCGCACCGGGTCCATATATTCCCTTGTCGGCCCCGCCGTGATCACGATCCTTTCACCGTCGAGGTCTTTCGGTCTGAGGACGGACCTGATTGCTTCCAGGATGTCTGCGGGTTCGGCCATCCTGCCGGTCCCCTCTTCTCCGCAGGCGAGGGCCCCCGCCTCCGGTCCGACCTGCAAGACTCCGAGCGAGGCGAGTGTCTCAAGATTTTTTCGGACAGTGTGGTTCTCGTACATCTTCCAGTTCATGGAAGGAGCTATGATCATCTTCCCCTGAAAAGAGAGAAAACAGGTGCTTAGAAGGTCGTCCGCGATGCCGAGGGCGAATTTCGCAATGGTATTTGCCGTTGCCGGAGCGACGACCATAACATCCGCCTTTGCAGGCAGAGCGATGTGGGCCATCGGCTCCTCGAACAGCGAGGTATATACCCTGTCCTGAGAAGCGACCTGGAGGGAAAGCGGGGTCACGAACTGTCTTGCCGCCTCGGTCATCACTGAGACCACCGAGGCCCCTTCATCCCTCAGACGCCTGATAAGTTCAATCGACTTATAGGCTGCAACCCCACCTGATACACCAAGGAGTATGCACTTATTCTTCAGGCTCTTCGGATTCTTCAGGTTCTTCGTCCTTCTTTTCAGCGAAAAGCTCGTCGAAGGCCTTCTTGTCCATCGTCTCTCTCTCGTGCAGGTAGACCTTCAGGTCTTTTTCGAGTTCGCTGAGGTCTTCTCCGGCCGAAATCTTCCTGCTCTCTTCGAGCAGTTTCCTGTAATCGAACTTGCCTGATTCTTCTCTCGCCTTGACCGCCTCTTCGCCGGTAAGGAACTCCAGTTCGCTGCTGATCGCCTCCTCGATGGCTATTGAAGTGACCTTTTTCGACTTTGTCTGGATCTTCGGCTTTGTCCCGAGCGAGAGGTCCTTTGCCCTCTGCGAAGCGATCGCCACCAGCCTGTATTTGCCGTCGATCTTATTATGGTCATACTCTACGGGCAGAGAAATGATGTCCATTTTTTCCTCCTAAGACAAGAAATTTTCTTTTATCCACCGTGCTTCCACCTTGCCGGTCCGGAGCCTCTCGGCCGAGATAATTGATTCCAGGCCCGTCAGCGCGTCCTTGAAGGCGTCGTTAACTATAACATAATCATATATATTATCGCCTGTTACCCCACTCAAGGCTTCTCTGATTTCCTCAACAGCCCTCTTAAGCCGTTTGTCAATATCCGTATCTTCTTTCGCATCACTTTGTTTCCGCTTCTCCAGTCTGTCCCGCAGAACGGCCATAGAAGGCGGAAGTATAAAGATAAATATTCCTTCAGGGAAAGAAGCCCGGATTTGCCTCGCCCCTTGCGTGTCGATATCAAGGATTACGTCGAAGCCAGAACGCAGGAGCCCTTTCAGCCTCTTTTTCGAGGTGCCATAAAGTTTGCCGTGGACTTCGGCCCACTCAGCGAACTCCCCTCTGGCTACCATTTTTCGGAATGTGCTGTCGTTTACGAACGTATAATCCACACCATCCACTTCACCCATCCTGGGCTGGCGTGTGGTGAAAGAAACGGACGGCCTTAAGTTGCCGTCCTTCGCGATGAGCTTATTGCAGAGCGTCGTCTTTCCGGCACCCGAAGGGGCGGAGATGACGAAGAAGCTCCCCTTAAGCCTCCTCTGCAAGGTCGCTCTTCTCTTCGAGGAATCTCTGCGTGATCGTCTCTGCCTGGAGCGCCGACAGGATGATATGGTTGCTGTCGGTAACGATGATGGAGCGCGTCCTTCTGCCCTGGGTCGCATCGACCAGCTTCCTGTCCTTTTTCGCCTCTTCCCGCATCCTCTTGATCGGGGCGGAACCGGGTGTCACGATTGCGACGACCTTCGACGAGGCCACCACGTTTCCGAACCCTATGTTTACAAGAACCGGACTCGTGTCGCTTTTTTTCATACCTACCTCTCATTAAGACAGTCTAAAAAAATCAGGCGGAGGTAAAGGTTAAGGAAATTCGGCAGTATCTTGATCTCTACCTTTACCTGTCCTTATGTTGCTTACTGTATGTTCTGAACCTGCTCTCTCATCTTTTCTATCTCCGTCTTCATCTCGACGGTTATACTCGACACGTCGTAGTCTGCCGACTTCGACGCGATGGTATTCACTTCCCTGTTCAACTCCTGCAGTATAAAATCAACCTTTCTTCCTATTATACCACCTGTCGCGAGGATTTCTCTGAACTGCTTCAGATGACTTTGTATCCGCGCGATCTCTTCCGCGACGTCAAGTCGCGCCGCGAATATTGCAGCCTCCTGGAGTATGCGAACCTCGTCGATCTCCTGCCCCTCGAGGAGTTGCGCCAGCCGTTCATTGAATTTGTCCTTCACCGAAGTCAGCATCCCCGCGACCGAGCCTTTTATTTTTTCATTCATGCCGGATAGTGCCTCTGCCATACTGGAAAGTTCCCGGGCAAGTGCTTCGCCCTCCCTGCTTCTCATCTGCGCGAGGTCCTCCAGCGCCTTTGCAAAGACGACGGTAATGACGCCGGTGTCATATTTCGGGTTAGACTCGATGAACATTTCATGGAGATTGACGAGCGTGTTGATGTCCATTTCTCCCTTCACGGAAAGCTCGTCCTGAAGGGCCTTGAAGCCCCTGTGTATTTTTCTTACCGCTTCGGTATTGATGCTAAGTTCGGCCGCGGCAAGTTCGGATACGGTGACCGTGATGTCGAACTTCCCCCGTGCAAAGCGCTCTTTTACCATGTTTCTGAAGGGTATCTCGAGCTGGTTCAGGAAAGACGGTGCACGCATATGAAGGTCAAGAAACCTGTGGTTGACGGAACGGACCTCGACCCTGCAGCCGTCCTGCTCCGCGCTACCGAATCCCGTCATGCTCTGGATCATAGTGAAATACACTATAAACCACAACCCTTCGTTAGTCAACAGGCAGTCAACGGGGTGAAGAGACCACCTCCACCCCCGGGGAAAAACTGCCGGTCGGCGACTTCATGAAACCCAGGGCAGATTCAGGCATGTCTTTGCCCCCCGAAACGAGTGGCTGCTGCAGAAAATCCGTGCAGAAGTAGACGCCGAATGGGAAAAATTGCAGAAAGAAACAAAATGCGGTTGATTAAGCGGCATGAGTTGTGATATTTTTGTAGGTACTATGAGCGGTTCCGATCTTGTAATGTATGAAGAGGAGTTCGGGAAGATCGATGAAGAACTCCAGAGACTTTACATTCAGACGAATGCGAAAGTTGTTTTTCTTGTCGATAAGAACGGCCAGTTGATCGCGTCCGCCGGGGAAACGCACGATATCGATACCACTTCACTGGCATCGCTGACTGCAGGCAATATCGCGGCCACGGGGGGGATAGCCCGCCTCCTTGGGGAAAAAGAGTTTACGATCCTCTTTCATGAAGGCGAAAAGGACAATATCCATATTTCGCTCATCGGCCAGAGGATCATTCTCGTCGTCATATTCGACAGCAGGTCCTCTCTCGGCCTTGTGCGCCTGCGGGTCAAGAAGGTCTCCGAAGCTCTGACAAGGATATTCAACGATATCACCTCCAAATCCGAGCGTGACAAGAGCGAGGGCAAGATCGACGAATCGCCTTTTGCCGAAATCAGCGATGAAGATATCGACAATCTATTCAGGTAGGGATTTTACTCAGTGTCCTTTATAAACTATTCCTCCCGTGAGATCAACTGCAAAATCGTCTACTACGGGCCCGGACTCTGCGGGAAAACGACAAATTTACAGTATGTCTACAGGAAGACGAATCCAGACCAGAAAGGAAAACTGATCTCGCTCGCGACCGAGACTGAGCGCACCCTTTTTTTCGACTTCCTTCCCCTTGCACTCGGTGACATCAAGGGGTTCAAGGTAAGATTTCATCTTTATACGGTCCCGGGTCAGGTCTTCTATGCGGCGAGCAGAAAACTTATCCTCAAGGGTGTGGACGGCGTTGTCTTCGTCGCTGACAGCCAGATAGAGAGGATGGAGGCGAACATCGAGAGTCTCGATGACCTCAGGATCAACCTTGCCGAGCAGGGATACGACCTCGATAAGCTCCCCTATACGGTCCAGTACAACAAAAGGGACCTCCCTAATGTCGCGCCGATCGAGAACATGAACAAGCTGCTTAACCCGCGGAACATCCCTTCTTTCGAGGCGGTAGCCGTCACGGGCCCTGGTGTATTCGAGACGCTGAAGAACGTTGCAAAACAGGTCCTGGTGGAGCTGAAGAAGCACTATTAGCGGACACGACGCACAACTGTTCCTTCCTTTCTGCCTTTCCGAAGAGTCCCTGCGGGACTGTCTGTGCAGGGCCGCGGGGCGGGAGATTTCACTTGCGCTGACGGACAACTCGACTTCAATGATTTCGGTGCGGCAAAAAGAAAATGCCCTGTCGGTCAGGCTCCACCGGATGTTCCTGCAGGCGGATGACGCCCTCATTGGGGAAATAGCCTCATTCATCAGGAGACGAAAAGGAAGGACGCCGCTTATTGGGGCCTTTATCAGACAGCAGAGAGGCGCCATCAGGAAGAAGCAACCGAGACGCCTTATTCTTAATCCCCGGGGGAAACACCATGACCTCGGCGAACTTGCGGAATCGGTAAATCAGGAATACTTCGAAGGGAAGATATGCGCGTCGATTACGTGGGGAACGCCTCGCATGCGCCGTGCGGTCCGGAGGAGGACTCTCGGGAGTTACAGCATACAAACGGACACGATTAGGATCAACCCGGTGCTCGACAGGAAGACTGTCCCCTGCTACTTCATAAGATTCATTATTTACCATGAGATGCTGCATGCCGACATCCGGTGCGAGGAGAGGGGCGGGAGAAGATCGATACACTCCGCAGAATTTCGGAGGAGGGAAATGATGTTTAAGGACTACGCGCAGGCGCTGACGTGGGAGAGGAACTCTTTGTTTTTGAACTAGGGAATCCTCCTTCAGTCTGCCCCTGGAGGAGGTCGATTGCGATGAAAAGCTCTCTTAATCGTTGCCCGGCGCAGGAGAGCTTTTATCTTAGGCTCAATTCGTCGCCGCATTGCCTTTTCAATCGTCATAGGCCGCAGAACAGGAGCGTAGGGCGAATGTGATTCGTATCACAATCGTTTGGAAATTTGGCGCAAAAAAAATGTAATATACAGACAATGAAGAGTACTGAAAAGCCGTTCGTCGAGATCTATGCAGACGGCGCCTGCAGCGGAAACCCCGGCGTGGGCGGATACGGAGCAATATTGAGGTCCGGAGATAAGGTGAGGGAACTCTCCGGGTTCGATCAGATGACGACGAACAACAGGATGGAATTGATGGGGGTGATCTCTGCGCTTGAGGCTCTGAAGAAGCAATGCAAGGTGAGGGTCACTACGGATTCTACCTATGTGATGAAGGGCATGACAGAGTGGATCGGCACATGGCTGAGAAATAACTGGCGAAACTCGCAGAAGAAGGAAGTGCTTAACAGGGATTTATGGGAAAGGCTCCTCAAGGCCGCCGGACCGCATGAGATAGAATGGGTCTGGATAAAGGGACACAACGGCCATATCGAAAACGAAAGATGCGACCTTCTTGCCAGGACAGAGATTAAGAGGTGCAAGAAATCATCCGGGGCTCCTGCTTATGAAAAAGCCTGAACTCCTTGCGCCTGCGGGCGATTTCGAAAAATTGAAGACGGCCATCCACTACGGAGCGGATGCGGTCTATCTCGGGGACTCGAGGTTCAGTCTCAGGGGGAAGGCAGGGAACTTCACCGGCCAGGAACTGAGGGATGCGGTCAGTTACGCAAGGGAAAGGGGAATAAAGACTTATGTTACGGTGAATATCTTCCCCCACAACCGGGACCTGACGGGTATAGAAGGGCATCTGGAAATGCTAAAGGAGGTGCAGCCGGATGCCGTGATTCTTTCCGACCCCGGCCTTGTCAGCCTCTTTCGCAGAAAAGCCCCCGAGATAGGTATCCATATAAGCACGCAGGCGAATATCACGAATTCCGAAGCTGCCAGGTTTTGGCAGGACCTCGGCGCGGAGAGGATCGTGCTTTCCAGGGAATTGTCGATCAGGGAAATTGGTGAGATAAGGGAAAAGACGAAGGTAGAACTGGAAGTGTTCGTGCACGGCTCCATATGCATCTCCTATTCGGGAAGGTGTTATATCAGCAGTTTCCTCGCCTCCCGGAGCGCCAACACCGGCGAGTGCACTAACTCTTGCAGGTGGAATTACGCGCTGATGGAGGAAAAAAGAAAAGGGGAGTTTCTGCCGGTCTACGAGAACGACAGGGGGACTTACATCCTCAGTTCGAAGGACCTGTGCATGGTGGAACACCTTGAGGCGCTCTCGGGGGCGGGTGTAGACAGCTTCAAAATAGAAGGGCGGATGAAGGGCATTAATTATGTCGCCGGTGTGGTGAAGGTATACCGGGAGGCGGTCGACTCGATCGGCGGGCCTTACGGACCCGCGAAGAAAGAGCGATGGCTGCGTGAACTGGCGATGTTCAGCAGCAGGGGCTATACCACCGGCATGTTTTTCGGAAGGCAGCCGGATGCGGATTATCACTTCGGCGAGGAGAGTTACCGCATGAGCCACGAGCTTGTCGGTGTGGTCGCCGGCGTTGACGGCGGGGTTGCTGAGATCGCATTGCGGAACAGGCTCGACCGGGGAGACCCTCTAGAGTTTCTATCACCCGGCCTTGAAGAAAAGTGTTTTGCGGTGGGACCGATGCGCGACCCCGGCGGCGCTGACGTTCCATCGGCTAGGAACGGGGACGTGGTGTTTATCGGGGTCCCCCCGGGGGTGAGAAAAAACGACCTCGTACGGAGGCCTAAAGACTTCCGGGAAAAGGAAGACCGGGCGGACGGGACAACGAAGCAAAATACAATGGCAGCGGAGGGATACGGAT
Source organism: Nitrospirota bacterium (assembly GCA_021814065.1). Classification (GTDB taxonomy): domain Bacteria; phylum Nitrospirota; class Thermodesulfovibrionia; order Thermodesulfovibrionales; family UBA6898; genus Sulfobium. The sequence goes on along the minus strand of JAKAIZ010000112.1, from coordinate 3,495 downwards.
GAAGATAACGGGGGAAGACAAACAGGAACTACTCAGATGTGCGGTCTGCGACGTGTATGTCAGGAGGGGGGAGGGTTTCACCTGCCCGCGGTGCAGGCGGGGGCCCCTCTGCAACAGCCACCGGGTTCCGCAGAGAAGGGAATGCGCCAGTTGCGTATTCGATATGAAGAACAAGGAACTTATTGCTCTACGAGAGCAGGAACAGAGTCTGAAGAGCTTCCTGAGGCTCCTTCAGTTCCTCTTCATCGTCTTCGCGATACTCTTCGTTTCGGTCAGGACCGGGACGGCCGAGGTGCTCCAGTTCCTGCAGGACAGTGTGATAGCCGACGGTTTCGGCTATATGGGGGTGTTGTCGGTCGCCTGCTACGCACTCTTTTATCTTCTGCTGCTCAGCCAGAGACAGAGGATCCGCAGTATGGAGTCCGAACTGAATAAGGCCGAATTCCGGAGGATGGTGAAGTAACCGGCCATGACAGATAAGATACGGAAGAAAGTCCTTGTTATCGATAACGACCGTGTTGCAAGCGATATGATAGTCAAGACTCTTCTTCCGAGAGGTCTGGACGTTTCGGTTGCGGCGAGTCCCGGGAGGGGTGTCGAGAAGGCCCGGGAATATAAGCCGGACCTCATCTTTATAAGCTTATTCTTGCCCGAGTCCAACGGCTTTAAGATCAGCAGACGTATCCATTCCGATGAAGAACTGATGAAGGTGCCGCTGATGATGCTTATCTCCTATCGTGGAGAACTCGACCCGAAGTATACCTCCTCCATCGGCGTTGTAGACGTTCTCGTCAAACCGCTTAAGTCCGAAGATATCATCTCGAAGATTGAAAAGGTGCTGGGGAAGCAAACCTTTACGGAAGAGCCTGCCGGAGGGCACGGGATTTTCTTTGAGGGGGAGAAGAAGGAGGCCATTCCTCTGGAGGAAGAAGGAGTTCTCGATACCGAGGTGCCACTTCCGGTTTCTCCGCCGGAGGAAGAGACATTGCACGCAGCGGACCAGCCTCAGAAGCATGACCTGAGCGAGTCGAAAAAAGAGGAATATGCACGGGACGAGACCGAAGAGTTTTTGAAGGGAGAGGCCGAAGAAGAAGGTCAGGCGCTGGCGGACAAAGAGGCGACAGAGCAGGCCGGGAAGGAAAGCGAAGCAGCCTTCGCGGCGCCTTTTGCGTCTGAAGAAGAACTTTTCGCGGTGGAAAAACCACGGAAATTCACTTCCGGTAAGAAGATTATAGTCTTGGCAGCCGTCTTTGCGGTGCTTGCTGTCGGCCTCGGGACCTACGGGCTGAAGAAGATCGAGTCACGGTCTGAAAAGGCCGCACCGGTGAAGGCTGCTGTGGCTGGCAGGAAGAAAAAAGCGGCCGCACCCGATGTGGCAGCCGCCCGACCGGTGATTCCCGTGCCTGAGGCACGGGGTGAAGTCACCCCTCAGAAAGAGGCCGTTCCAGCTACAGGCGAGCAGTACAGGTTTTCCGTTCAGATCGGCGCCTTCGGCAGCGAGAAGCATGCGGGCTCACTTGTCGAAAAGATGAAGGGGAAAGGGTTCGATGCCTTTATCGAAAAAGACCCCACTAAGCCGCTTTACCGGGTGCTCGTCGGACGGTTCGGGGACCCGACGCAGGCATCCCGACAGGCGAAGATGCTGCGGGACGAAGGGCTGAAAGCCGTCGTGCGCCCCGGCAAGGGGTGAGATGAAGATATTCTTTTCAGGCATAGGCGGCAGCGGGGTTTCGGCCATAGCGGGATTTGCGGCCGAGAGGGGGAATTCTGTCTCGGGTTCCGACCGCCTGTTCGACAGGAATCCGGAGCATGAAATCTGCCGGAGACTGAGGTCTAAGGGGATAACGATAGTCCCACAGGACGGAAGCGGCATAGACGTTTCGACCGAACTCGCTGTCTTCAGCACTGCAGTCGAGAAGGACAATCCCGATTATCTGAAGGCGCGGGAAGTCGGTGCGCCGGTAAAGATGCGACCTGAATATCTCTCGGAGATAGTATCGCAGTTCAGGACGATCGCTGTGGCCGGAACGAGCGGCAAGTCGACCATGGCCGGGATGCTTGCATATCTCATGGACAGGCTCGGGATGGGACCGAACTTCATAGGCGGCGGAAGGGTGAAGCAGTTCAAGTCGGAGGGAAACTCCGGAAATTACCTCGCCGGCGTCTCCGGTCGGCTCATCATCGAGGCCTGCGAGTCTGACGGCTCGCTCGTCGATTATCGGCCGGAGCATTCGATCATCGCGAACCTCGATCTCGACCACCATCCTGTGGTCGAGACTGCCAGGATGTTCGAGCGGCTGGCCGAAAACACATCGGGACTTGTCCTGGCAGGCGGTGACGACCGGAATCTCTCGGCCTGCAACCTCAAAGACGCGATCCGGTTTTCGATCGACACGGGATCAAAGTACAGGGCAGACCGGATCGAGTATGCCCCATTTTCTTCTGCTTTTTCGGTCAACGGGACGAGATTCGAACTCTCTCTGCCGGGCAGGCACAATGTCTATAATGCACTTGCCTGCATCGGCAGTCTGTCGGAACTCGGTGTCCCCGCCCCGGACATTGCCGGAGTGCTGCCGGGGTTTTCGGGCATCGAGCGGAGGTTCGACGTCCACCTCAACGACGGAAGACATATCGTGATAGACGACTACGCACACAACCCTCATAAGATATCCTCTCTTATGAGGACGATGCAGGGGGTGAGCCCGGCCGTCTGCTATATCTTTCAGCCGCACGGTTACGGACCGACGAGGATGATGAAGGAGGGTTACATCAAGGTCTTTTCGGAGGGTCTGAGAAGTACCGACCGCCTCGTCCTTTTGCCTATCTATTACGCGGGCGGCACAGCGGCCAGGGACATCTCGAGCCGAGACATTGCAGAAGGCGTGGTGGCCTCGGGGGGCCAGGCGGGCGCAGTGGAAGACCGGACGGAGATATTCCGGATGTCAGGTGAATGGAAAGCCTATGTCGTCTTCGGCGCAAGGGACGACACGCTGTCGGACCTCGCGGAAGAGATCGCAACAAAGATCCGCTGAGGTGCTAGTGCTTTAAGCCTTACGATCACTCTTTAGTGTCGTTAAACTATTTATGATTCACATGCTTTACCCCTTACCCCTTGCTCTTTGCTATTGAATATTTCTTCCTTTACAGCGGACGCGTTTTTTCTATAAATTGCCCCATAGGATCGGGACGCGGGGATTATACGTTTAAGCCCAATCCGAACTTCGATTTTCTGATTTTGCGCAGTGCGACAATCAGTGATTTTTACCCAGGTTCTGCAGCTTCGCGCTGCATGAAAACGGCGGCAGCCTGCCCTCCGGAAGGGAGGCGTAGTATGTGTATACGGGTTATTTGTAAGGATGAATTAATCCCCCTCTTATCTTAAGAGGGGAGATGCGGTGCCTAGGGGCGTTACCTGTTTCACCTGCCAGTCTTCGCGCGTTTGGGAGATATGGTTGAGGTAGCTCTGGATCTGATCCGATGTGAGCAAACGGCTAT
>JAKAIZ010000111.1 GCA_021814065.1 Nitrospirota bacterium | reverse complement strand
GGAAAGGGAGGGCCGTGATTTCAGGGACCTCCTCAACCCGAACTCCCTCGAAATGCTTGGATCGTGCCGCATTGAACCCGGTCTCGGAGGCGCCTTGCCGGGGGGCCGCTATCAGTTCGAACGGCTCGGATATTTCTGCGTTGACCCTGATTCGACGCCCGAAAAACTCGTCTTCAACCGTACGGCAACCCTGCGGGACACCTGGGCGAAGATCGAGAAGGGGACGAAGAAATGAGACGTTATTCATGAATGCGCGAGTACATATGAAAATTTCAGAGGGTTTTTGTTATATTTCCCCATGAAGGTTTTTTGCCGGACAATAAGATGAAGGACAATCCATGAGCTATATCGCGGTCATCGGCGCCGGGAGTTGGGGCACGACACTCGCAAGCCTTCTTGCCGGAAAGGAATACGATGTCTCCCTGTGGTCGCACGAAAAGGAGGTCGCTGAGGAGATACAGGACAAACGGACTAACAGTACATATCTGCCGGATGTGGTGCTGCCGGCCGCGCTGAGGGCGACGCATGATATCGAAGAGGCGGTGAGAAAGGCCCGCTATATCCTGAACGTGGTCCCGACCCAGTTTACTCGCCCGGTGTTCAGCGGTGCGGCGGGGTATATCCACGAAAAGGCGGTCATCGTCAGCGCTTCGAAAGGTATCGAGCACGGGTCGCTGCTGACCGTCTCTTCGATTCTCAAAGAAATTACAGGGAGGCAGATCGCCGTGCTTTCCGGGCCGAGCTTCGCCCGTGAGGTGATCAACAAACTTCCGACCGCCGTGACACTGGCTACCAATAACGACGAAACGGCACTCCTTCTGCAGGAGATTTTTAATACGGGCTATTTCAGGGTCTATACCCATACCGATATGCTGGGCGTGGAACTGGGCGGTGCGCTGAAGAATGTCATCGCCATCGCCTCCGGAATATGCGACGGGTTGGGTCTCGGCCACAATGCCAGGGCCGCGCTCATTACGCGGGGCATTGCGGAGATGACGAGGCTCGGCGAGCGCATGGGGGCGGACAAGAGGACTTTTTCGGGACTCAGCGGCATAGGAGATCTCGTGCTCACCTGTACCGGTCCGCTGTCGAGAAACTATTCCGTCGGCATCAAGCTCGGACAGGGGATGAAGCTGTCAGATATACTTTCTTCTACAAAGAGCGTTGCCGAAGGGGTGGCTACGGCGCTGTCGGCCTTCGGGCTCTCGCGGAAATTCGACGTCGAGATGCCGATTGTGGAGCAGGTCTACAAGGTCATCTACAAGGACAAGGGCCCTGCCGAGGCGGTAAGCGTCCTGATGAACCGCGCCCTGCGCCCTGAATTCTGATCCCGCCATGGACAGCGAAACGATCAAAGGGATTCTCGATTCAGTCAGAAAAGGCACGCTCCCCGTCCGAGACGCGCTTGCACGCCTCAAACACTTGCCGTACGAAGACATGCATTTCGCAAGGGTCGATCATCACCGGCACCTCAGGCAGGGTGTGCCCGAGGTTGTCTTCGCTGCGGGAAAGAACGAGCGACAGGTTGTTGCTATTGCCAGGGCAATGTATAAAAAGAGCAGGGCCTTTCTAGTCACAAAGGCGACGCAAAGCGTGTATGATGCCCTTGGGATAAAAGGCGCTGTATTTTATCCTGAATCGGGAGTGATATCGGTGGGGGCTGCGAAGAAAAAAAAGGGCAGCGTCCTTGTGCTTACCGCAGGCACGTCGGATATCCCCGTTGCGGAGGAGGCTGCGGTCACCGCTTCTTTTCTCGGCAGCAGAGTGGTCACTGCCTATGATGTGGGTGTCGCCGGCCTGCACAGGCTTCTCGACAGCGTCCACCGTGTCACGGCGGCGCGTGTGATTGTGGTGGTTGCCGGTATGGAGGGGGCGCTGCCTTCCGTTGTAGGGGGAATGACAGACAGGCCGATAATTGCGGTGCCCACCTCGACTGGATACGGCACGAGCCTCGGCGGACTGACAGCGCTTTTTGCGATGCTTAACTCTTGCGTCCCCGGCATTGCTGTGATGAACGTTGATAACGGCTTCGGCGCGGGGTGTCTTGCGCACAAGATCAATATACGCTAAGCTTTTATGTCTTTTTAGATAGGGGCCGCCGCGAACGCCCGATTTTTCAAAAATACTTGGCGCTGCGGACCATTTCGTTCCATCTGATGCCCCTTGCATGATTTCTGTCTCCGATGGGTCGGCTTAGTTGCATTTGGGAATAGCAATAAGATGCGAAAAAATGAAGGACTTTTTCGTAAAGTCCTTTTTTTAGGTTTTTTCGGCCGGATGATTGCCGAAAACAGACCAATCCAGCCTGTTGCTAAGTTGCGAAACCTTGCGCCTAATCATATACTGAAATTGAAAGCGCGAGATCATGGGTTTCGCCAACGGAGCAAAGAGTAAGAGGAAAGGAGGTGCAGACTATGTTCGACAGGAGAATGCTTCTCGGCGGTATACTGACGGGAGTTCTCGCAATGCTGTTTGTGACGGCGTTTGCATTTCCGGCGTTTGCATTTTCGACCGGAGCTACCCCGTTTTCGTATAGCGGGAAGGTCGTTGCAATTGACAATGCCGACAGGATTGTTACCGTGCAGGCCGCACCTAACGATCAGCAGATATTCAGCATGAACAGCCATGCGACCGTTTCGAAATGTGGTAAACTCGAATCCTTCAGCAACCTGAAGATCGGGGACAAAGTGACCATAGCATATTACGAAACCGGCGATAACAACTATATCGCAAATGACCTGTCCGTTGCGCCGTCGATGGGACAACACTGCTGATGACTTGTTCGTTTATGGCGAAAAGGCGCCGGACATGACCGGCGCCTTTTTTTTGCGCGGTCTTATCACGGCACGCTTTATTTGACAATGAATCCGTTGCTGCTCTATACTTTAATCAACCCTTGGGGGAGGCTTGATGCCTGAGAGTTTCTCGTTTTGCGGGAGAGACCCCTTGAACCTGATACGGATAATTCCGGCGTAGGGAGTAGGGAAGGAAAGCTGAAGGCGACCGTATCCCGGAAGGGATGCGGTTTTTGTTTTTTATGAGGCTGAAGATAAACGGCGAGACAGTAGAAAACCTGCAGGCAGCCACTGTCGGTGAGCTCCTCGACACGTTGCGGATCGAGAGAGGAAAAGTGGCGGTCGAGGTAAATATGTCCGTGATAAAAAAGCAGGACTATGAACGTTTCCTGCTGAGTGACGGCGACGCTGTCGAAATCGTGAATTTCGTTGGAGGAGGATGAATGGAAGACAAGCTGGTGATCAAGGACGTAGAGTTCCGTTCCAGGCTCTGGGTGGGGACCGGCAAGTATAAGGACTTTGAAGAGACGAAAAAGGCGATCGAGGCGTCCGGCGCTGATGTAGTCACTGTCTCCGTCAGGAGGGTTAACATAACGGACAGAAAGTCCGAAAACCTTCTCGATTATATAGATCCCAGGAAATACAAGATCCTTCCGAATACGGCGGGATGCTATACGGTGGAAGACGCACTGCGGTATTCAAGGCTTGCCAGGGAAGCCGGAATTTCCGACCTCGTGAAACTCGAGGTGATCGGAGATGAAAGGACGCTCTTTCCCGATACGATCGGACTTTTGAAGGCTACCGAGGTCCTCGCAAAAGAAGGGTTTATTGTGCTGCCCTATACGAACGACGACCCTATTATGGCGAGGCGTCTCGAGGACGCAGGCGCGGCTGCGGTCATGCCTCTTGGCGCACCTATTGGGTCGGGCCTTGGTATTCGCAACCCGTACAACATACGGATCATAATCGAGACTGCGGTGAAAATACCGGTCGTTGTCGACGCCGGGGTGGGAACGGCATCCGACGCCGCGATCGCGATGGAACTCGGCTGCGATGCGGTCCTGATCAATACCGGTATCGCCGGCGCAAAGGACCCGGTTGCGATGGCCTCCGCGATGAAACATGCGGTAATCGCGGGACGGCTTGCATATCGCGCCGGAAGGATAGGGAAAAAGTTGTACGCGACCGCGAGCAGCCCGATAGAAGGGATGCTGTAGCCCTGCGTGCTGAGAGAGATAGATTTTCAGTTGTATCTGATAACGGACAGGGGTCTTCTTGGTCCCGGTGCGACGCTGTCGGCGGCGGTCGAGAGCGCCCTGAAAGGTGGGGTGAGGGCGGTGCAGCTTCGGGAAAAAGACCTGGGGACGCGGGAACTGCTTAATATGTCATACGCGCTCCGGGCGATTACAAGGGAATACAACGCCAAGCTTTTCGTCAACGGCAGGGTCGACGTGGCCCTTGCGGTCGGTGCGGACGGCGTGCATCTCGGAAGTGCCGACATGCCCCTGCCCGCAGCAAGAAAGGCAGCAGGTGAATCGATGCTGATAGGCGTTTCGACGCACAGCATCCAGGAGGCCCGAAGGGCCGGAGAGGAAGGCGCCGATTTTATCACTCTCGGGCCGGTTTACGAGACGCCTTCCAAGATGCGTTACGGCAGGCCGATCGGGCTTGGGCCGCTCCGGAAGGTGCGGGATGAGGTGGCGATGCCGGTTTTTGCGATCGGAGGCATCACAAGGGAGAGGGTTGGGGAGGTCCTGGGGGCGGGCGCTTCCGGCGTTGCCCTTATATCGGCTATCCTCGCGTCTGGTGACATTAAATCAAGTGCGGAAGGGTTTGTGAGGCTATTGAAATGACGAGAATCGAACTGGCAAGAAAAGGCATCGTGACCGAAGAGGTGAAGAAGGCTGCGGCAACAGAAGGCGTTTCAGCCGAAGCGCTTTCAGCGGATATTGCCTCGGGGGTGAGCGTCATCCCCCTTAACAGGAACCGCAGGATAAAGCCGATCGGTATCGGCAGAGGAATGCGGACCAAGATCAATGCCAATATCGGCACGTCGAAAGACAGGGTTTCGATAGATGAAGAGATGGAAAAACTCGATGCCCTCGTCAAATACGGGGCCGATGCGGTGATGGACCTTTCGACCGGGGGCCCGATAAGGGAACTGCGGGCTATGATGCTCAGGAAGTCTCCGATTGCGATCGGCACCGTGCCTATCTACGAGGCGGCGGTCAGGGCCGCTGAAGAAAGGGGTTCGATCGCTAAGATGACGGTCGACGACCTGTTCCGTGTGATAGAGGAACATGCCTCTTCCGGCGTGGATTTCATCACGGTGCATTGCGGTCTGACGATGAAGGCGGTCGATCGCCTGAGGGCCGAAGGCAGGATACTCGACATCGTGAGCAGGGGAGGTTCGTTCCTGCTTGAATGGATGGTCTACAACGAAAAGGACAATCCCCTCTATGAGCAGTATGACAGGCTCCTTGAAATCGCGCGGGAACATGACATGACCCTCAGCCTAGGCGACGGCATGCGCCCGGGGTGTCTTGCCGACGCGACGGACCGCACGCAGATCGAAGAACTTCTGACGCTCGGAGAGTTGCGGGACAAGGCCGTTGAAGGCGGTGTGCAGGTGATCATCGAGGGGCCGGGACACGTGCCCCTGAACCAGGTAGAGCTGAACGTACGGCTCGAAAAAGAGATATGCAAAGGGGCGCCGTTCTATGTGCTCGGTCCCCTCGTTACGGACATCGGCATGGGGTATGACCACATCACTGCCGCCATCGGCGGTGCGGTTGCAGGCGCTGCGGGCGCGGATTTCCTCTGTTACGTGACCCCTTCGGAACATATCCGCCTGCCGACCATAGAAGACGTGAAGGAAGGCGTAATTGTGTCCAAACTCGCGGCCCATGCGGCAGACATCGCCAAGGGCATTAAGGGTGCGTTGGATGCGGATATAGAGATGGCGCGCTGCAGAAAGGCACTCGACTGGAACGGCCAGATCGCGCTCAGTCTTAATCCCGACAAGGTGAGGGAGTGGCGGGCCGAGGTGCCGCCTACGGAATCGGAGGTCTGCAGTATGTGCGGGGAGTTCTGCGCGATCAGGACCGTAGAGCGGGCGCTGAAAAAAAGGGCATGAACGTCCATGCCATGCTTTTGATCGGTCCCACGGGTGTCGGGAAGACGCCGTTCGGCGGGTATCTTGAAAAACGCGGTTTTGATGGGAGGCGGTGCTTCCATTTCGATTTCGGCCATCAACTCCGTGCGATTGCCGGGCATGAAACAGCCCCAGACGGCTTTTCGCGGAAAGAGCACTCCTTCATTAAAGACGTGCTCGAAAAGGGGGCGCTTCTTGAGAACGAGCATTTTCATATAGCCGAAAAGATAATCGACATGTTCTTGCGGGACAGGGACTTCAGCGGGACTGATATATTGGTCCTCAACGGGCTGCCGCGTCATACGGACCAGGCGAGGGACATGGACAGAAAGGTGAAGACCGAGGCGGTCATAGTCCTGGACTGCGAGGCGGAGGACGTCTTCCGGAGGATTGGGGAGAACACAGGCGGCGACCGCTCGGGAAGGACGGACGACAAAATCGAAATGGTCAGAAGGAAATTGGATATATTCCATGAACGCACCGCTCCCCTGATAGGGCATTATGCTGCGGCTGGATCTGACGTATGCAGGGTGAGGGTAACCGCTTCCTCTACGGTGGAGGATGTCTATTCAGATTTTATTTCAATGACGAACCGGTTACGGTTCCGGACCCCTGATCTCTGAGGGCGCTTTTCTCCTGCGACATCTCACATATCGGCCTTTTTTATGATAGACTTTATTGGAAGTTGCGGAATAATGACACGGGAAAATTCATTCAGGTGCTGCTGAGATGAAGGTCAATATCGCTGATGTGCCTACTCTTGCGCGGCTGCTCAACAGGAAAAAGCGGCACGGCGGCGCCGGCTATGCCGTGGACCTGGGTGTCATCCTGAGCGAGATACTCACATGGGCCAACAGGCTGGTGCCTTCAGAATCCGGGTCCATTTTGCTCGATGATCCCCTGCTGAAATGGGATCCGCAGGGCAGGGGACAGCTTTTTTTTGCCGCCTGCTTCGGGAGGGGTTCACGCGCCCTCGTCGGGACTTCTCTTGGAGAGCAGTGCGGGATCGCCGGGGTCACCTACCGCAGGGGGAGGCCTTACATAAGCAAGGACGTACAGAAGGACTCCAGGTCCTATGCCGTGGTTGACAGGAAAACCGGCTTTCAGACCAGGTCTATCATCTGCGCCCCGATCGTGATAGGCGGGGCCAAGATAGGGGTCATAGAACTTATTAACAGAAAAGGGAAGGCGAACTACGACGAGCATGATCTTGCGCTCCTGGAGATCTTCGCCGGCTATACCGCCACGCTGGTGCACAACGCTCTGATCGGGCGGATGTTCGAAGAACTCTCAAAAAAGGACACCCTGACCGATCTGCATAACGACCGGTTTTTCTTCCACAGCCTCGAGCAGGAGGCGATGAAGGTCGTCAGGCAGGGTGGTGACCTCTCGCTCTTATTCTTCGATCTCGACAGGTTCAAGGAGGTGAACGATACTCACGGGCACCTTGCCGGGAGCCGCGTGCTGAAAGAAGTGGCCGATATCCTGAGAAGACTTTTTATCGGCGTCAAGGCCGTGCTCGCACGCTACGGGGGAGACGAATATGTGGTGGTACTCCCGGGAATGGATATCCGAGAGGCAGCGCGTTATGCAGAGAGGATACGCCACGACATCGCGGCGAATGTTTTTCTGAAGACCGGGGACGGCGTACGCGTACCGCGTCTTGACATACGGGGTGTCATTACCTGCAGCATCGGGGTCGCCTCGATGTCGCAGAGTATCAAAGCGAGCGGGAGCGGCAGGGCTGTGGCCGAGTCTCTGATAAAGGCGGCCGACAGCGCTATGTACGCAGCAAAGGAACAGGGCAAAAACAGGGTCTTCCTGTCACAGGGCGGGCGTGGTCCGGCCAGGAAAAGAAGGAGATGATATATGCGCGCTTTCATGATGGGTTTGTTGGTGACTTTTTTTTTATTCCTGCCGGTGGTCTCATACGGGATGGAAAGCCTGCCAGCCAATAATATTACCGTTCGTTTCGATCTTGAGCGGCACCTGCTGCAGGGGGTTTCGAAAATTGTGCTTCCGGCCGGCGGCGAGGCTGCGGTTGACCTGTCGGGACTCAGGGTCCTCTCAGTAACGGTCGATGGTGCAGCGCTTGAGGCACGACATGAGACTTCTGTGGTCACCTTCGGCCCGAGCAGGTCTGCGGAGAACGTGGTGATAGAATATGAAATGGAGGCAGCAGCCATCCCTGCGGCCGATATGGAAAAGAACCCGGGAGTTGTTCAGGGCAATCTGATAGAGCCTTCCGGCATTGTGCTCATGGGCGGCTGGTATCCTTCGGTAAGGGGCCTGTCGGTCTATAACCTCACCGCGGTCCTTCCCCCAGGGTTCGAGGGGATTTCGGAGGCAGACCAGGTGACCGTGCGGGAGACTGCTGACAGGAAAAATGAGTTTGTCTTCTCGTTCCCGCATCCGGTCGGCGGGATCACCCTTGTCGGGGGAAGCTACAAAGTGCAAAGAGAGGATTTCAGGGGCACCGAGATAGCAACCTATTTCCTTCCCGAGGATGCAGGACTCGCGAAGAAATACATCGAGTACACCAAGAAATACCTCGGAATGTATAATGACCTGATCGGGCCATACCGCTATAAAAGGTTTTCGATTGTCGAGAACGTGCTGCCGACGGGTTATTCTTTTCCGACATATACGCTCCTCGGCCGTGAGGTGGTGAGACTGCCCTTTATCCTGGAGACCTCGCTCGGGCATGAGATACTTCACCAGTGGTTCGGCAATATGGTGTATGTCGACTATCAGGGCGGCAACTGGTCCGAGGGCCTGACCACTTACCTCGCAGACCAGAGGTTCGAAGAGCTCAAAGGCGAAGGATGGGACTACAGGAAGCAGATACTCATATCTTTCGGCAGTTACGTGAATGCCGACAATGACTTTCCGCTGAACACCTTTACGAGCCGGATGGATTACGCCTCCAGGGCGATCGGGTACGGGAAATGCGCCATGGTCTTCCATATGCTCAGGATGAGCATCGGTGACCAGAAGTTTTTCGATGCGGTCAGGGCCTTTGTCGAAAAGAACAGCTTCCGGCGCGCTTCGTGGACCGACATCAAGACCGCCTTTGAGACCGTCACAGGCAAGGACCTTTCATGGTACTTCAAACAATGGCTGGAAGAAAAGGGCGGGCCGCAGATCGAGGTGAAGAATGCGGAATTGTCATATAGGGGGTCGACAGCGGTCGTCTCTTTCGAACTGGAACAAAAGGGGAAGGATTTTAGGTTCCTCCTGCCGGTTGCGGTAAAAACTAAGGAGGGAGAAACAACGAAGACTTTCGAGATAGAGAAGAAAAAGACTCGGCTTGAGATCGAAACGAAAGGGTCACCCACGGAACTGGTCATCGACGGCAATTACGACCTGTTCAGAGCGCTGTCGGAAAAAGAATTTCCACCGGTGATATCGCGGCTTCTGGGCGATCCAAAGAAGATCTTCGTAATGCAGGAAGGGAAGGGGGACGGGTCTTCGGCGGTTGCCGGGTACCTGAAAAGTGAGGGGTTTGCTCAGAAGAAGGAGCATGAGGTTTCCTACGACGACCTTAAGTCGACTTCTCTGTTGGTCTTCGGCTCCGACAGCCCCCTGGCGGAAAGACTCTACGCCAAGGGCGGCAAGAACGATCAGGATTTTGTGCTCGTTACGCGGGAAAATCCGTATAACCCTAAAGGGGTGATCGCGGTCGTCGACGGGCCTGCCTCAGAGGACATGGTCGGGTATCTCCAGAGGATGATGCACTACGGTAAATACAGCAGGATATCATTCAAGGGAGGGAGAAACACCTTTAAAGACATAGACGCGAGCGCAAGGGGGATGACCCGGAAGTTAGCGGGCGAAGTTCCCGGGGTAGAGATTGCCCGCCTGATCGATATGCCCGGTGCTATCGACAAGGCTGCCGGAAAGAAGATCGTGTACGTGGGAGAACAGCATGATAATTTCGCGCACCACCGGGTTGAGTATGAGGTAATCCGCAAACTGCACGAGAGGGGCAATAAGATCGCAATCGGGATGGAGATGTTCCAGAAGCCGTTCCAGAAGGCACTCGACGATTACATCTCGGGCGCCATTGATGAGCGGGAGTTCCTGAAAAAATCGGAATATTTTAAACAGTGGGGATTCGACTATACCTTCTATCGCGAGATCCTGTTGTACGCCAGACAGTTCAAGATACCGGTCATCGCCCTGAATATCAGGAAAGCAATTGTATCTAAGGTCTTTAAGGAGGGGCTTTATGCTCTTACTCCGGAAGAGAGAAAAGAGATCCCGCAGGATATGGATCTTTCCGATATGGCGTATAAGGCGAGGCTGAAACAGTTCTTCGAAATGCACAAAGGCGCAGAGAGCAGCAACTTCGATTTTTTCTACCAGGCGCAGGTCCTCTGGGACGAATCGATGGCGCACAATCTGGCCGCGTTCATGAAAAAGGACCCTGACTATCAGGTCGTGGTCGTGGCGGGGATGGGCCATCTCGCCTTTGGCTCGGGCATCCCCAAGCGGGCGTACAGACTTAACGGCCAGGAATATTCAATCCTTCTGAACGATGCCGATATCGAAAGAAATATCTCTGATTTCGTCCTTTTCCCCTCTCCGATCAAGCCGCCCGAGACGCCGAAACTTGGGGTGATTCTCAAAGAGGAAAAGGGGATGGTTTCGATCGAGTCGCTTATGCCAGGTGGCGTGGCTGATAAGGCCGGCCTCAAAAAAGGGGACGTGATATTGTCGATGGACGGTACGAAGATAGAAAGCTCAGACGACGTGAGGATATTTCTGCTCTACGAAAAGCCCGGGGATACGGTCACTGTCAGGGTGCGGCGACAGAGGTTTCTCTTCGGACCGGTGGAAAAGGAGATTCGGGTAACCTTGTGAGTCGGAGATGCAAGAGATCAATAAAAAAGGGCTCTTAACGAGCCCTTTTTTTGTGTCAATAACCGGCGTTAAATTATTTGCCGGCCGGAGCCGGAGCAGGAGCCGGAGCTTCCGCAGGCTTCTCGCCGCCCGGAGCCGGAGCAGGCGCCTGTTCAGGAGCAGGAGCCGGTGCGGGCGCGGGCGCCGGTGCAGGGGCTTCCTCCTTCTTCTGGCATCCTATCGTCAGCGCCAAAGAAAGAACCATTATCAGTGTAAGCATTATCGCCAAGAGTTTCTTCATCGTTCTACACACCTCCTTTCATACGTAGGATAAAGTCAATTCGCTGAACTGGAATCTTGCATATTATATATTATAAAGAAAAATACTGCTT
>JAKAIZ010000110.1 GCA_021814065.1 Nitrospirota bacterium | reverse complement strand
GGGGTGCACGACCAGATCGGTGGAGGGTTTCACCGGTACTCGACCGACGAGGCATGGATAGTGCCTCATTTCGAGAAGATGGCGGACGATAATGCCTGGCTCCTGAGAAATTATCTGAACGCCTATTCCCTCTTCGGCTCGGAATATTTCAGGTCGGTCGCGGAAGGGATCATACGGTTCTTCCGCGAGGTCCTCTCGGACCCGAGAGGCGGTTTTTACAGCAGCCAGGACGCGGATGTGACGCCCGAAGACGAGGGGGGATATTTTACCTGGCGGGACGAGGATTTCAGAGGCGCGCTTGATGAGGAGGAGTACAGGATCATGTCCCTTTACCTTTTCCACGAAAGGGCAAAGATGCCCCATGACACCGCGAAGAGGGTGCTCTTTGTGGCAATGGAACCGTCGGAGATTGCAGTAAAGACCGGCTATGCGCCGGAGCGGGTGGTGGGGATGATCGGGTCGGCAAAGTCAAAATTGCTCCGCGTGCGGGACAGCCGGGTAATGCCTTTCGTGGATAAGGCTATGTATTCAGGGCTCAACGGTCTGTGCATCTCCGCCTTTCTGGCAGCCTACAGGACGTTTGCAGACAAACCTCTCAGGGAATTTGCCCTGAAAAGCCTCGACAGGATTTTGAAAGACCATTTTACCGGAGATGACCTTCTCCATGCCGGTGGGGTCAAGGGCGTGCTTGACGACTACGTGAACATGACTGCGGCGTTGATCGACGCGTATGAGATGACGGCGCAGGGCTCGTACCTGGACACCGCGGAAAGACTTACTGATCTCGGCATCTCAAAATTCTGGGACGAAGGAGAGGGCGGATTCCGGGATACGGACGAGGAGGTGCTGGGCATCAGGATGAAACCTGTAGAGGACATTCCTCACCCCTCGGCAAATTCGGTGGGAATCATGCAACTCCTCAGGCTGCACTTTATTACCGGAAAGGAGGGCTATTACCGGCGGGCTGAAGAGGGGCTCAAAGCCTTTTCCGGAACTGCCTCCGATCTCGGCATACATGCAGGATATTTTCACTGCACGGTCGACGCATATTTCAATATCATTAAGCTGAGTGTTGGGGCCGCCTCGGGGAGCGAATTGGCCGAAAGGGCTATCCATTGCTTCAGACCTTACAAAACACTTGCATATTCCGGAGAGAAGGGCTCAGTCACCCCCTGCCTTGCCTCAGGTGTCTGTCTGGAACCCATTTATGAGGTAAAAGCCCTCGAAAAATTCCTTTCACGGCCGTTGTGAGCTGTCTGAGCAGGACTAAATTGGCAGAAGTAACTCCCCCCTTCTCCCTCTTAAATTAAGAGGGGTTTTTCCTCCCCGTAAGATAAGGGGAGGTTGGGAGGGGTTATGTAGTCCCCTCTATGCAAAGCCTGCACGATAAGGCTATAATATGCCTAAATTTATTTTCATAGTGTCTCCCGGAGCACGGGGTAAGATCCAAGGAGGAGAAATGAAGAGAGCTGTTTTTGCGGTCATATGCCTGACGGTCCTTATGATTATTTCGGGTTGTAGCGGCAGCGGCAGCGGCGCGCCATCAGGCGCGGTGATGACATTGACTCCTTCGGACAAAATAACCGTCGAAAGTGCCAGTAGCACGATCGAGACCGCAAGCCAGACGTTCCGGGTATCGGTAAAGGATTCAAAAGCGACCAATGCACCGGGCGTGCGCGACGTGACGTTTTCGATCAGCTTCGGGTTTGCGAATCCTCCCGATACAAACATACTTTCCGATGCAACGAGTGCAGTGACGCTTTGCGACGGCACGCGAATCGTAGGCACGCCTGTCACGAGGATGACCGATAATCAGGGGAACTATGACGTATGTGTCCTCTACAAATCCGGCGGAGGTCTTGCCTATTCCGGCAGCCTTGTCGTGTCGAGTGGCGATCAGTCCCCTTCTGTCAACCTCGACGTGACATCGAAGCCGCTGGCACTAGCGGTATCTCCGAAGGACCCGGCTGCGGTCCCGGCCGGCAGCATTGCGGAGTTTACGATTGTGGGCGGAGTGCCGCCGTACATCATTAAGGCCAATCCCTCGTCGGTCCTGCCGCCCGTGCCTTCGGCAGTCAATGCTAGCAGCGGGACTTTCAGCGTTGGTATTCCCCTGGGCACGCCTGATAAGACGTCCGTAGTGTATACAATAACGGATGCAATCGGGGCGCAAGTTACTACCACCCTGACGGTGGGACAGCCTTCATTACTGCCGCAGGTCTTTCCCGATACATCGAACGTCCTGCCGGGCGGCGCAGCGCAATTCATGATTGTGAATGGGTTCCCCGAATATACGATCGTTTCAGATAATGCATTGGTGCAGCCATCGCCCGCGACGGTAGCCGCGAGCGGCGGTACTTTCAGCGCCGCCGTCCCGCTCACGATTCAGACGCCCTCGACGGTGAAGTTCACGATCAGGGATACCGCAGGCTCGACGGTCACTGCAACGCTGAATGTCGTGGAGCCGCCCAAGCCGGTATTATCGCCAACTTTTGTAAGCGTGGTGTCCGGTGGAAGCGCTTTATTTTCGATCACCGGAGGCATCGCTCCTTATACGGTGACCACCACCGACGCCTCAATCCTCCCCGTGCCAACGACGGTCCTTAATAGCGGCGGTACCTTCAGGGTATCCGTTCCGCTGAGCGCGTCCACGGGATCGGTGACAGTAACGGTTACTGATGCCCTTGGCGCGCAGGTATCGGCAACGATGAGCGTGACAGCCGCCAGTCAGCAGCTGACTATATCGCCTTCGACTGTCCCGCCCGTCAGTGCCGTGAGCGGGGGAAGTCCCAGTTTTACCGTCACAGGCGGCACGCCTCCTTATAGTGTAGTCTCTTCGGACGCCGCGCGGGCCTTCTTCGGGACAGTTGGCACCGGCTCTATCAGCAACGTCGGCGCCAACGAGCCTTTTACGGTGACTGTGCCGGTAAGCGCAACGCCTGGAACCGTGACCCTTACCGTTACCGATTCGGCCGGAGGCAATAAGACGGTATCGATCACGATCCAATAGATTTGCCATCCGTAGGGGCGTATCGCGATACGCCCCTACATTCTTCGCCCTGACTTTCCTCCCGCCTATCGGGTACAATTATCTGTGTCTTTGGCTACTTGCGACAACATCCTCGTGCGGGGCGTCAACTGGATCGGCGACGCCGTCATGACCATGCCTGCCGTGCACGCGCTCAGGCTTGCAAGGCCAGGTGCTAAAATATCGCTCCTGGTGAAACCCTGGGTTGCCCCCTTGTTCGAAAAGGATCCTAATATCGACGAGATTATCCTTTATTCCGCTGAGTACGAGAGCCTGCCGGGACGTGTCAGGCTGGCAAAAAAGCTGAGGGAGCGCGGATATTGCTCGTCACTTCTTCTTCAGAATGCCCTTGATGCGGCCCTCATTGCACTTCTCTCGGGAATCCCTGACAGGACCGGTTACGCAAGGGACGGAAGGGGTTTCCTTCTGACCCATCCCGTCCCCTATGACTCAACCGCCAAACATCTTCACCACATCGACTATTATCTTAACCTTGTGTCGAAGGCTGGACTGCCGGCGGCGAAGTCCTCGCCCTGGATATATCTCCAACTGAAAGAACGGCTTGCGGCCAGAGAACGCCTGAACGTGCTGAAACGGCCGGTCATTGCGGTCAACCCGGGCGCAACATACGGGTCTTCCAAAAGATGGCGCCCCGAACGTTTTGCCGAGGCGGCGATGAGGGTGATCGACGAACTAAACGGTAGCGTCCTCCTTACGGGCGGCCCCGCCGAAACAGATATCGCCGGAGAGATCGTCCGCTGCATGGATGGTTCCGGTCTTTCAGGGCCGGACGCTCGTCTCCTCCCGGTTGCCGGCAAAACCTCTCTTCGCGAACTCACTGCGCTGATATCGGAAAGCGACCTTCTCATCACGAACGACTCCGGCCCCATGCATATCGGTTACGCCGTCGGCACTCCGGTCGTGGCGGTATTCGGATCGACCTCTCCGGAGATGACCGGGCCGGTCGGCGGCGGCAGTGTTGCAATAAAGAAGTCGCTTGATTGCGCCCCCTGCTTCGGGAGAGAATGCAGCAGAAAGGACCTGAAGTGCATGGATCTGATCAGCGCGGAGGAGGTGTTCGACGCTGCAAGAAGGCTTATCGGCCGCAACCGGGCTGTTTTCTTCGACAGGGACGGCACGCTCTGCCGGGACGCCCACTTCCTGAACAGGATGGAGGACCTTGAGATATTTCCTGAGATCGCCAGTCTGGAAAGGTTGCGGAAGAACGGGTTCCGGCTGATAGGGGTGTCGAACCAGTCGGGCATTGCAAGGGGGGTTGTCGAGGAAGGATTCGTGAGGAGAGTGAACGATATCTTTACCGGCGAATACGGTTTCGAAGATTTCTATTACTGTCCTCACCATCCGGACGAACATTGCTCCTGCCGAAAACCGGAGCCGGGGCTTCTGCATCGGGCCAGGGTGGAGCATGGGATAGACCTCAAAGGATCGTTTGTCGTCGGGGACAAAGAGATCGATATGTTTCTTGCGAGGTCGGTCGGAGCAAAAGGGGTCCTCGTAGGGACCGGGAAAGACCTCTTTTCTCCTTACGCAGATTTTGTGGTAAAGGACCTCACTGAAGCAACGGACGTCATTCTAGGGTCCTAAAAAGATACTAATAAGTCGGTTCAAACAGCCATACTGATTGTCATTGCCCGACTTGATCGGGCAATCCAGTCCCGCAAGGGTTATTTTTTTGTCGTTGGGACAGCGTGGTATACTATCGATAGTGTCGCAGGAAGCGGGAAAAAGAGTTTTGTTGAATAAGCCTCCGAAGAAGATCCTCATCGTGAAGCCCAGTTCGCTGGGTGATGTCGTCCACAGCCTGCCCTTTCTCAATTCGGTCCGGTCCTGTTTTCCGAAGGCCGAGATACACTGGATCATCGCGAGGGGACTTGAAGGCCTGCTTGAGGGAAACCCGATGATCGACAGGCTGATCGTGATCAATAAGGACAGGTGGAAGAAGATCTCGGGGGCAGCTTCGACGCTGCGCGAAGTAAAGGGCCTTTTCAGTGAGATCCGGGGCGAAGGTTACGATCTTGCCGTAGACCTGCAGGGACTCATGAGGAGCGGTGTTATCACGATGGCCTCTCGGGCGCGCATGAGGATAGGCTTTTCGGAGGCCAGGGAGGGCAGCGGGCTCTTCTACAATAAAAAGGTGAGCGGAGGAAGGGACGTACACGCGGTCGACCGGTACCTGAAGATCGCCGGTGCGCTCGGTTGTGAAACGGACAACCCAATCTTTCCTTTTCCTCTTACGAAGAAAGGGGCGGAGGAGGGAAGAAAACTCAGGGAAAAGTTCGGAAACTATATTGTGATTGTGCCCGGCGCGAGATGGGATACGAAGATATGGCCCGCGGAACACTTCGGGAAGGTGGCTGCTAAGCTGTCTGTCAGATGCATCGTGGTGGGAAGCGTCTCTGACGGCAAGATTGCAGAGAGGGTAGTCGGCGCCTCGCGCGGAAACGCGGTCTCCCTTGCCGGCCGAACGGGTATCACGGAGCTGATCGAATTGATGAGAGGGGCGAAACTTGCGATCTCGAATGACTCAGGCCCGATGCACATCGCGGCGGCACTCGACGTTCCCGTGGTCGCCGTATTCGGCCCGACGAGCGCCGGAAGAACCGGTCCTTATGGAAGTCGGCACGTGATCGTCGAAAGCGGTGTCGCCTGCGCGCCCTGTTTCAGGAAGAAATGCCCTGACGTGAAATGCATGAGAGGCATCGCCCCTGAGGTTGTTTACGAACAGGTAAAGAAACTGATTGAAGGATAGGACGGTTTTCCGGAATGACGTTACCTGTTTAGCATTTATGAAACTTCAAGAGAAAGAAACTTGATCGCTTGTATTTTCCAATTTACTTTATCGAATGTTTATGGTATTTATATTAACCGCATGCGGGAAACGAAAATAGCTAGCATGCATGCAGTGGAAGGCTGCCGGAAAAAAATTCGTGACAAGGAGGAAGACGGATGAAACTCGGCATTTTTGTGAACACGAGCCGACATGTCGGTCATGTTGTCGGAATCGTGAAGGCCGCCCTTACGAAGGGGCATGAGGTGATTATTTTCAACATGGACGACGGCACAAAGCTTCTCGGCACTCCGGAGTTTGGCGAGCTTTGCAAGACCAAGGGAGTTACCATGAGTTTTTGTGACCATAGCGCAAAGGGCCTCAATGTCACGACCGAGGGCCTTCCCAAGGAGATCGTCTGCGGAAGTCAGTACAACAACGCTGTAATGAACCACGACGCAGACAGGGTCATCATCCTGTAGGCGAAAAGATCCGAAAAAGAGAAAGGAGTGGTTACCGTGAAGATTCTGCATATTCTTAATGACGGGCCGTCGAAGTTGTCCGATCAGATCATTGCCGTGCAGTCAAAAGAGCACGAGACCAAGGTTGTCGATCTGTCCAAACCGGGCGTTTCGTATGATCGCATTGTCGACGATATTTTTTCGAGTGACAGGGTGATATCCTGGTGACGGAGATTGAGCCGTCGGGACGGAAAAGTAAAGAAAAGATAAAGAATAAATAAGGAGGACAGGTTGATGAAAAGATCAGGTGTGTTCTTTTTTACGGTTGTTTTTTCGTTGATGCTGGTGGCGTCGTCCGCTTTTGCCGCGGACGATATGGCGGCAAAACTCAATAGCGTGCTTTCGAAGGCAGCCGCCGAGAAATTCTGGCAGGTTAGCCCCGATGATGTGAAGGCGATGATAGACTCGAAGAAAACAGATTTTGTGGTTGTCGACGTCAGACCTGCCCCCGTCCTTTATGATAGAGGACACATCCCGGGTGCTATCTACATACCGACCCAGGACGTACTGAAACCAGAGAACCTCAAGAAACTGCCGAAGGACAAGAAGATCATTCTTGTATGTGTGACGGGGCAGACGCAGAATTTGCCGGTGGTCGCGTTGCGTGCGCTCGGCTACGATGCCATGACAATGAGTTTTGGCATGGCGGCATGGGACAAGAATTCCCTGGGAGTCAAGCTTATGAAAGAGGCCCTTCACAAGGCAGCGACCAAGAATTACCCGGTTGTGAAATAGGACTTTTCAGGCTGTCGCATTGCGACAACATGACATGCAGACGGGGGCGTCGGAAGACGCCCTTATTTTTTTCTGAGCTATGAGAGGCATGCGGTCACCCTCAAAAAATCAGTTAAGACTTTTTTTTATATCGGGTTTGACGCTGCTGACGTATCTTGCGCTTTATCACGCGCGAAGTCTCGACGACGACAGACTTACGAGATGGGGATGGTGCTTCCATGGCCGCGTCGCAGCATCAGTCTTTGTCGGTATTGCGATTGGGGTGGTCGTTTCATATTTTTTAGCTGCGGCGCCTATACGGATCAGGCACAGACCGGCTGTTCTTTTCGTCCTGGCTTTTATCGCTTCTTCATTTTTTTGGCCTGAGCCCGAGGTCATTGTCGACGCATCCCGTTATTTCACGCAGGCGAAGCATTTTGAGCTGTATGGCATCCGATATTTCATCGAGGAATGGGGGAGGGAAATCGAGGTCTGGACCGACATGCCGCTCGTTCCTTTTTTGTACGGGATCATCTTCAGGGTGATCGGGGAGGTGAGGGTCTATGTGCAGATGTTCACAAGCGCGTTGTTCGCGTCGACGATATTGCTGACCTACCTTGCCGGCAAAGAGCTCTGGGATGAAGAGGTCGGATTTTACGGGGGTTTGTTCCTGCTGGGTATGCCCTATCTGTATACTCAGGTTCCGCTCATGCTCGTCGATGTCCCCTCTGCCTTTTTTCTTATGCTTGCTGTCTATCTGGTCATCAGGGCACTGAAACAAGGCGGGGCCACAGTGCTTTTCGCCGGCTTCGCAATATTCCTGGCCTTTTTTTCGAAGTACTCGACGTGGCTGATGCTTTCCGTTATTGGGGTAATCGCCGCGGTATATATGACGGAAGAACCAACGAAGAACTCCGGCAGGCGAGAGATGTTTTACCGAATCGGGTATATCGTTCTTTGTGCGGTTGTACCCATAGTGGTTGTTTTTCTGTACAAGTTCGGTGTCTTTTCCGAGCAGATGCACCTGCTCATCGCCTATCAAAAGCCCGGACTGAAACGCTGGGGAGAAAGCTTCCTGTCTACATTTCTTTTTCAGATACATCCGTTTGTTACCGCTCTTGCCCTTTTTTCCGTTTACGCCGCCGCGAGGAAGAAGGACAGGAAATACATAATAATTGTCTGGCTGGTGGCGCTGATCGTCCTTCTGCAGATCAAAAGGATACGGTACAGTATAATGGTGTTTCCGATGTTGTCGCTTGCGGCGTCCTACGGCCTCTGTGCAATAAAGGAGGCCGGCGTTCGCCGGGGTATTGCCGCGTGCGCGGTGACGTCGTCGTTCGCCGTGGCCCTGTTGGCGTATCTTCCTTTTTTGCAGACGGTGAGCGCGGTGAATATCAAGGAGGCCGGGACATTTCTCAATGAGACGAAGGAACCCAACGTTGAGGTGTTCACGTTGACTTCGGCCGGGACGCCGGTCAATCCAGCGGTTTCCGTCCCGCTTCTCGATATGTTCACCGATAAACATATCGTCTATGATTACCGGAACGCATTGAGTCCCGCGGACCGCGCTGCGATTGCAGCGTCATCGCTCAGATTTACCCTGGAGTACAGGAACCCGCCCTATTATTTGTGCGGCATACAACCGGAAAATGATTTCTCCGCGGCGGTGATTTCCGAAAGAGTGAGCGACCCGCTGCCCCCGGAGGTCAGGGAGAATTTGACCGGCTTTCGGCTTGTGAAATCTTTCGGGACGAGTGAGAGGATATTTCGCTATCAGACGAGCGTCAGGGTTTATAAAAAAATTGAGGGCGGGAAATAACGCGTCAAAGTGCTGACTTGCCTGTCCGAAGAGTTATGGAATAGCGAAATAATGAAACTTAAAGTTATAAATTTAGCTTGATTTTTGACCGGAGTATTTTGTTAAATACAGTCAGAACAACAGGTTTCTGCGAAATAATGATTAAGACAATCGCTTTCAATAGATTCTCTTCTCAGCATCACCAGCAATCGCAACGCAAATTCTTACAGAAAGGGGGATACCGAAATATACGATTACCGAATATGAATTAAGACCAGAAAAAAAATACAGGAAGAGTGTCTACTATGATAACCCTTAATAAAGAAAAATAAAAAGGAGGTAGATACGGCAGTGGAAGATAAGAAAAGTCAAATCTGGGCTTTTATTGTTACGGGGCTGATGATCCTCATCAGCTTGATTTATTACAAGGTGAATGTTTATTACATTTACGTTGTAGTATATATCTGGTTTGGATTTGCCTATGGCATGATGCTCCAGTACGGCAGATTCTGCTTTGCCTCGGCCTCGAGGGATTTGTTTGCGGCTGGAGTTCCAAGGATGGCAGTCGGGATCCTCCTGGGGCTCATTTTCTTCAGTCTGGTTGCGGCTTTCCTGACTGCTAGTAATATGACCACCTTCCATGCAGGGCCCATCGGCATCCATGAGGTAATAGGGGGGCTGATTTTCGGGGTCGGGATGGTGCTGTCGGGCGGTTGTGCTTCCGGATCTCTTTATAAGATAGGCGAAGGGAACGGAACTTCTATTCTCGCAATATTGGGCATATCTTTTGGGCAGGCGATATTTGCCGACGTTGGAGGGATATTCAACAAGTTTCTTCCAAAAGAGTGGGTAAATAACGCCTTATCGCAAACAAGGATACCGCAGGAAAAGATCACCTCCTGGTTCGATTACTTTCTCGTCGGCGATGTCTTTCGCAAGCCAAAGATGACGTTGGATGAGGCAGGTTTCATGTCGGGCTTCCATGGGATAACAAAGTTTTTGTTGAGTGACGCGATTATCAATACTATTATCCCTGCCCTCGCGCTGATCCTCATAATCTACGTCTTTTATATCAGAAAGGGCTTTCTGAAGAAAAGGGCCAAGCAAAAGGGCGGCGCTACCGGGTTCGGCGATGAGTTGTCCGGCATCTGGGGCATGATAACGGCATCGAAGAGGACTTCGTTGATGGGTGTGCTCATAGGCCTGACGGCCGGCCTGCATATTTTCGTTTTGAAGGGTATGCAGATAAAATTCGGCATCTTCAATTTCGGGGAACTGCTCGAAAGGATGGGACACATTAGCGACCTGTCGACAAACGGGACGGTCTTCGATCCGGGATACTGGTATATCACGACTCAGGAGGCGCAGTTCGGTGCCTGGGTGCTCGAAAAATTTGGCTGGAACATGCATGACAACGTGTATTTCGGATTCAGTAACGGACTGCCCGAGCCGTGGCGCAATCCTGCGTTGTGGATGTCCATCGGGATCATTTTCGGAGCGATGGTGATGGCCCTCCTGAACAAGGAGTTCAAGTTCAAGGTTCCCAAAGGCGAGCTCATCGCATGGGGGCTGTTCGGCGGGCTTTTTATGGGACTGGGGGCAAGAATAGCACTTGGCTGCAATATAGGGGCCTTTTTTATAAGAGTCGCTGGTGGAGACCCGGGCGGGTGGCTATTCGGTATCGGCATGGTCGGAGGTGCCTTTATCGGCGTTAAGTTCTTCAACTGGTGGTCCGAGCGGAAGATGGCAAAGGAAATGGAAGCTTTCTGATTTTCAGAAAATAATTCAAAGGAGGATTTTGATACCATGGCAATGAAGTTTGAGAAGACAGGTGAAGGGAAGTACATGCTGGACGTCTGCGGCTATGTTTGTCCGCATCCCCAGATCTACTGCAAGAAGTCCCTCGAAAAAATGGCGGAGGGAGACGTCCTCGAGATGGTCTTCGACAATCCGTCTTCGGCCGAGACGATCGTCCAGATGCTCGACCAGGCTGGGCATGAACTTAAGGAAAAGAAGAAGGAAGGCGGTAAAATCATATTTGTCATCGAGAAGGGATAGGAAAGTCCCCTGAATATTTGAAGGAGGTCTTATGAAAGCGCCCCTTGTGATAATTATCGTGATCGTGGTTGCCATAATCGGCTTTCTCACGGTCTACAGTCAGCAACGTGAGGTTACGACACAGGCCCAGCAGGGCCAGACCGCCGGATATGGTTCGGCCCCTGCGGCCGGTAGTGGAGGGTCGGCCACTGCAGCGGAAGGATCCGGCTCTGCCCCTGCTGCGGCAGGTTACGGCGGGCAGCAGGCCGCGCCTGCCGGCGGCGGATACGGCAAATAGGGAATATTTTCGGCAATCTACTAAAAAAGGGTGGCAAATGAAAAAAATACTCATTGCAGTAGACGACACGAAGGGCA
>JAKAIZ010000109.1 GCA_021814065.1 Nitrospirota bacterium | reverse complement strand
GGGGATGATAAGGTCGACGATCCCTTCGAGTTTGAGGAGCTCCATGACCGCCTCTCTGTCGGGGATGTCGATGAATGTGACCGCTCCTTCATGGAGGCCTTCGGCCTTTGCCACATCCCTCAGTATCTTCACAATCGCCTTGTTCGAGTGGATCGCTTCCGACCCTCCGCGGAGTATTACCGAGTTGCCCGCCTTCATACAAAGGCTCGTTGCATCCGCGGTCACGTTCGGCCTTGACTCGTAAATAATCCCGATGACCCCGATGGGAACACGCATCCTGCCGACACTCATGCCGTTTGGTCTTTGCCACATCTTCAGGACCTCGCCGACCGGGTCGGGCAGCGCCGCAACCTCGACTAGCCCCTGTGACATCTCCTGTATCCTCTTATCGTTCAGGGTGAGCCTGTCGATCATCGCCTTCGAAAGCCCTTTCTTCGTTGCATAGGCGATATCCTTTGCGTTCTCCCTGATCAGCTCCTTCGACCGCTTCTTGAGCGCCTCGGCCATCTTGATAAGCGCCAGGTTTTTCTGTTTTGAAGAGGCCTTTGCGAGCGAGCGCGCACCCTCCTTCGCCTCCTTCGCCTTCGCCAGGACGAATTCCTTTATGTCCATATTGATGCCTCCCGTCTTTGCAAGATTGTCACCACATTAGGATACAAAAACCATCCTGCACGTTGCAAAGAAAATATCAGCCCTTCCCAAAGCTCAAAGGCAACGAAGTGCCGATGGAGGAGATCAGAAGGTGCTGAATACCGATGCAGTCGATGCCGACTCGGGAGGGGAGAATTTCTTGTACTGATAGTACGAAGTGATTACCTTCTTTACGTAATTCCTCGTTTCGGGATAGGGGATGTCCTCGATGAATTCGTCGACGGCGCGATAATTGCCTTTTCCCCACCATCTCTTCACTGCCGCCTCCCCGGCGTTATACGCGGCAATGACATGCGGAAGCGATCCGAATTCATCGAAGAGGGCTTTCAGATAATAAACACCGAGGCGAATATTGGTCCCGACATCGTTTATCTCCGATTCGCTGCTGATCCCGACATTCACCTTCCTGTCGAGCCGATATGCGGTGCGCGGCATCAGCTGCATTAGTCCTCTCGCACCGGCCACCGACCTGGCGTCAGGGTCGAAACGGCTTTCCTCACGCATCACCGAAAGCGCCACCATGGGATCTATGCCGTTTTTTCTCGAGACCTCCTCGACTTCCTTCCGGAAGGCCAGGGGGTACCAAAAGCGGTGCATCTTCTCCGAATAGGGCAGCCTGGCGGCCAGACTTATTGCGTGCCTGAAATCTCCGATCTTCTGGAACCGCGCCGCTACCGCAACCAGCATCGCAGGAGAATCGATCCGCTTCGTGATCCACTGCAGTTCGCCGCCCGCCTCACTTGTCATGCCCAGAGACAAAAGTGCGTCCACTCTCTCAAATATTTTGTCCGAAGCCGGCGCCGCTTCCGCCGTTTCCGTGGAAACAGGCCCGGCGGTCCGCACTTTCCCGCGTGCGGCCGAAAGCGCAACGTAGAAGTTATTGTCGTACTGCAGCAGCGCCTGATAGAGGTCCTTCGCGTCTTCGCCGAGGGCCTCTTTACTGCGCGCCTGCCAATAAAGATACTTCGGATCTTCGTACTGTGCATAAAGTTTCGAAAATACCTCGCCGGACTCCTTGTATTGGCCGGCGATGAAGCGGGTCCAGCCCATCCCCCACATCGCATCTTCTTGCTCCAGAGGATACTTGCTGGTGATTTCTTCGTAGATCTTCAGTGCCCCCTCGGCGTCGCCGTCACGCCTTTTATCGGAGGCCTGGGCCAATAAGAGGTTTGCGGCCCGTGTGTCATGTTTATCAACGAGGGCCTTTAGCGCGGACTCGAAACCTTCCCGGTCTCCTGCACGGTACAGGGAACGGGCACTCGAATACGTGTCGTTAATCTCCTGGTAGATCGCGGCCGCCTCCCGGTATTCCTTCTGTCTGAACACCGCAAGCCCGAGATTCCTCAGTACCTCGTCCCTGTTTTTTTCAACGCCCATCGCAAGCGCCTTTTTCAGTTCGAGCTCGGCCTTTCCGAACTGATATTGCTTCATAAGGTTCAAGGCCCGGCCGACAACGTCCCCGGCACTCAGCTCCGCGGGGTCCAACTCGCTGCAAGCCGAACCGGACAGAGGGCCTGCCTTCACACATATCTCTTTGAAAACCTCCTTCGCCTGCTTTTCATTCCCTGACCGCTTCAGGTAAAGACCGTGCATGAAATTCATTTGTTCATCACCGGGGTAGTCCTTTACATAGGCATCGAATAACCGGGAAAGGTCCTCTCCGGCATTTTCCCCGGCCTCCCTGATCTCTGACGCGCGTGCCTTCCTGAGCAACGGAGATTCGGGATATTTCTTTATAAGAATGCGGACGGCGCTGAGGGATTTCGCACGGTCCCCCAGATTATGGTAGGCCTCGGCGAGGTACAGAAGCGCATAGTCCCCGAGAAGGGGAAATTCCTCCACCGCCCGCGACAGCTTCTTTACCGCCTCTTCGCAATGACCTGAATCGAGGGCGCTTTTGCCCTTTTTGAGATACTCTTTCCCGTCCGCCGCCGGAGCGCCGGCCGGCAGGAAACATACCGCCATCAAAACTACGATAAACGCGCAGAGGGCCCTGTTTCCCACATTACATGATCTGATGGTCGCACGTGAGGGGATTGCATCTTCCGGCAGACGACTGTTTCTTGCAGCTTCGATAGCCATGCTTCCTGTGTTACCTCTCTTCTATGATAGACGAAAGCAATAATTTCGGCAATCGCAAACGGCAACCAACGGTGATTCCGGCTCGCCCTCCGGACGGCGCCATGGTGCCCGGAAATAGCATATTTGGACGATGCTATGGTATATTTTTCCTATGATACGGGACCTCAGGCTCCACGGCAGCATCGGAAGCGTGGATTTTTTCGCTTTTGCCGCAGGAGCGAGCACCTATAACTCGTATTTCTACGAAGAGGAGCCCTCCCGCATACGATTCTTCTCTCGCGGCAACGAGTTCGCCATTTCCGAAGACAACGTCACCTACAAGGGGACGGGCGGAAGCTTCTGCCAGTATATGTTCGGCGTCGAAAAGCCTGTCAAGGACATGGAAAAGAGCGACATCATGAACCGCCTGATCATGTTCGGGGCCTTCCTGGACGACCAGGAAAAGGTCGTGTTTACCAATAATACCGAAGGCGTGGAGACGTTCGAGAGACTTTTCCTGCAGGGCCATGCGGTAGCAAACTACTATTTTCTCGTCTCCTCGGAATTTGAAGGCGACTATAAAAGGCGGCAGAAACAGATACTCAGGTCCGTGGGCAAATTTCTCAAGAGGACCGACCTGCTGGCCGATGAACGCGACACCGAACTCCTGAGCCGCTTCTGCGCGGAAATGAAGGATAGGAAGTCTATCATCTTCATCTTCAAGCTCATCAACAGGGCGAACCAGGAGTACTACAGCACCTATAAGGGTTTGTATGCAAGAAACCGCGAACTCGCTTCAGCGGATGAACTTTTACTCGAAGAGATCGTCATAGAAAACCGCATCGACCGCTACCAGCAGGAGAGGATGAAGATCGATGTCATGTACAACCATCACGAAAACAAGGTGGTGGTTGATGAATACCGGGACGTGCTCGTCAGGAGTATGGCGCGCGATACGCTCCAGGCTTCCGAGTACGCACGGCTGAACAGGCTCCGGACGCTGAGCATCAGAAACAATATCCCCGTCGTTCTCTTCGATACGCTCGATGAACTTCTCCTCAAAGGGAAAAAGATCCAGGAGACCGAGGAGCGGGACTTCGCGAAAGAGGCCCGGTCCATACTCGAGAACCTCTTTTTCAAAGATCCTTCATTGAAGCAGCATATCATCAAAGAGGACATAGTTCGCCTGATTAAGGCAAAACATGCCGCCTATTCTCAGAACGACAGGGGTTTTGAGCAGGTGCTGCTCGATATCGGCAAGGCCTGTGACGAACTCGCGCGGGAGACCGACGACTTCCGCGTCTTCGAGGAATTCAGTTCTATTATCACCTATTTCGACCGGTATGATAATGTCCAGGCCCTCCTTAGCCAGCTAGCCTTCATGAAGAAGATAGACCTCAGGGACGAGTCGCTGAGAAGCCTGATCGGGAACAAAAAGGCCTTCGACACACTCGACCATGACCTCTTCAAGACGATCTTCATACAAGAACTTTTAACGAACAAATATATCACCGCTTACGGGAAGAAGAAGATAAAACTCCTCCTTAAAGGCATGGAGAACATCCAGCAGGGGGAGGCATCTCTGAAAGAGGTGATGGCCGAACTGCAGAACGTTACCGAAGAGGAGAGGCTGTACCATGAGACCCACGCTGCCTTAAAAGAGAGGATGAGGAGTTTCTTCCCGGGTCTCGAACTGAGGGAGGTAAGGGAAAAGATACGGTCCGATATCACCGCCGAACTGGCGGGAAAGGGTATTGCCGCCAAGGTCCCGGCAAAACTCTTCGAAAAGGTGTTTCTAGACCTCAGGAAGGAATCAGTGTATCTCAACCAGATATTCCCCACTGTCATCCATACGATGGACTCGTCGCTCAGGGAAGATTTCCTCGAAAACAGCGGCCTCGACAGGTTCTATATCGAGTCGCTCGAAAAGGAGTATTTCGAGGAAAAGGACCTTGAGCTGTCGCTCCTCGAATTACTCAGAGAAGGAAAAGAAATATTGAGTACTGGAGGCGGCGAGCGGATTTGAACCGCTGCATAAAGGTTTTGCAGACCTCTCCCTTAGCCACTTGGGTACGCCGCCCTTTAAGATCTAATCCGTGAAAAGTGAATCGCGAAAGGTAAATTGGTTTTATTCTTTGAAACAGCAGTCTTCAACTATTCACTATTCACTGCTTTTTATGGAGCGGGAAACGGGATTCGAACCCGCGACCCCAACCTTGGCAAGGTTGTGCTCTACCAACTGAGCTATTCCCGCATTATTTGCATCGAAATTATCTGATCCCGATCAGATAACCCTTAACTTATCTTCAACCGATAAGATATAATTATATTCTATAAAATATAAATTTAACAAGGGAATTTTGTCAACATGATTTACCCGGATTTGGAAAAATTCAAGGAACTGGCCGGAAAGGGAAATCTCATCCCGGTGTATAAGGAAATACTCGCCGATACGGACACGCCGGTCTCCGCATTTTTGAAGCTGGGAGGAACGCCGTCTTTTCTTCTTGAAAGCGTGGAAGGAGGGGAGAAATGGGCTAGGTATTCCTTTCTCGGTTCAAGGCCTGCAAAAATAATCCGGGGGCGGGGGAATACGATCGAGATCATCACCGGCCGGAAACCTCCGGTCGCCTTTGAATCGGACAATCCGCTCGATGTCATAAAAAAGGAAATCTCCCGTTACAGGCCTGTCGAAATCGAAGGGCTGCCGAGGTTCTTCGGCGGGCTGGTCGGCTACATGGGCTACGACATGGTAAGGTTCTTCGAGCCCATTCAGGAGGCAAAGAAGGAAGGGCTCGGCCTCCCCGATTTTTTCTTCATGCTGACCGATACCATGCTCATCTTCGACAGCCTGAGGCAGAAGATACAGGTCCTTTCCAACGCACATATAGAGGACAAATCCCCGGCCGAGGCTTACCGGGAAGCCGAGCTGAAGATCGAAGAGATCATCGCGAAACTGAGGGCGCCTCTTGTTCCCGGAAATACCGTTCCTTCCGGCAAATCGAACGGGGTCCGGTCTAATTTCACCAAGCCCGATTTTCTCAGGTCGGTAGAAAAGTCGAAGGAATATGTCATGGCCGGGGACGTCGTGCAGGTCGTGCTTTCCCAAAGGTTCGAGCGGGACAGCGCAGTAGACCCATTCGATGTGTACAGGGCCTTGCGGGTGATCAACCCCTCTCCCTACATGTACTATCTCGATATCGGAGAGGCCAGGATCGTGGGGTCTTCTCCTGAGATACTCGTGCGGCTGGAGGATGGAAGGATCGTGCTCAGGCCGATCGCGGGAACGAGGAAAAGAGGCGGGACCGAGGCGGCGGACAAGGCCCTCGAAGATGAGCTTAAAAAAGACCCGAAGGAGATAGCCGAACATATCATGCTCGTCGACCTCGGCAGGAACGATGTCGGAAGGGTCGCGAAGATCGGGTCGGTCAGGGTCTCTGAGTTGATGACCGTTGAACGGTACAGCCATGTCATGCACCTTGTATCGAATGTCGAAGGGGAGCTGAGAGCGGGGCTCGACGCCTTCGATGTTCTGGCGGCATGCTTCCCGGCCGGCACGGTATCGGGCGCACCGAAGGTGAGGGCAATGGAGATCATTGAGGAACTCGAGCCCACGCGGCGCGGGCCTTATGCGGGTTCCGTAGGGTATTTCAGTTATTCCGGGAATATGGACACCTGCATCACGATCAGGACACTTATTGTGAAAGAAGGGAAAGTCTATGTGCAGGCAGGCGCCGGCATAGTCGCCGACTCCGAGCCGGAGAGGGAATATGTGGAGACGCTGAATAAGGCAAAAGGAATGATGAAGGCCGTCGACATGGCAGAGGAAGGGTTGGGATAAAATGCTATTGATGATAGACAACTACGATTCATTTACCTACAACCTTGTACAGTATTTCGGCGAGCTGGGCGAAGACATCAGGGTCTTCAGGAACAACAAAATTACCGTAAAAGAAATAGAAAAGATGGCGCCTGACAGGATTGTGATCTCACCAGGCCCGTGCACGCCGAAGGAGGCGGGCATATCCGTAGAAACGATACAGACCTTCACAGGCAGGATTCCGCTGCTCGGCGTATGCCTCGGCCATCAGTCTATCGGTGCCGCCTTCGGAGGCGAGATCGTCCGGGCGCCGAAACTCATGCACGGCAAGACATCGCTCATTCACCATGATGGAAGGAACCTCTTTGCCGGGCTTCCGAACCCCTTTGAGGCAACGAGATATCATTCTCTCCTCATCAGAAAAGAGACGATGCCGGACTGCCTCGAAATCACCGCATGGACCGATCACGGCGAGATCATGGGGGTGAGGCACAGGGAATTCACGGTCGAGGGCGTTCAGTTCCACCCCGAATCCATCCTCACGACGGTCGGCAAAGACCTGCTGCGGAATTTCCTTAAGCTGAAGTAATCTCCACCGAGGCCGCTCATCCTTCTTTTTTCAGGAACTTCATGACTTCATCCAGTTTCGGGATGCCCGCCCTTCCGCCCACTTTCGCGCACTTGAGCGCGGCAAAAGCGGAAGCGAAAGTGAGCGTTTCGCCCAGGCCCCATCCCCTCAGAAGCCCGTAGATATAACCTCCGTGAAAGACGTCTCCCGCGCCGGTGGTATCGACCGCTCCAATCCTGAAGGCAGGTGTGATGAAGTATTTGCCCTGTGACGAAACAGTGACGCTTCCCCGCCCGCCAAGGGTGATCGTTAGAACTTTTACGCCGAGTTTTTCACGTTCCCCAAACAGCGTTTCCGGGGTCGGTTCCCACCCCAGGTCCCGCGCAAACTCCTCGGAGCCCACGACGTAGTCGGAGAGCCTCGCCAATTCGATCATGCCGGGACGCATTCTTCCGGCATCGAGCATCACAGGGACAGAGCGCTTTTGCGCCTGCTCCGCCCCATACAGTGAGACTTCTGCCATCAGACCGTCCACCAGCAGCATCCCGCAGTCGTCGAGAAAGCCGGCGTCAAGCTCACCACCCCGGAGAGGCACTCCCGTCGGCCGCTTCCAGAATATCGTCCGCCTCCCGGTCTCTTTTTCGATCGCGATAAAAGCGACCTGAGAAGAGGATGCCCGGCGTGTCACGAGCCCCGAGGCATCCACGCCCTCTTCCGCGAGCGAGCGTCTTATCTTGACGCCTGCATCTTCATCCCCGACGACTCCATGGAAGCTGCATTTGACCCCAAGTCGTGACAGTGCTACAAGCGCAGTCGCCACCGGTCCTCCTCCCTGTTCGTGCCACTCGAGTATCTCCTTCTTCGTGTCGGCATCGGGATAGGAATCGACGAGCGCAAGATAATCGAGGGAGCATTGCCCTATTCCGGTCACCTTCATAGATTATTATACATGCCGGGACCCCGTGTGGCGTTCCGCCGGTGACGCAGGCTGACCGCGTGTTGTACTATATACAATATATGAAGAAGGGCATTGTATCCGAAGATCTTCTTCCGGTGTCCGTCCTGTATGTGGAAGATGAGCGCCTCACAAGAGAGGTCGTGGCCGGGATGATCAGGAGAAGAGTTCCGAAGTTGTTTGAGGCCGGAGATGGAAGGGAAGGGCTGGCCCTCTTTAGGCAGTTCAGACCGGATATCGTCATTTCGGACATCAGGATGCCGGTCATGGACGGCATCGAGATGTCGCGGGCGATCAAGTCCCTGGACAGCAACACCAAGATTGTCCTCACCACCGCCTATAGTGATGCAAAGACGCTCTTGACTGCGATCGAATTGGGGGTCGACAAATATATCCTGAAGCCGGTGGACATGGACAGCCTTTTTGCCGCCCTCGAGAAGTGTGGCGAAACTATTATCCTTACCAGAAAGATACGGCAACAGGACAAGGAAAAAGACGAGCTTATCGCCAAACTCCGGGACGCCCTCGATAATGTGAAAAAATTGAGCGGCCTCATCCCGATCTGCTCGAACTGCAAAAAAATCAGAGACGATAAGGGATACTGGAACCAGATCGAAATCTATATCTCGGAACATTCGGACGCGTTGTTTACCCATGGTCTCTGCGATGAATGCACAAAAACAATGTATCCCGAATATTACGACAGGATACAGGAGAGGAAAAAAAAGTGACGAAGCCCGCCGCTTCGTTACTAATATTACCTTCCGGGGAATGGAAGAATGCGGAGGGAAAATGCAGGAATTGACACGTTCTGCCGCTTTTTCAAGATTTGCCCTGTTCTTTCTCATCGTCTTTGTCTCCTTGTTACCTGGATTTGACGGCCGGTCTGCTGCCGCGGACGCGGTAGAAACTATAAGGATCGGCGGGACCGGGAGCGCGCTTGCCACCATGAGACTGCTCGGTGAGGCGTTTCATGATAGACATTCCGGCATAGTCGTGAAGGTATTCCCGAGTCTCGGCAGCAGCGGAGGGATCAAGGCGGTGCTGGAAGGCGATATCGACATCGCGGTTGCAAGTAAAAAATTATCGCCCGCCGAGAAAGAAAGAGGCCTGGTTGCCTATGAATACGGCAGGACCCCCCTGGTGTTCGTGACACACAAAACAAACCCCTTGTCTGATATCACTCTGAAGCAGGTCATCGATATATATTCGGGAAGGATGATGAACTGGACTGACGGCACACCGGTCCGCCTTGTGACACGTCCTGCGAGGGAGGCGAGTACGCTCCTGTTGGAAGGCATATCGGCGCAGATGAAAAAGGCAGTCCTGAGTGCGGCAGTGCGACCCGGCATGACCGTTGCGGTCACAGACCAGGAAAATGCAGACCTGCTCGAAAGACTGCCCGGCTCCTTCGGAGTGGTTTCTCTTTGTCAGCTCATCTCGGAAAATCGGGGGCTGAAGAGCCTGTCGCTGGACGGGATAACGCCAGGGAAAAAAACATTGGCCGACGGAGCCTATCGTTATTACTATGACCTTTACCTGGTGACCGGCCGGCGCTCCTCCACTGCATCCCGACTTTTCGTCGATTTTGTTTTTTCCAAGGCAGGTCGTTCCGTGCTGACCAGAACGGGCCATCTGACAGCCGGGCGGCATAGATGATTTGCTGAGATGCGGATATCTATCGCCAAGGTCATACGGATTACGCATACCCTTTCGATATTGCTTTCAGTCCTGGCGGCCTTTACTGTCCCCCTTGTCTACTTCTCGGCAGGATACAAGCAGGTGGCTTCCGTCGTTGAGACGGAAGCCGAGGTGAACGCATCTCTCGCCACGCGCATAATCAGCAATAATCCCCTTCTATGGCGGTACGAAGGGGAACGCCTCGAAGAATTCCTCTCGCATCGTCCTAATAATCGCATGAAAGAAAGGCGCCGCATCTTCGACGAAAAAGGGGTCTTGATCGCGGAATACGGCGAAGAACTGCCCCCCCCTCTTATGAAGCGCTCTTCTGCCCTCTTCGACTCTGGGCATGTCGTAGGAAGGATAGAGATCAGCCGTTCACTACGACAGCTCTTCGATTCAACGGCGAAATTGACTTTCGTGGCCGTGTTGTTGGGGTTCTTCGCCTACCTCTTTATGCGCATGGTCCCCCTCCGTGCGCTTGACGAAGCGCTGGGGACACTCATTGAATTAAACAGAACACTCGAGCTGAGAGTGAATGAAGAAGTTGCAAAGGGAAGGGAGAAAGACCTCCTGCTTATGCAGCAGTCCAAGCTCGCGGCGATGGGCGAGATGATCGGCAATATCGCCCATCAGTGGAGGCAGCCTCTTAACGCTGTAGGGTTGATCATTCAGGACCTTAAGAGCACCTGCCAGTTCGGCAACATCGAGAAGGAGTATCTTAATGCAAGCGTAGAAAGAGCGATGACGATAATACATCACATGTCCGTGACTATAGATGATTTCAGGTTCTTCTATCAGCCGGAAAAAGAGCGCGTTACGTTCAAGCTGGCAGATGCTGTGGCCAAGGCCCTTTATATTATCGACGCGAGTTTCACCAGCCACGGCATCGGTATTTCCGTCGAAGTGCAGAACGATATGTTCGTCGACGGATTCCCCAATGTATATGCACAGGTACTGCTGAACCTTCTGAGCAATGCAAGGGACGTTCTTGTAGAGAGGGATATCCAAAATCCTAAGGTGACTGTGCGTGGCTTCAGGGATGGGAATAAGACGGTGGTCACCGTGAGGGACAACGGAGGCGGAATTGCGGACGATGTCTTCCACCGCATATTCGAACCGTATTTTTCTACCAAGGAAGATGGAAAGGGCACCGGAATCGGACTCTCCATGTCGAAGATGATTATCGAAAAAGATATGAACGGGACCTTAACGGCATCCAACACTGAAGATGGGGCCGAATTCAGAATAGAGGTCTGACCCGAACCTATCTCAAAATCGATTCTGGCTTCAGCACTGTCATTCCCGCAAGCAGAGCGGTCGGGAATCCTTCTGGAAATAAAGAAAGATTCTCGCCCCGGCGAGTCGCCGAGTATGACCGGACAAGCCGGAATGACAAACAGACGAGGTCTTCATGAATTCTGATTTTGAACAGGTTCCCATGAAAAAAAAGAGGGGACCCGTTTTCGTCGGGGTCCCCTTAGGGGAGGTAACAAGAGCAATGAGATTTAATTGCTGAGGTCTTAGCCCTTTGCCTTTACTTCCTCGGCCTCTTTCACCTTGCCGGTGCTGCCTATAACATCGAC
>JAKAIZ010000271.1 GCA_021814065.1 Nitrospirota bacterium | reverse complement strand
ACTCGAAGGGATAGTCGACCTTATCATCCCCCGCGGCGGCGAGGGCCTCATCAGGGCGGTGACCGAAAACTCCCGCATTCCGGTCCTTAAACATTATAAAGGCGTCTGCCATGTCTTCGTCGACAGAGACGCCGACCTCAAAATGGCTGAGGACATCTGCTTTAACGCCAAGGTCCAGAGGCCCGGGACCTGCAACGCGATGGAGACGATGCTCGTCGACAGGAAGATCGCGAAGAGTTTCCTTCCGGATATGGCGGCAAGGTTCAAGAAGGCGGCAGTGGTGCTGAAGGGATGTCCCGAAACGAGAAAGGTCGTGCAGGGAATCGTTGCCGCGAAAGAAGATGATTATTATAAAGAATACCTCGACCTTGTGCTGAACGTGAGAGTGGTCAAAGATATTGACGAGGCGATTGAGCATATCGCTAAATACAGTTCGGCCCATTCGGACACGATCGTTACGAAGGACTACGCAAAGGGGATGAGGTTCCTGCGTGAGGTCGATTCGTCCGCCGTCCTCCTGAATGCCTCCACCCGGCTCAACGACGGCTTCCAGTTCGGCCTCGGCGCGGAAATCGGCATATCGACGGACAAGATACATGCCCGGGGACCGATGGGGCTCGAGGAACTCACCTGCACGAAGTTCATCGTCCTGGGAAACGGGCAGATCAGAGAGTGAAAGCTTAGTTGAAGATCGGCGTCTTCGGCGGCACTTTCAACCCGATCCATTACGGTCATCTCCGGGCTGCGGAAGAGACACGCGAGATACTCGGTCTCGACAAAGTGTTTTTCATCCCCTCGGGGAATCCGCCTCTGAAGTCGGAGGACCTTGCCGATGCACTCAAGCGGTACAAGATGGTGCGGCTTGCCGTGGTCAGAAACAGGTTTTTCGACGTACTCGATATCGAATGCGTGAAATCGGAAAAATCCTTTACCGTTGAGACCCTTGAGGTCCTTCTCAGGCAGTACCACGACGCCGAGCTTTACTTCATGCTCGGGATAGACGCCTTCCTCGATATTCCGAACTGGTGGAGGCCCGAACAGCTTGTCTCGATGGTAAATTTCGCAGTGGTTTCGCGGCCTGGCCGCGAATTCGACGAGATGCTCTCCTCACCCTTCGCGAAGACGAAAGACCTGGCCGAAAGCGGCGGGGAGTCTCTTACGCTTGAACTGCTGACCGGGAGAAAAGCGGAGTTGGTGAAGATAACCCCGCTTGATATATCTTCGTCCGACATCCGAAGGCGCATACGGGCCGGGCGCAGCATAAAATATCTGTTGCCAGAGGATGTGGAATCCTTTATAATTTCTAATAAGTTGTATTCACCTGTTCAGTGAGAGCGGAAACCGAATCGAAAGGAAGGGAAGACCCTTAAAAAGTAGAGAATTAGCCGTCAAGGCAGCAAAAGCGGCCCTCAGCAAGAAGGCCGTTGATCTCGTTGTCCTTGATCTCGCCGGACTCACCATCATCGCCGATTACTTTGTCATATGTTCCGGGGAAAGCACCACACAGGTAAAAGCCATCGCCGAATTCATCGAGCATGAGTTTTCGGAGAAAGGGATAAAACTCCTCGGCATCGAGGGACTCGATTACAGCCACTGGGTCCTGCTCGATTACGGGGACGTGATCGTGCATGTATTCGAGAAGGAGACGAGGGACTACTACGAGCTTGAAAAACTCTGGATGGATGCAAAGACCCTGGAGATAGATGAAGATAAGACTGGTATGGGTGGGAAAGACAAAAGAGCGGTTCATTCAGGAAGGGATTGAGAAGTATCTCAGACTCCTCAGGCCCTTTGCGGATGTTGCCGTTTCCGAGGTCAGGGAAGAGAAGGGGAAAGACATTCAGCGGATGGTAGAAAAAGAGGGAGAACGGATACTGAAGCTCCGGAGTCCGTATGTCCTTCTCGATGAAAGAGGGAAGGGATACACATCCGCCGGGTTCGCGGATTTTCTCTCCGGACACCAGCCTTCCGTGCATTTTGTCGTCGGAGGAGCTTACGGCGTTTCGGAGCGCGTGAAGGAGGCCGCCGAAGGTACGGTTGCGCTCTCGGAAATGACCCTCACCCACGAGATGTCGAGGCTGCTCCTGGTCGAACAGCTTTACAGGGCCTTCGCGATAATGCACAAGAGGGGATACCACCACTGATGGGCAAGTTGTCGATATTCTTACTGGTGCTGTTCTTTGCCGCGCTTTCACTCTTTGCGGTTTACAACCATGAAGCGATAACCTTTACCGTGCCCCTCGGCGAAAGTTACGAGGTGCCGAAGTTTGCGTTCATGCTCTTTTCGATCGCCATCGGTATACTCATCTCCCTTATCTTTTTTGCGATCAGGGACACCAAGAAATACGTCGACAACTGGCAGTATCAGAAAAAACAGAAGCAGGACGCCAAGGTCCAGGGACTCTATTCCAAGGCGGTCAACGCCATTCTGGCCCACAAGGAGGACGCGGCGAAAGACGCTCTTGAGGCGATACTCGCCGAAGAGCACGACCATGTTGACGCGCTCCTCAGGCTCGGGGACATCTATGCCGGGGAAGAAGATTTC
>JAKAIZ010000108.1 GCA_021814065.1 Nitrospirota bacterium | reverse complement strand
GTATGCCTCGGAGGCCCAGACAGCGAAGTCGTCCCGGTAGTCATAGGCCGTGGACATGATCACCGGCAGCCTCGGCCTTTTCTCCTTCATCTGCCGGAGCAGTTTGATCCCGTCGATATCCGGCAGCAGGATATCGAGGGTGACGAGATCCGGCGCCTCCTTCTCGAACTGTTCCATCGCTTCCCTGCCGTTCGACGCGGTCACGATGTCGTAACCGTCCTCCTCGAGTTCCTCCTTGTAGAGTCTGAGGATGTTCTGGTCGTCATCAACAATAAGAATCTTCATTTCTGCTCCTCCTTGATTGGTATAAACACCCTAAAGACACTCCCTTTGCCGACTTCGCTCTCGACTTCGATCGTGCCGTTGTGCTCCTGTATGATCCTGTGCGTAATCGCAAGCCCGAGGCCCGTGCCCGAGGCTTTTGTGGTAAAGAAGGGGTTAAAGATAAAGGGGCGCTCCTCCGCAGGGATCCCTTTCCCGGAGTCCCATATCTCCACGACGGCGTAAGACGATTCGACGTATGTCTTCAGCCGGATTGAGCCATGTCCCGTAATAGACTGGATCGCATTCGAAAGGATGTTCATGAGGGCCTCCTTGACGCGGTTGGGGTCCACAAAGACTGCGGCCGTAGGGCCAAAGTCTCTTACCACGGCGATCTCCCTCTCTTCGCAACTCGACTGCATCACCGCGAGAACGTCGTTAAGCAATGAATTGAGGTCAACGTTCTCTTTGAAAAGCCTCACTTCCTTCACAAAGCCGAGTATCTCCCGCAGGATCCCCTCCAGCCGCTCGACCTCCTTGACGATGATCCCGGCATATTCCTTAAGGTTCCCGTCGAGCTTCTTCTCCAGCCGCTTCGCAAACCCGCCGACCGAAACAAGCGGGTTCCTGATCTCGTGAGCAACCTTCGCCGCCACCTCGCCGAGGGCCGCCATCTTTTCCGCCATCACGAGCTTCTCGCGAAGGCTCTTGAGCTCGCTTATATCGCGGACAACATGCACCGAGCCGATGAACTCTCCAGTCAGGTCGAAGATCGGCGAACTCGAAGTCAGGAAAGTACCTCCCAGGTGCGGGTCGTCGAGTTCCTCTATATAAGCCTTCTTCGTATTCACGGTCTTGTGGTGGGGACACTTCGCGTATGGCTCGTGCATGCCGTGGAACACTTCGTAACATTTCTTGCCGATTATCTCGGACGGGGGAAGCCCCAGCCTGCTGGAGACCGCCTTGTTTATGCTCTTGATCTCGTAGTCCTTGCTGTTGAAATACACCATGTCCGACATGGACTCGAAGATGTTCTCCAGCTGCTGCTCCGCCAGCTTCACCTGTTCGAAGAGGCGGGCGTTCTCGATCGCCGAGGCGACGTGGTTCGAGAAGCTGGCCAGGAATTTCATGTCCTCGTCGGTAATCTGTTTGCGGTTGAAGTAGTTATCGACCCAGATGATACCGATCACCCTGTCCCTCGAGATCAGGGGGACCGCGGCGTACGCCTGCGTGCCGAGTTGCTGGATCAGTATGGCATCGGAGAGCTCCTCATTCTTGGCGTCGGTCACATTATAGGAATTCTTGTCCCTCACCACCCTCGTCAGCACAGTGTCGTCGTCGAGCGGTATCTCGATACCGGAGGCCAGCCGGTCGATAAATGCGTCCTTCTTCAGGGGACCCGTCACCACCTCCTGCATAATGTCGTCCAGTGTCTTTTTCTGCAGCGAGAGTTCGTCCCATATCTTCCAGGCCTCCTCCGGGCTGCCGGGTCCGACGCCCATCGCGCCTTTCAGGGAGTGTCTGTCGTCATCCACGAGGAAGAGGATCGCCCTGTTGAAACCCATCCCGTCGCTCATCGTGACGGCGATCAGGACCATCCGGAGCAACCGGTCGAGATCGAGCGTGCCCCGCATCGCCGAGCTGATGAAAAAGAGCCGGGAGAGCTCCTGGTTGCGGCGGATCAATTCCTTCTCGACGCTCTTTTTCTCTGATATGTCCCTCGATATGCCGCTGATACCGATGACCTCTCCGGCCGCGTCCTTGATCGGCGACAGCGTGAGGCTCACCTCGATGATCGAGCCGTCTTTCTTCCGGCGCAGTGTTTCGACGTCTTTCAGCACTTCCCCTTTTTTGATCCGCTCGATGTTCTCTCTTTCCCTTTCGAGCAGGAAATCCGGAACAAACAGCAGGAACTTGCCGATAGCCTCAGATTCGGTATACCCGAAGGTCTTCTCCGCCCCCTGGTTCCAGGAGGTGATGACTCCTTCGAGGTCGGTCGTCACGATCGCGTCGGCCGAGTTGCCTATTATACTCTCGAGGTACTCCTTAGTCTGGATCACCTCGCGGTAGAGGCTGAGCGTCTCCTCCTGATACAGCACCCGCTCCGTTATGTCCTGCACGAAGACGACGCTTTGGGTCACCTCCCCGGAGCCGTCTTTTATCGGGTAGGAGGTGAGCTCCGCATAATTCACCCCCCTCGACTGCATGATCGAGTTGATCTCACCGGTCTCGAACGTCGCCTTCGCCGCGCAGTGCGGGCATATGCCTATCTTCTCATGAAAGATATCGAGACAACTCCGGCCGACCAGCGTGTCGGCCGGCATACTCACCCAGTCTTCGATATACTTATTCACCGAAACGATCGTAAAGTCCTTGTCGAGCGTGATGATCCCGCCCTGCACGCTGTCGAAGAGCACGTCGAGTCTCTTCTTCTCCTCGCTCGCCTCCCGTTCGCGCCTCACCTCGTTTTCGTACACCTTCGCTTTGTCGATCGCAATCGACGAGATAGAAGCAAACCCTTCGACCGTGTTCAGGTCGTCCACCGTGAAAGGGACGTAGTGACCCTCCGGGTCGCGCTTGTCGTACAGACCGAGCGTTCCTATCACTGAATCACCGACCTTGAGGGGAACGCAGAGCACGGACTTCGCGTCGATACCGGGCACCCCCACCATACCGGGGGGCATCTTGGCGACGTCTTCCACCAGGAGCGGCGATCCCTTCTCGGCGACCCAGCCGGCGATCCCTTCACCTATTGAGAGCTCCATCTTTTCTTTTTGATCCGCGGACGTGCCGAACTGTGCTTTGACCCTGAGCGTATTGTTTTCGAGAAGGCGAATAATGCAACCGCTCGCTGAAAGCACCCTCGACACCTCCTGCACCATCTTCTTCAGGAGCTCTTCGAAGTCAAGGACCGAGGTCACCGCCTTACTGAGTTCGTACAGCACCGTCAGTTTCTGAAGTTGCTTTCGCGTCGAATAATAGAGCTCTGCATTCCGCATTACTGAACCGACGGTATGGGCAAGTATCTTGAGCGTGTTGATCTCGTCCTCCTTAAAGACATTGCCCTGCCTGTCCCGGATAAGCAGAAGACCCGAAATCGTATGGTCCCGTATGATCGGGATCGCCGCGGCAGACCCGTATCCTCCCTGAAACAGCACAGCCATATCCGTGGACTTATCCACCTCGTTGACGACGACG
Source organism: Nitrospirota bacterium (assembly GCA_021814065.1). Taxonomy (GTDB): domain Bacteria; phylum Nitrospirota; class Thermodesulfovibrionia; order Thermodesulfovibrionales; family UBA6898; genus Sulfobium. The sequence goes on along the minus strand of JAKAIZ010000108.1, from coordinate 8,016 downwards.
GGACTGAGCGTCCCGGCCAACTCCTTTGCGATTCCCGTATTCACCGGCAGGGAGAGAATTTCCCCTTCCCTTCCTGTTTTGCTCTCCGCCTCGAGATAGAAGGCGTTCATTTCAGGCCGGAGCATATAGACGGCGCACCGTTCATGCCCGAGACGATAGGCGATCGTTTCGGCGATCAGCATCAGGGCATCTTTCAGGTCGAGCGTGGTCCCGGCGATCTTCGAAACCTCAAGGAGCAGTTCCGTTTCGTCAAGCTTCCGGCTTATCTGCCGGTTCGAGGACTCCAGGTCCGCAACCATGGTGTCGAATCCCTTCGAGACGGTACCGAACTCATCCCCCCGGGACATGTTGATGCGGTATGACAACTCGCCCCTGCCGATCTTCTCCGCGGCCTTCAGGAGTTCGTTCACAGGCTCCGATATCTCCCTTCTGATGCGGATGATGAGAAAAACGGCCATGAGCGCGCTGAAGACGATCAGAAAGATAAGGTAGTAGATCAGTTCCCGTCTCAGCAGCTCCCCTTTTCCGACCACGTCCACAACACGGTTCACAGCATGCTGCTGCAACTGGTCGATCTTCGAGATGATACCGATACCTGCGTTCTCCATTTTCTGAAGATTGGCCGCGACCTCGCGGTCGCCGACAGGCTGGTTCTTCGCGATGACGGCCTTCGAGTAATCGACCATCTGCAGGAATTCTTGCTCCACTGCCATGAGTTCTTCCCGCTGCTGAGACTCTCCTTCAAGGATGATAAAAATCCTGCGCACCTCTTCCAGGCTCGTGCGGTACAACTTCTTGTACCTCGCGTTCCCAGTATTCCCCCAGTTCCCGGTCGCTTCGATGAAGTCGCCAATGCTCCGGTCAAGTTCGTTGTAATGCTTGTTCATTTCGCTCACGGGTGCCAGCGACGTCACGGTGGTACTCAAGCGCTCGAAGATCAGCATGGTGCCCGCCGCGAGTATGGCGATCACGAGGAGAAACGCGGACAGCATGAGGGACAATTTCGTCCTCAGACTCATCCGCTCACCTTCCCACAGGCCTTTTCGTACAACTCGAGGTATTCCCCAGAGGGTTTCCGCCAGGAAAAATCCTCCCTCATTCCCTCTAGCGCCACCCGGGCCCTTCGTCCCTTCTCGGTGAAGAGACATAACGCCCGCTTTACCGCGTCCCTCATCGCAGACGGCGTAAAGTCGTCGAAAAGGAAACCCGTACCCCTTGCGGCAAGATGGTCGTAATCGCGTATCGAATCGGCGAGACCGCCGGTCCTCCTTGCCACCGGTATTGCACCGTACTTGAGGGCGATAAGCTGGCCGAGGCCGCAGGGCTCATAACTTGAAGGCATCAAAAAGAAATCGCAGCCCGCATAAATACGACGGGCAAGCCCTTCTTCAAAACCTATTTTCGCGAACACGCGCCCTTTGTTTCTTCCGGCAACCTCGGTCAGGAGGTTCTGATAATAGGCCTCCCCCTTGCCCAGGATGACGAGGCTGATCCCGAGGCCGACCATTTCGTCGGCCGCATCCGCTATCAGGTCGATGCCCTTCTGCGATGAAAACCGGCTGACCACGCCGAAGATCGGAGAATTCGGCCTCGTGAGACCCGTCTCCTTCAGAAGCGCTTTTCTGCAGGCCGCCTTCCCCTTCAGGTCATCGGTACCGTATCTCGCCGGTATTTCCGCGTCGCGCGCCGGGTCCCACTCGTCGTAGTCTATCCCGTTCATCACCCCGTAGAGGTCGGCCTGCCGCCTTCGCAACACCCCTTCGAGGCCGAAACCGAACTCCTTCCTGAGGATCTCCTTTGAATACGTAGGGCTGACCGTGTTGATCAGATCGGAATAAAGCAGCCCCGCCTTCATGAAATTTATCTTCCCGTAGAACTCGATCGACTCTGGATGGAAATAGTTCCGCCCGATGCCCGCGGCCAAGAGAGCAGCCGGCGGGAAGATACCCTGATACCCGATGTTATGGATTGTGAAGAGCGTTGCGGTCTTGCGAAAAAAGTCCCGGTAATGGTCCTTCAGATAAAGCGGGAGCAGACCTGTCTGCCAGTCGTTGCAGTGTATCACATCGGGCCTTATTTCCATTGCGATGCAGGCCTCAAGCACCGCCCTCGAAAAAAAAGAAAACCTCAGGGCGTTGTCCGGATAATCGCCGGCCGGCGTCCCGTAAAGTTCCGCCCTTCCGAATAACTCTTCGCACTCGATAAAATACGCCTGCGGGCTCGATGAGCCGTCGGATGCCCATATTTCGCCCCTGAAGGAGGCCCCTCCCATCCGGATGAGTATTGACTTGCCCGTCCGGTAAAGGGGGAAGGCGTCACGTATCGTCCGGTAGAGGGGCAGTATGATGGAAGCGCCAAGGTTATGCTTGCGGAATTCCGAAAGTAGCGCGCCCGTTACGTCTCCGAGCCCTCCTGTCTTTACGTATGGCACAGCTTCGGGGGTCGCGATCAGTATTCTCATCTCAAGCTCATTCTATTCCGACTTTATATTTTTGCCTCGCGCATGAATTTGGCCGACTCCTCGGGGGGCGTAGGATTAATGTAAAAACCGGACCCCCATTCAAACCCCGCGATCTTCGTCAGCTTTGGCATCAGTTCTATGTGCCAGTGATAATGTTCGTTCACCTCGTCATAAAAAGGCGACGTGTGGATAACGAAATTGTAAGGCGGCGTATCGAGTATCCTGTCCATCTGTCGCAGGATCCTCTGGAGTATCTCGGCAAGGTCCGCGAAGCTCTTGTCCGCGGGCATGAACGCCGACTCGTGCCGCTTCGGCAGGATCCAGGTCTCGAAAGGGGCGCGGGGCGCAAAAGGGGCGAGCGCGACGTACCGGGCGTTTTCGTAAATGACCCTCTTGCCGTCGTCAAGCTCCTGGTTTATCACGTCGCAGAAGATGCAGCGCTCTTTGAATTCGAAATGACGCCGGGCCGAATCGATCTCCTCCTTCACCAAGGCCGGCACGATCGGCAGCGCGATGACCTGCGTATGGGAGTGCTCCAGCGTGGCACCGGCCACCTCGCCTTCGTTTTTGAATATCAGCACATACTTGAAGCGCTGGTCCTTCTTGAGATCGTCAAGCCTCAGATGGCATGCCCATAATACGTCTTCGACCGTCTTTTGCTGCATAGTCGAAAGGGAAAGGTTATGGTCCGGAGTCTCCACGATTACCTCGTGTGCGCCGACGCCGTTCATCTTGTCGAATATTCCCTCCCCCGTCTTGCCGAGTTCCCCGTAAATCTGGAGCGCCGGAAACTTGTTCGGCATCACCCTCAGCGTCCAGCCCGAGCTATTCGGCTGCGACCCCGAAGGCCTGAATGCCATGATTTCCGGAGGGGTGGTGTATTCGTTGCCGGGACAGAAGGGACAAAAACCCCCTTTTTTCCGCTGGGAGGGGGAGACGAAGTCAGTGGGTCTCTTCCCTCTTTCGACCGATATGATCACCCATCTTCCAACAATGGGGTCTTTTCTTAATTCGGGCATATAACCTCCGTCTGTGAAAAGGGATAGGATATGAGAACCGTACACAGAAGCCGTCGCGCGTTCTTTTTCACGATTATTATATCACAATACTCTATAATTACTAATGGAGCCGATCTTCCATTTCAGGCTGCCGAAGGGCGTGTTTGAAGACCCTTTTCTCTTCGTCCGGATACTCAGAGAGAGGCGTGCGGTCCAGTTCGATCTGGGCGACATCAGCGTGCTTACACCCTCCGAAATATACAAGATCACCGACGTCTTTGTCACCCATACGCATATAGACCACTTCATCGGCTTTGATGCCCTTCTGAGGGTGGCCCTCAGGAGAGAGGCGCCCCTGAACATATACGGGCCGCCGAATATCACAGTCTGCGTGGCCGGAAAACTGAGGGGATACGAATGGAACCTCATACGGGATTATCCGCTTGTGATCAATGTCTTTTCATTTAACGGCAAAGAGGTCCTGCATAGCGTCTTCAGGGCCGGAAACAGGTTCAGGCGCGAGAAGACAGGAATAACGAAATCGGACGGCACCCTCCTCATAAACCCTCTGTTCAGGGTGAAGGCCGCGAAGCTGTCACACGGCACCGCCTGCCTTGCCTATACGCTCGAGGAAGAATTTCACATCAATATCGACAAGGACCTGGTTATAAGAAAGGGTCTGGAAGTAGGGCCCTGGCTCAGTCGTTTTAAAATTATGCTGAGGGAGAACGCCCAGCCGGACAGTCCCCTCGAAGTGGCCGGAAGACGTTACCGGATCGGTGAATTATCGGATATTGCGACCATCATGGAGGGACAAAAAATCTGCTATGCCACCGACATCGCTTTGACACGGAAAAACATCGCGGCACTCACCGAACTGGCACAAGGATCGGACATCCTCTTTTGCGAGGCCTATTATCTCGAAAGAGACAGGGAACTCGCGGAGAAGCGGTTTCATCTCACCGCTAAGGCCTGCGGTTCGGCCGCACGCAACGCTGGAGTGAAAAAACTGGTAGTGACACATGTCTCACCCAAGTATCGTGATAACCCTGACCTGGTGATACAGGAGGCGATGGATGAATTCGGACCATGAGGGTCCTTTTTCAGGCCTGTGTCAGGCAGTCCTTTCTCCAGAGGCATTCGGCCTGCGAGCATTCGCCGGAGAGTACCGAGCCGAAACAGTCGAAGTTCCCTTCGGCACGCTGAATCGCCCGGATGATGTCGCCCTTCTTCATCTTTTCCGTCCTGATGCCATGTTTCTTTCCCATCTTTCTGACATCTTTTATGTCCATAAAACCCCCTTTATAACCCCAATAAGCAGATCATCTACATTTGTCCTTACTAAAAATAGCTTAATAAATGCCCAAATGCAATGAGAATTTTATCTATCGGCCGCGGCACACATCTCAAGGACATTGGGAGCTTGTCATGAGGGAGACCAGGCGTCGTACCGGGGAAAACGGCACCATGGGATCTAATAGTACTGTTATAGTTCGGATTACGCCTCTTAGCAGCCCAGCTGCAATATATTTTTATTATTTAAATTCAATAGGTTGGCAAATATGTTGGCAAGCTTAATTTAATTATGTTTTTATTTATTTTTCTTGACGAAAGGGTTGACGCGAGCTAAAATAAAATTAGGAAAGATATAAGATCTTGCGATTCCCTGGACGGGTAAACCAGAGGATCAAGCAACTGGGTTAGGGAGCCGGATCCGGATGTGGTGAGCATGCCTCGATAAGAGGAAGCCTGAAGCATCCGCCGAAGCGCCCACTTAGAAAAAAGCTCAGTGGTTTCCCGATCTGGGGTATCGCATCAAATAAGTATCCTGGAGCCATATAAGGGTTTCGGAACATCCTTTTTAGCCGGGAACTGAGAAGAGACGCCGGAGATCAGGAGAATCCAGAGAAAACCTTAGTATGGCTCTATAATTTTGTCCGCTTTTATAAATAGCTACTTCAATCTGAAATCGACGCGGCTGTCTTTTAACTTTTCCTTTTTTTCAGGGGAGAGCGATTTCGGTTCTACCAGGAATATCCTCCCAGGATCTACCTGTTTCGATTTCAAGATCTGGTCCTTCACATTTAACGCCCTCTGCGAAGCGAGCTGTCTGAGGTCATCGTCTTTGACCTCGATATGGGTCAGCATCAATTTTTCCATTTCAGCCACAGGCAGGTCTTTTGCGATCCCGAGGAAGTTTCTCGGCTTCGGGAACTTTTCCTTTTTGTAGGCCATCTTAAGGAACTTCGGATATTCTTCCTTTTCGATCTTAACCTCATCTACCGGAACTGCTGCCAGCCCCTTTTTTAACATCTCCTTTAGCTTCTGGGCCTTTATCTTTTTATTGAAAATGTACTCCCTGAGTCCCTCCCTGTCTTTTTCTATGTCGGCATGTCCTTCTATCTCAAGCTTCAGGGAAGGCCTGTCGTAGAGCGCCTTGACCAGCTTGTCGATCTTTTTCTCCGCCTCCTCACTTATCACCGCACTGCCGTAACTGAAATCGATGTAACTGAGTTCTTCGCCCCCGCCTCCGAAAATCGCGCCCAGCAGCGCAAAGGGAGAAGTCGCTGCCTTTGCGAGAAGGTTCACGATTATCTTGAGTACTATCCTGCCGACACTGAATTTAGGGTCATCGATCTGGCCAGTTACGGGAATGTCGAGTTTGATCTGCCCTTCCCGGTTTTTGAGGAGTGCTATCGCCAGCCTCACCGGCAGCTTCGTGGCTTCCGGGCTTTCAACTTTATCGCCGAGAGTGAGCTGGTCCAGGAATATATCGTTTTGGGAGTCGAGCTTCTTTTTCACTATCAGATATTTCAGGCTCAGTGATAGTTTACCCTTCTGGATGGTGTAGCCGATGTATCTGCCGGAATAGGGGGTCATTGGGCTTAAATCCATGTCTTTAAAATCGACCTTCAGATCAACGTAGAGGTCCTCTCTGAGAGGATTTATCCTGCCTGTGATTTCGAGAGGGGCATAGTTGTCCAGCTTTCCCCTAAGGTCGACATCGGCAAACTTGTCTTCTTCCGAGGAAAGCCCCGATATCCCGCCCCCAATCTCGATTAAGTTTGCGGCATAATTCGGTTCGATATGCCTGTCCGAAAAATTGATAGTCCCCCCCTGCAGGGTCACGCTCTCGATCTTTATCGTCTTCGGTTTGGCGGTCTTTTTGTCAGTAACAGCAGTGCCCAGGGTCTTATTAGGCGCAGCGCCCCCCTTTGGGGACGCTTCCTCTTTCACGATCCCCTGGACATTGAGGGAACCGTCAGGGTTTATAATCAAGCGTGAATAAAAATCAGTAAGGGCGACCTCCTTTATATTCACGAAGAGAGGATTATATCCCGCGTTTATACCTCCGAAATGAAGGGAGTCCCATTTCAGAAAATCCTCTGCATTTGCCTTGTCGAGGGAAGAGAACTTCGTGAGAGAGGCCCCACCGGTGTATACGACTTTGGCACCGGCATCTTTTGCGTAAGACAGGGAAAGGTTGCCGTTTGCCGAAAAAGCCCCGTCGGTCAGGATGACCTTTACCCTGTCGGTGAAATAAGGCTGGAAAGGGACGACATCCATGCCTTTTGCATTCAACTTCATATTTACAGAAAGCGGATTGAGGCTTACCGTTCCGTTTGTCGAGAGAGAACCCTTCTTGTTCAGGAGCAAAGAGAGCGAGATCCTGCCCCTTCCTTTTTTCGCCGTCGTGATATCCTTCCCCGTGGCTCTGATGTTGTCGACAGCTATTGCGACCGGCTGCCGCGGAACGAGGTCGGCAACCTTCACAGCATATCTTTCAACCGAGAAGGCCTTCACAAAGACCAGCCACGGTTTTTCGGCCTGTCCCCTTGTTCCCTCCAAAGGTTTGTCTTCCTTTCCCGGCGCAGAAATAGTGAGACCTTCTACGTTTAACTTTCCGTCTTTGTAACGTTTAATGGATATCAGACCCTTTTGGGTAAGAAAATTGCCGATCACAAGCTCTTTTTTTGATAAATCGACGTCCGTTTCCTTGATCGCAATGACGGGTATCCTGAGGAAATCATCTTTCTCATCTCTTTTTTTCAGCCTCAGGGAATTAAGGGTGGCCGACATTCCGGAAAGCCTGATCTCAGGCTCCTTCCCGGTCTTTGAGAAATTGTACTTCGTCTGCAGATCGAGCCGTGCATCCTCGATATTGAAGAGCACTTTTTCGCTGAAGTAAGGCGAATATTTTTTGACAGGAACCCCTTTTATCTCCACGGCGCCTTCCGCTGCCATAGGGTCGACAGAGAAATCTCCGGAGGCTTTCAGGCCCTCCTTAGCCTCGGTCTGCAGGGATAATTCAACTGCGGTCTTCTTGTTGGGACTGTTGCTGAAATGAGCCACGTTCAGATCGATGGCTTCGATCGTGGTCCTGAAGATGCCGGCCTTCGGAGAGTCTGAAAAAGAAATCTTGCCGCCGGCCACCCTTATCTCGTCGGCATCTATGGCCGCGGGCTTAGAAGCTTCCTTTTTTTCCGCGCGGACTTGCGGGACCAGGGCCTCCAGATTTGTCTTCCCTGTCCTGTCTCTGACGACGGTGATTTCGGG
>JAKAIZ010000107.1 GCA_021814065.1 Nitrospirota bacterium | reverse complement strand
AGCGCTTCCTTTTTGGTAGGTGCGCGCATACTCCAGGCAGTGGGCGCCGGACTTTTGCAGGCCAATTCAGTGGCTCTTATTACACAGGCATTTCCCTCAAGTGAGAGAGGAAAGGCCATCGGCATACAAGGCGCCGTGCAGGCGATATCTATGTCCATCGGTCCGTTTGTCGGAGGTCTTCTGATCGCGGCGATAGGCTGGCGGGCGATTTTTTATGTAAATATTCCGATAGGTATCCTGGGCGTGATCGCTGCCGTTTTTATCCTGCCGCCCCAGCAGAAATCGGTCAAAAATGAGAAGGTAGACATCCTGGGCGCGCTGACCTTTGCTTCAGGGCTCGCGTTTCTTGTGCTGGCCTTTAACATGGGCAACAAACTGGGGTGGGGATCGAACACAATCATCGTATACTTCATTAATGCGCTGATACTGCTGACGGCATTTGTGATCACGGAACTGAATGTCAAGGACCCCATGATAGACCTCAAACTTTTCAAGAACGGCACCTTCCTGATAGGGAACCTCACCGGCATGCTGTCCTATTACGTGTTGTTTGCCGTCCTGTTCCTGATGCCGTTCTATCTTGAAAAAGTTTTGAACGTAAGCGTGGCGATGACCGGCATGCTTCTTACGCCGATTCCCCTTGCTATGGCTATTGTGGCTCCTTTCTCGGGTCATATCTCGGACAAGTACGGGGCGAGGATTATGACGACCTCGGGGATGGCACTGTCGGCGCTGGCCTGCGTGGGCCTGATGTTTTTGGGGACCTCCGTCAATATGATCTTATTGGTAGCGGAACTGGTAGTCCTCGGCGTCGGCATGGGGCTCTTCACGCCGCCGAACAACAGCGCCATTATGGGTGCTGCTCCGAAAGAGAAATTGGGAGTAGCGGGAGGCATCTTGAACATGATGAGGTCCCTGGGCCTTATTTTCGGCGTCGACATATCCGGATTGATCTTCAGCTCGCTTGAGCATAAGTACCTGGCGGAGAAGGGGTATCAGAACGTTCAGCACGTCTTCAGCAACAGCAGCATTCCCCTTGCAGACAAGGACGGCGCGTTTCTGCACGGGTTCCTTGTCGTGATTCTGGTGCTTTTGCTCATCAACGTCGGGGGAGCCCTGCTTTCAGCGGCAAAGAAGGACGAAGGTGCTCTGGATTCGGAGGCTGCCAAGGAGTTCGAAGGGATCTGATAAACTTCTTGCGGCTGCAACAAAGAGCTTTCCTTCCGTAAGACGACGGGCCGGCATTTCAAGTGCCGGCCCTTTGCATTTTTTTCCCTGCCAGCATCGGGGTAGCTTCCGTTATTTGAGGACCGCAGTGATTCGGCAGCGAGAAATTATCCCACAAAGACGCATGTCCGGTGGGGTATAATAACGGCATAAATGAAGATAGAAAATAAGATTATCCTCTCGAATGTGTTCAATATCGGCCTGATTCTGCTGATCGGATTCTTCGCGATGCAGAACCTTAATCTCATGCTGACGAAGCTGCGCTTCGTCGAGATCGCTGATGACCTGAACGCGTCTTTCCTTGAGATGAGACTCTCCGAGAAGAACTATTTCCTCTATCATGACGAGTCCGCGCTTCTCGAGATAAAGGAAAAGATAGATTCGACCGAAAAATCGATTGCGGCGGTGAGCAACGACATAAGCCGCGCAATCGGGCAGCAAAACCTCGACCTTCTTCAATCGCACCTCAGCGAGTATTCGGAGGCGATCGATGAGGTCAAGACGAACATCATCCATGATGTGAGAATAGACGCTAAACTGAGGGCGAAGGGAAGGGGACTGCGGGAATTCTCGAACACGATCACCAGCCTCGAGCGAAAAGGGGTCAATCACATCATCTCCAGATCGAAGAACGTACTTTTTTACTCATTCTGGGCGATATTGGCGTCTGCCGTCATCGTGAGTCACTTTATCTCCCAGCGGATACTCCGTTCCCTGAGGGAGATCCAGCGGCTGGCGAAATCGATATCGCAGGGAAACTTTCACAAGATCGAAGGGAACATGCCCGCAGACGAGTTCGGCACCGTGATCGCGGCGATCAATTCCATGTCCGAGGAACTGAGAAACCGGGAAGAGGAGCTGATCCAGTCCAAAAAACTGGCGTCGCTCGGCATCCTCACTGCCGGCGTTGCCCATGAGCTCACCAATCCGCTCAATAACATCTCTATGATCGCCCAGAACTATCAGGAGTTTTACGATGTGCTGAGCGAAGCTAACCGTATCGAGCTTATGAAGAAGATCGAGGGGGAGGCGGAGAGGATAGAGGAGATCGTTAGAAATCTCCTTGATTTCTCGAAACCTAAAGAGGCGAAACTCGAGGAGAGAGACATTAATGAGACGGTCAGAAAATCGCTTGAGCTCATGCAAAATACTCTCGATATATCGAATGTTGAGGTCAGCACCGAACTGGGACAGGGACTTCCCCGCGTCTACATCGATGATCATCAGATACAGCAGGTGCTCGTAAATCTCATTGTCAATGCGGTCCACGCGATGGAACACGGGGGGGTGCTGAAGCTCGCGACAAGGGCCGGCGAGGATGGACAGACGGTGAAAGTAGACGTCATCGATACCGGAAAGGGGATCGCCCCCGAATTCCTGTCCCATATCTTCGACCCTTTTTTCAGCACAAAGGGTGTGGGCGGAACGGGCCTCGGTCTTTCGGTCAGCTACGGCATTATCAAGAACCATAGGGGAAATATCAGAGTGGAAAGCACGGTGGGCGCCGGGACCACTTTTACTATCGAACTTCCGGTCTATAATAAAAGTACCGGGTTGATCGCGGGCGAGTGAGGTGTGAAGCGGGCGGCGTTCACGAATAATGCTGTTTCAATACGGAAAGCGAAAGGAGATGAGGTGATGCAGGGTCAAAAGATTATGGTAATCGACGATGAAAAGATCGTCGGGGATATGGCGAAGCTCGCCCTCGAGCAGGACGGTTTTTACGTCGAGACATTTCTCAATGGCGAGCCGGCGCTGGAACGACTCAAGAAAGAAAAATTCGACGTGGTGGTGACCGACTTGAAGATGAAGGGCATCGACGGGATGGAGGTGCTTAGGACGGTGAAGAGGCTCTATCCTGAGACAAAGGTAATCATGATAACGGCGTTTGCAAACCTGGACGCGGCAATCGAGGCGCTGAGGGGTGATGTGCACGACTTTTTCCCGAAGCCGGTCAAGATCAAGGAACTGAAGGCGTCGATCCAGCGGGCACTCGAAAGGTAGGAGTGTGGAGAAGATGCTGGGCCGGATAAGGTCCCTTTTGGGGCTGGCGAAGGGCTCCGGGCAGGAAGCCCCGCCGTTCAGGACAGTATTCAAGAACTTCAAGGAAGTTCTTGAGAACAACAACCGCGCCCTCGAGATCATCGCCGACCTTGGAGACAAACTGGGCGGCGATTACCTCTTCGACATCAATTACATCAAAAGCGCGTATTCGGACCTCGCCGGTGCCGTCTACGGCTCTATTCAGAACTTCGATGTCCTGACGATTAACCGATATCCGCAGATTCACGAGGTATTCAGCCGCATCGACGACCACATCAAGACCCTGATATACGACGTGACCCCTTCCCGTGGAGAGATGGTGCTCGACTATAAAGACATCACCTGGAACATGTTCCGTGAGGTCGGGGGTAAAAACGCCGCCCTCGCCGAGATGAAGAATTATCTTAAGCTCAATATTCCCGACGCCTTCGCGGTAACGACCCATGCCTTCGACGCTTTCGTGGCTCATAACGGACTTCCGGAGAAGATCGGGGCGATACGGGAAAACCCCGACCCCGGGGCGCTCGAACGGTTGCGCACTGAAATCATGGGAGGCGAAATCCCTCCGGACCTTGCGGTCGCGCTGCAGGGTGCCGTGGAGAGGATAAGGGAGACGTTCGGGCGTGACTGTTTTCTTGCAGTAAGGAGCAGCGCTGAGGAGGAAGACGGGGATTTTTCCTTTGCAGGGCAGTTCGAAACGGTCCTCAACGTGCCTGCGAGGAGCAAGGCCGTCGGCGAAGCATACAAGAAGGTGCTGGCCAGCCTTTTTTCGGAAAATTCCGTTGTCTATCATAAGATGCACGGATACCGGGTCGGCGACGTCAAGATGGCGGTCGGCTGCCTGGTGATGGTGGATGCGGCAAAGAGCGGGGTGATCTACTCCGTCGCGCCGAACGGAGACCGCGACATCCTCGTGATCAATTCTACCTGGGGACTTGGGACTTCCGTGGTGGAGGGGCAGACGGATGCCGATATGTACATGGTGAAAAAGGAGGTCGAGCCGCTGGTGGTCGGGACCAAATACGGTAGAAAAGATTCCATGGTCATCATGCGCGAAGAAGGCGGGACCGTCAAGGTGAGACCTGCGGAAGAGATGGTCGGGGCCGGCACGCTTGCGGAAGAGGAGGTAAAGGCGCTTGCCGCCCAGGCGGTCCAGATAGAAAAGCATTTCAGGCGGCCGCAGGACATTGAGTGGGCTATAGACAAGAGCGGAAAAGTATTTATCCTTCAGTCCAGGCCGCTTAGAATTCCCGAGGTCGTCCGAAAGGACTCGGACCGCCAGGAGGAATACGCGGAGCCCCACGGCGTGCTGATGGAGAATATGGGTGTTGTTGTCCAGAAAGGCGTAGGCGCCGGCAGGGTATATGTGGTGAGACATCCGGGCGAACTCGACAGGTTTCCGAAGGGTTCGGTTCTTGTTGCAAAGTTCGACTCGTCGAACTTCGTCCGCGTTATGCCGTATGTGTCCGCCATCATCACTGACACCGGTACGCCGACGAGCCATATGGCGTCCCTCTGCAGGGAATTCAGGGTCCCGACCCTCGTTAATACTGGGGCTGCCACGCGACTTTTGCAGCATGGGCAGGAGATCACGCTGAAGGCCGGTGACGACGGAGCGGTTGTCTATGACGGGATCGTCCGTGAATTGATTGAATACGACGACAGAGATTTACCGAAGATGGAGGAGTTGTTCGAGTTCAGGAAACGGAGATATGTTCTGCGGTATATTTCCATCCTCAACCTTGTCGATCCGCTGATAGACGAGTTCACGCCGGAAGGATGCAAGACGATGCATGACATTCTCAGATTCATACATGAGAAATCCGTCGGCGAACTCGTGGAGCGGGCACGATACGGCAACGACATGGCGAAGCATCACATGGCGATAAAACTGGACCTGCCGATTCCGACCGGGATCATGATCGTCGACATCGGAGGCGGTCTTGCGGCAGGCGGGTCGGCACAGCGAGCGACCTTTGAACAGATCGCCTCCGTGCCTCTCAAGGCGATCGTGAAGGGAATGATGCATCCCGGGGTATGGCATGCGGATGCCGTCTCACTCGGGGTGAACGATTTTATTTCTAGCATGATGAGGATGCCCGACATTACCACCGACGGAAGGGATTATGCGGGGTATAATGTTGCGGTCGCCTCAGGTGAATACGTGAACCTCAGCATAAGGTTCGGGTACCATTTCAATATGCTCGACTGCTACTGCAGCGACAACGCAAGGAACAACCACGTCTATTTTCGGTTCGTCGGCGGGGCGACCGATATTGTCAAACGGTCGAGAAGAGTGGAACTGATCGCGGCGATCCTCAGGGAATACGGTTTCAATATCGTTACGAAGGGCGATCTTGTTATCGGCAGGCTTGCCAACATAAGCCGGGGGGAACTCGAGAAGGTCCTCGACCATATAGGAAGACTTATCGGGTATACGAGACAGCTCGACGCAGTTCTTAACGACGACTCCTCCGTCGAGCGCTTTGTCCGCAATTTTCTGGAAGAACGATATACGTTCTGAAGTCTCGGGAAGGGGAACCTGGCCCGGATGCACGGGGGCGCCGGGAGAGAATGCCGGATCAGGCAGGAGGCCCTATTTTGTCGAGCACGGATACGTCGATCTCGTAGCCAAAAAACATATGTGCCCGTCTGATGAACTGGCGGATCTGTTGCAGGTCCATCGACTTTGGGAACGGGACTTTCCTGACTCCGCTTGCGGTATCGATTAACAGTTGATAGCGCGCACGAAATATACTCATTAATAGCCAAAGGCCTATTCCGATGACACTCCAGAGTCCAAGGAGGAGCGGCGTGAGTTCCGAAACGCCGGTTTCCGGCTGTATAAGCGGGTGTCCTCCCGCGCTTGCAAGCAGGACCGCGATCAGACCGATCAGGCCGATAAGAAACAGGACAAACCCCAAAAAGTAATGGCAGAAGGGGTTCTTGACGCCTGTATCGTAAAAGAGTGATATATGACGGATCTGCTCTCTCGGCACGGTAAACACCGTTTTGTCTCCGTCGAGCTCCCTGATTGCGGTCCCCGAAATTTCGAGGGTCGGGCACCGGATAGAATTATGATCGGTCTTAATGACCAAGCCCGCTTTTGTTTTTTGAAGATCGACTTCCATAAGCACAATAAAAAAACATGCCCTATCGGTTCCCCCGTAATCAGCCCGGCAGGGAATGCAGGAGATTTCCCGCCGACTTCTCCTTGCTATTATGATATATCATCCCATCGGTCAATTGGAAGGCAAGGTTTTGGCGGGGCCTGCCGGCGCAGGGCAATGAGGTTGGCCCGGATGTTTCAGTGTCAGGAATCGTGAGGCAACGCTTTTCTTCCACCGTTGTTGACAAGAGAAGAAAGACTGATAAAATAAGACTATGCGCGCCAAGACGCGTGGCGGGAGACAGAGGCGTTCCTTTAAGGAGGAGACATGGCCGACAATGAAAAGTTGAGAAAGCTTGCAAAGTTGATTCGTTATTATATACTCGTTTCAACCACCGAGGCGGGCTCGGGCCATCCCACTTCGTCACTGTCCGCGACAGACTTGATGACCTGCCTTCTTTTCGGAGGGGTATTCAGATTCGATCCCGACCAGCCCGGGCATCCCAACAACGACCGCCTCATCTTTTCGAAGGGTCATGCCTCGCCGCTTTTATATTCCCTCTGGGCCGCTGCCGGAAAGGTATCTGAAGAGGAACTGATGACCCTGAGAAAATTCGGGAGTCCCCTGGAGGGGCATCCTACGCCGGCTTTTCGGTACGCCGAAGCAGCAACGGGTTCGCTGGGGCAGGGTCTGCCGATCGGTCTTGGAATGG
Organism: Nitrospirota bacterium; assembly: GCA_021814065.1. Classification (GTDB taxonomy): domain Bacteria; phylum Nitrospirota; class Thermodesulfovibrionia; order Thermodesulfovibrionales; family UBA6898; genus Sulfobium. Next base: position 4,559 of record JAKAIZ010000107.1, on the reverse strand, counting down.
CCCTGAACGCCAGGTATATCGACAAACTGCCCTACCGGACATACGTGCTCCTGGGCGACAGCGAGATGGCGGAAGGTTCGCAGTTTGAGGCGCTCCAGCTTGCCGCCCATTACAAACTCGACAATCTTGTCGGGATCGTTGACGTGAACCGGCTCGGCCAGCGCGGAGAAACGATGTACGGACATGACCTCGGCGCATATGCGAAACGCGTGTCGGCCTTCGGCTGGGAGACGATAACCGTTGACGGCCATGATATCGATGCGGTCCTGGAGGCTTTTGACAGGTCTCTTAAGGTGGAAGGCCGTCCGGTGATGATCCTCGCAAAGACGGTGAAGGGCAAGGGTGTTTCGTTTATCGAAGACAAAAACGGCTGGCACGGCAAGCCCCTCAACAAAGAGCAACTGGGTCAGGCTCTTGCGGAATTGGGGGAGGTGGACAGATCTGTGCGGGGCGAGATCAGGAGTCCCGATAATCTGAGGGTGCAGAAGCAGCAGTCGCAGCCGCCGCAGAAGCTCCTCTACCTGACCGACAAGCCGGTTGCCACGCGAAAGGCGTACGGTAACGCCCTTGCGCGTCTTTACCCTAAATTCCCAGATATGGTAGTGCTGGACGCGGAGGTGAGCAATTCGACACATTCGGACGTCTTCAAGGAGAAATACCCTGAGAGATTCTTTGAAATGTACATCGCGGAACAGAACATGACCGGGGCCGCGCTGGGGCTCGCCTGCAGGGGGAAACAGCCGTTCGTATCGACCTTCGCGGCCTTTCTGACTCGCGCCTTCGACCAGATACGGATGAGTCGGTATTCCGAGGCGAATATCAAGTTTGCGGGATCGCACGCAGGGGTCTCCATCGGTGAAGACGGACCGTCGCAGATGGGGCTCGAGGACATTGCGATGTTCAGGACGCTCCTGAACAGCGTGGTGCTCTATCCTTCGGATGCCATCTCGACCGAAAAAATAGTGGAAGAGGCCGCCAAACACAAGGGGATAGTCTATATAAGGACGACGAGGCAGGAGACACCCATTCTTTATAAGGCAAACGAGGAGTTCCCTATAGGCGGGAGCAAGGTGCTGAGACAAAGCGATAAGGACGTGGTCACGGTCATCGCTGCCGGTATAACGCTCCACGAGGCGATTGCCGCGTATGAAGAACTGAAAAAGGAGGGGATATTCATCCGGTTGATAGATCTCTATAGTGTCAAGCCTGCAGACAAGGAGACGCTCAGAAAGGCCGCCAATGTGAGCCAGGCGTTCGTTACTGTTGAAGACCACTTTGCGGAGGGAGGTATCGGCGAAACTGTCAGGACCCTCATGGCGGACATCGACGTGCCCGTCCATTCCCTTGCGGTCCGGAAGATGCCGAAGAGCGGAAAGCCGGGTGAGCTCCTCGATTACGAAGAGATATCAAAAGGCGCCATCATTAACAAAGTGAGGGAACTTCTGTGATCCCCGCCGGACATAAGACGGGAAATTCATCAAAGGGTTTGCCCTGCCTCATGAGGGAACCCTCAGGAAAATAATGCAGGGGAAGGTCGCGATAGGCGCCGATCACGGAGGATTCACTCTCAAGGGTATCATTGCCCGATACCTGGCCGGCAAGGGATACGAAGTTCTCGACTATGGCGCGCAGAGTGATGAACCGTCGGATTATCCGGATTATGCAAGGGCGGTTTCCGATGCCATACGGAGCGGCAGGGCGGACAGGGGGGTCCTTATCTGCGGAAGCGGGGTAGGGGCATCGATTGCCGCCAATAAGTTTCCCGGCATACGGGCAGCAGTCTGTCACGACTCCTTTTCGGCCCATCAGGGAGTGGAGGACGATGATATGAACGTGCTATGTCTGGGGGAGAGGATTATCGGCCAGGAACTTGCCAAGGAAGTTGTCGCCAGGTTTCTCGCCGCCCGTTTCTCAGGCGCCGAAAGGCATGTTCGCAGGTTGGGGAAGGTCAAAAAGATAGAACAGGAATTCATGAAGTCCTGAGGAGCTATGAGAGGTCCGGGGTCCGTGATCGTCTTAGATGATGCGACAAAGATGACCGAATTCGTTATACGGGAGTGGGAAAGAGCATCATCCGAGGCGATCAGACAGAGAGGTTTCTTCGCCGTAGCCCTTTCGGGTGGAAGGACGCCGGTGCCGCTTTATCTCGGTCTCGCTGCACGGCGCGATATCGGACCGTGGGACAAAACTCATGTCTTCCTTGCCGATGAGCGTTTCGTTCCGTCTACCGATGCCGACAGCAATTACCGGATGATCAGGGAAAGACTGCTGGATGCGGTCGATATTCCGGCCTCCAACGTCCACCCTGTCCCGACCGGGCTGCCTGATGCTGGGTCGGCCGCAAAAAAGTATGAAGAGATACTGATCTCTTTTTTCGGCCTCAGCGATGGCCAGTTCCCCGTATTCGATATTATCCTGCTCGGTCTTGGTACCGACGGCCATACCGCATCTCTTTTCCCCGGGAGCAGGGCATTGCAGGAGGAAGGACGCCTTGTGGATTCGGCAGTTTTGGGGAATGCGAGACATGACCGGATCACACTGACGTTCCCGGTAATCAACAGCGCAAGGAACGTGCTGTTTCTTGTCACTGGAAAAGAGAAGGCGGAGGTGCTTCGTGAGGTGGCAGAAGAGCGGAACGATGCGCTTCCTGCTTCTGCTGTGGCACCCCGCCTGGGGAGACTGTTGTTTCTGACTGATCCTGATGCCGCTTCACTTCTGTCCACAGGGCTAAGGCGAATTCCGTGAAAATTGTCCCTTCGATCCTTTCCGAAAACTACGATGACTTCGTTCTCAGACTGAGGCAGGCCGAGCCGCTTACCGATTACGTCCAGATCGATATCATGGACGGCGTTTTTGTCGGCACAAAGAGTTTCCCGGCAGAAATGATCGGCGGCGTGGAGACCGGACTCAGTTTCGAAGTGCACCTGATGGTCGAGGCCCCGGGGCAGATTGTTGCTAAGATACGGAACCGGGGACTCAGGAAGGTGATCTACCATTTTGAATCGAAGGTAGATCACGACGGCATCCTGACTGAGTTGAGAGGACTGGGGCTTGATGCGGGACTGGCGGTCAGGCCGGAGACGGCGGTGCAGGAGTGCCTCGGTGTCGCCGGGCGCGTCGGTACGTTACTTTTCCTTACGGTGGATCCCGGAAAATATGGGAGCCCCTTCAGGTCCGAGGTTCTTGCGAAGATCGCGGAGGCCCGAAGGATCTTCCCCGAAAAGACGATCGCTGTCGACGGCGGCGTTTCGCTCGACAACCTGCACCTGTTTTATGGGATCGGCGTCGATTACGTCTGCGTCGGGAGCAGGATATTTATAGACGGGAAGCCGGAAGACAATTTCAGGAAGTTCTTGATCCGCCTGAAGGAAATCGAAGAGCGGCAAGCGTAATGTGCGCCCATTTCTGCTTTCGTTATTAAGTTTATTTAATTGTCTTTTAACTCGCTTTTAATCTTTCCCCGCTATACTCTTTCCATGAGAAGAAGGCGTTTGGAGACGTGTGTCTCGATCTTTATGGACCTGATGTTCAAAAGGGAGACCTGGATCATCAAAGAACAAAGGGGGCAATAATGAGGACTAAAATATTCGGTTTTAGGGAACGACTGGGATTGTGCATACTGTCGGCGCTGTTCGCCCTTTTCGTGGTTTGTCAGTCGAATGCCTCGGGCGCTGTGGCCGCCCCGAAGGTTGGTCCGTCTCATGAAAGTCTTATCAAGAAGGAGATGCCGAAGATACTCCCTGTCCTGGAAGAAAAAATGGACAGGAAACTTGTCGAAAAGTCAAAAGAGAAGATCTACGGAATGGGCGACCGGGAGATACGGCTAATCTCGGCACTTTGCGAAAGAATCCCCGTTGAAGAAAGTTCGGTGGGCGGGGACATTGCCTTCTTCCTCGTAACCGCACTCATCGTTCTGTCCTGATCGACCTGTCTGGACAGGCCACATTCAAACAAGGGAGGCTATCTATCTTGCAATTTCTGAAGAGTATAAGCCACATTGTATATCACATCGCGGTGGTGGTGATGAGCGCGGCGGTCGCGCTGTCGCTGCCCTTTACCGTCAGGTTCGTCGCGGAGAAGTTTCTTGGTTTCTGGGGACTGATCGAAAACGAAAAGATATTTCTCGTGTCGATTGAAATAGCAAGCGCGGTCTTTCTGATCCTGCTCCTTAATGCTTTAGTGAAGGGGCTGAAGAGCAGGAAGCTGTTGAAGGTAACGGAGGAAGCCGGGCTGCATTCAATGGGCAAAAACGGCCGCCGGATTGACCGGACAAGGCTGAAGAAGCTCAAGGAGAAAAACGGGTTCGGGCGAAACATCATGCTGATCGGATCGACGGGTCATACCACCTTCGTGGAGCCCGCCGGGGACCTTCATCAGGTGTTGCAGAAATGCCGTGAGGCCAAGATTATGCTCCTTGATCCTTTGGGCGAGGGGGCGGCTTCACGTGCAAGGAGTATTCAGTCTCCCGACATAAATGCGGAAAATTTCAGACGGCAGATAGTCAGAAGCATAGAGTTTCTGAAGGAGCTGAAGGGATCGCAGAAAGATATACGGCTGAA
>JAKAIZ010000106.1 GCA_021814065.1 Nitrospirota bacterium | reverse complement strand
CGTTGTGACAGTCGCCAGGAACGGCAGATACTTCACAGATTTTACGTTGACCACTGGGCGAGTCGGCAAACTCGACATAGATTACTCTGTTGAAGCGGGAGAAAATGCAGTAACTGAACTCACGGCAAGGGTATTCGGTCATGCGAATGACGCTATAAAGATAAAAGAGAAAGTTGTGCTTGCAGGGGAATATTCAAGAGGGCTGATAAAGACAAGGGTTGCTCTTGAAGATAAGGCTGAAGCAGAGGTGACGGGCATCACTGAGGGAAACGCAGCCGGCGCGCGGGGGCATGTAGACTGCATGGAAATCGTGAAGGATAACGCCGTAGCAAAGGCAATCCCTGCGCCAAAGGAGGTTCGAATTAAACGACCTCCTCTTCGCAGAACCTCCGGACATGCAGGCTATTGAGATCAAAAGCAGGGATATTTCAAAGCTGCAGGCGCAATTGGAAAGAGAAGTTATCGACCATATCCTCCAGGAAAAGGAGCTTCTCAGCCCCGAGCAGAAAAGGCAGTTCTACGACGTAATCCGTTCTGAGTTTGAAAAAGGCGGTCTCGGTGTCCACGGAGAACAGCGACCCGGGGCAGCTCGAAACGCGGGCAAAGGGCGTTAGACGACAAGGAGACAAGGATGAAAGAGGATAAGATAACCGTCAAAGATATTTTCTGGAAGTTCCTAAAAATAGGTTCTTTCTCTTTTGGCGGCGTATATTCGATGCTCGCCTTTTTTGAAAGGGAACTCGTGGAAAAGGCAAAATGGCTTACCCATGAAGAGTTTGTCGAGAGCGTGGCGATAGGACAGATGACACCGGGGCCGCCCATAGTAAATACAGGTATATGCATAGGATACAGGCTTAAAAGGATAAAGGGAGCGCTTGCCACAACCGCGTGTCAGTCGTTTACGGGTTGCTGGCTATACTGCTCGCGGTATTCTACGTAAAGAGCAAGGGGAATGTCCTGTTGACTTCGGTTATGAAAGGCGTGGGAGCGGCCGTCGTTGGGCTGCTTCTTTCAATCATTTTCAAGATGTCAAAGAACACTATCAAGGATCTCAAGGCTGCGCTATTTGCCTTGACGGCCTTTTTTGCACTCGCATTATTCAAGCTAAATCCCATCGGCCTTATTCTGACCTCCGGAATCTTAGGTCTGCTCGTATATGGAAGGAGGACTTGATGGTTTTACTAAAACTCTGCTGGTTGCTTATGGTCATCAATGCCCTCACTATAGGAGGCGGTTTTGTGATGCTGCCGCTGCTCCAGAAGGAGTTTGTGGAGAACTATCATTGGCTGACCAATCAGGAATTTCTGGATGCTATCGCAATCGGGCAGCTCACTCCCGGACCCCTGACCGTTATGAATGCCGTTATCGGATATAAAATCAGCGGCCTTATCGGCGCAGTCCTGGCCATGGTCAGCTCATACCTGCCATGCGTTGTTATCGTCACAATAGTTGCCAAGTATTATTACGATTACAGAGAATCGAAAATCGTCAAGTCGAGCTTCAAAGGAATAAAACCGGCAGTTATAGGACTGTTGTCCGCTGTGGCTATTTCGCTCGGGAATACAGCGCTTGTAGATCCCCTCACACTTGGAATCGCAATAATCAGCTTTGTTGTGATTGCTTTCACAAAGACAGATCCCTCTTTTGTGATTGTCGGGGCGGGGATTCTGGGAGCAATATTATTGTGAAGAAACATACGCGTAGATGAATAAAGGAGCGGATGACCTTTTCCTGATTGACAGATTCAAAGGTAGTGACCAAAGCGCATTCGAGCAGCTTGTCCTTAAATATCAAGACAAGATTTATAATCTCTGCCGATATATGCTCGGCAATACACACGACGCCGAAGACGCTGCCCAGGACACTTTTATCAAGGCATATCAGCATCTAAATAATTTCAGGCCCGCAGCTTCTTTTTATACCTGGCTATACCGTATTGCCGTTAACACATGTCTGGATTACAAGAAAAGGCCCTTTTTCCAATCGCTCTTCAGGAAATCTGACGAAGATGAAGATTATATTCTGGAACCAGTCTCCGATGAGCCATCACCGGAAAAACTCTACGAATCGAAGCAGTTAGACCTTGCTCTGCGTAAAAGTTTAGGAAAACTGTCCCTCAAACTGAGGGCGGTAATCATTCTGAAGGAAATTGAAGGACTTTCATACGAAGAGATCGCGGAGATCCTCGATGTCTCCGTTGGAACGGTAAAATCGAGGATTTCGAGGGCAAGGGAAGAGTTAAAGGCATTACTGAAAAATTTTACGGAACAAAAGTGAATTTGAATCGTTTAAACAATAGGAGGCAATGGTGAAGTGCTCAACGGCGCATAAATTCATATCTCCCTATATCGATGGCGAACTGCCAAAGCGGGACCTGAAGACTCTTGAAGACCATATGAAGGCCTGTCACAAGTGCCGGGCGGAATTTGAAGAAGGCATGGAGCTCCATAATTTGTTTACAAGTACAGAGAAATTTGAAGCGCCTTTTGGCTTTCATACAAGGGTAATATCGAATATAAGTTTAGGGGAAATAAGGGAAACTGCAAGAATTCCCGTTCTTGTCAGGCTTGTGGAGGCAGTCGCGATTGTTATAGTCATCGCTTTCGGCATACTCTCCGGTGGTCTGGTGACAAAGGGTTATTCCCCTGATAAGGCAAGAGATGTCATGGCGTCGCTCTCACTTGATATTTTTGACTCTGCGCCTCCTGGTTCGCTGGGTGGAGTATATCTCGCTATGACTGAGGTAAGTGATGAAAAATAGCACGCTGAAATTTCTCCTTCTTATCTCTTTGATATTAAATATTTCCTTCCTGGGAGCTGCAGGATTCCAGTATTACAAAAAAACAACTTACTGGACCTCCCCTTTTGGCTACAAGATGAAGAAGGACCATTTTTTATTCGAAGAGCTTTCTTTGCGGCCGGACCAGATGAATACTATGAGGGAAATTGCAACCAAATTCCGGACGGGTATCGATGAAAAGAGGCAGGCTATCGCCACAAAGAGAAAAGAACTCATTACTCTGATGCGTCAGGACAATCCTGACAGAAACGCCATCGCCGCGGTTGTATCCGAAATCAGCGGCATGCAGGAAGAGATGCAGCGGACGATCGCCATGCACATGCTTGACATGAAGGCCGGACTGGATAAAGAGCAACAAAAGAAGTTCCTTGATTTGATAGAAAATACTATGACAGAAGGGAGACAGATGGGATGCCCGCCAATGCAACAAAATTAGTGGCCATGAAACGCCATCTTTGGGTGCTAAACAATCAACATGCAAAAGCCCCTACCAGCGCTAGTGGACGTGATCGGCTCTGGTTCAGCATTACAGATAAGAGTGACTTCTGAAATGGCTAGGACAAGGATCAGGCAATAATAAGGGGGCAGCAGAAATGAAATTGTCAGGTAGAAAGAAGATTATCAGCGTTCTTATAGGGTTGCTCATCGTTGCGTTTTCAGGGTATAAGATGTTCTGGCATCGGCCCCTCGTCGTAGCAGTCATAGTCAAGAACGCAGAGATACATGGCAAAGTCCATGGGCCTGGCACGGTACAGTCCAGGGTACCTGTCACGGTAAGCGCCAAGATTACCGGTATTCTGGAAAAGCTTTATGTGGATCAGGGAGAGAACGTGAAAAAAGGGCAACTTATCGCTGAACTCGACTCTGCCGAATTAAGATCAAGGGAAGCCGCAGCACGCTCAGCCCTAAAGCGGGCTGAACGCGACCTTGCACGAGCGCAGGCTGACTTGGTCAAGTCCGAATCCAATCTTGCCCTAGCCCAAATCAATTATCAAAGGGATGGGGAACTTGTGAAGCCAGGATATATCTCGAAGGCAGCGTTTGACACCACCAAAACAGCCCTGCGGGTAGCTGAGAGCGATGTTGCCGCCAATCAGGCTGTTGTGAAGGCCTTCGAAGCAGCTGTCAATCAGGCAGAATCCGAAACCCATGCGGCGGAAGCGCTGTCTGGGTACACGCGCATTCTAGCCCCCATGGATGGAGTTATAACAGTGCGCAAGGCAGAAATCGGCAATACGGTCTCACCGGGGACGCCTATCTTTCAGATGGTGGATTATCAGATCTGGGCGGCCTCTTGGATAGATGAAACAAAGATAGCGCAGCTCCGGGAAGGACAGAAGGCCTCGATCAGGCTGCGTTCAGGACAAGTCTTTCAGGGAGAGGTCGCCCGACTCAACAAAGAGGCGGACACCGTAACACGCGAACTGGAAGTGGATGTGAAATTCGATTCGCTCCCGAATCCTCTTGTGATCGGCGAAGAGACCGAGGTCGATATCGATACCAGCCGCCAAACTGCTCCAGTGGTCCCCTTGTCAGCAATCCTGGAACGAAACGGTTCCAAAGGGGTAATGTTGGTCACTAATGGACGGGCTGGCTTCCGTCCGGTTGTCCTTGGCTTGCAGGATGGACGGCGAGTTGCGGTCCTGGACGGCCTTGGGGAGGGCGATATAGTAATAGTTAACGCCGCAGGGATTGAACAGGGCAAGAAAGTGCGGCCTGAAATAAAATCTGATATGAAGAAGAACCCATGACTTTGATTGAGGTCAAGCCGAAATGACGGATCCGGAGGATCGATGCACTTAGCATTTTATGACCTGAAGCAACATAGAGGCCGCTTCATCGCCACAGTTTTCGGCGTGGGTCTGCTGTTTACCATAGTCCTGGCCATGAACGGACTGTATCGCGGAAACATCTACGAGGGTCTCGCCCTCATCAACGCTACCAATCCCGATCTCTGGGTTGTGGAAAGATACCGGGGAGGCCCCTTCAACGAGCAGTCTACCGTGCCGGAATTCTACCATTACAGCGTCAAGGCGATCCCCGGAGTGGAAAAGGCCAGTCCTTTTATCTACTATACCGTTGAAAGACCGGTCGCCGGTAAAAGCCGCCATTTCAGCATTATCGGCTACGATGTCTTTGGAGGGCTGGGAGGACCGCAAAAGATCTTTGCCGGCAGGAATATCGAGCATGCCCATTATGAAATGGTCGCCCACCCGAAATTGGGGGTGCGTATAGGGGACAGGGTCCCACTGGGACTCCATACCTATACTGTGGTGGGTTTGACAAAAGAGGCGATCTCTTCCGATGGAGAAGCTCTGGTGTATCTCTCCCTGCCGGATGCCCAGGAAGTGCTATATCAAAGAGATAACGAAGAAATACGCAATCAGCGTGGAAGATTGCTCCGGACTCTTTCCTCGCAGAGCTATTTATCCCCGAACCAGGCTGACAAATTGCTCGTGCCGTTACAGTCCGACACCCATATCATCAATGCCATTCTTGTCCGGTTGAAGCCCGGAGCGGATCGGACAGAGATAGCCCGCTTGATCGACAAATGGCTGTACCTCTCGGCTTACAGTACAGAAGATGAGCTGCAGTTAATGTTGAAAGGGAGGCTGGCCAGTATGGCCAAGCAGCTTCTGCTCTTCAGGACCTTGCTACTGATCATCTCCGTAGTCATAGTCTCTCTTGTGGTCTATACCTTTACTATGGAAAAAATCCGCAGCATTGCTGTCATGAAACTCATCGGGGCCCCCGACCGGGTAATCATCAGAATGGTCATGGAACAGTCATTGCTCCTGACCATCGGCGCCTTCCTGTTCGGGCTGATTCTGATCCAGAACACATATCAGTTGTTTCCCAGGACCATCCTGTTAGTTTCCGGAGATACCCTGTTTACTTTTATCATAGCTTTTGCAGGCGGTATTCTCGCCAGTATTTTAGGGCTCTGGCATGCGTTGAAAACCCAGCCTGCCATGGCACTGGGTGGATAATGGAAATCCTCCGAATTGAAGGCCTGACCAAGGTTTTCGGCTCCGGCCGTCTGGAAGTCCGTGCCCTGCAGGATATAAACCTGTCGGTCTCAAAGGGCGAGCTGGTGGCTCTGCTTGGCCCGAGCGGTTCCGGCAAGACCACACTGCTTTTGTGCATTAGTCTGATCCTTGAGCCCACGGCAGGCAAGGTCGTCTTTGACAGTCAAACTATATTTCAAAAAGACGGGTGGGAGGGGGGAGTTGATATGCGCCGCCTGCGCCGGGAAAAAGTAGGTTTCATTTTCCAGTCTCACAATTTGATCCCTTTTCTCACGGCCAGGCAGAATGTGCTTCTTCCTTTGAGTCTCATAGGCATCAAGGGAAAAGACGCTGAAACCCGGGTGACGGAGCTTTTGGAATACATGGAAATCGCAGATCGGGCCGATTACCTGCCGGCCCTTCTCTCCGGGGGCGAGCAGCAGCGTGTGTCCATCGCACGCGCCCTGGCCAATAATGCCAGGCTGATTTTGGCCGACGAGCCCACCGCCGCATTGGACACCGGAAGAGGAACGAGGGTGATGGACATGTTAAAGAGGATCGCCAGGGAAAATCAGTCGGCGGTAATCGTGGTGACCCACGACGAACGGATGATTGAGGGTTTCGACCACGTGTATCACCTGAAGGACGGCTGTCTCGAACGGAATGTTATGCCGGAGTCTGTCGATGAATAAGTCCAGAGCGGTCTTTAACAGCGCGATCGTACTCTACTTTATCATTGCGCTCGAAGTCCTGATAATGATAAGCCCTTTTGCCGGATTCTTCTATTCCGTATTCAATCCTTTCCTGCTCGAAACTGCAAAATATCCGGCAACGAGATGGCTCAGCGCCTTTTATCTGCCCCATATGGTGCTGCCGCAGGATTGGTTCCTTCAGTTTGTCAGGGTGATGGGTTCAGTTATGTTCGTCCTGGGCGCGGTGATCTTCCTCGCGTGCGCTGCCCAGATATACATTGCCAAGCTTACAAAAAAGGGTGCTGTGCATGGCGGCTTGTACTCCTTTATCAGGCATCCCCAGTATCTCGCACTCGGGATGGCAGGCCTGGGACTTGCGATTCTTTGGCCGAGGTTCCTGACCATATTGCTGTGGCTCGTCATGATATTTGTCTATTATGCCCTTGCAAAGGACGAAGAGCGCCGGATGCTGAAAGCCCACAAAGAAACCTACGACCCGTATATGAAAAAGACTGGCATGTTTATGCCGAAAGGAATTGAAAAACTGCTTGCACCCTCCTCCCGAATCGGGAAGGCCGCCCTTGTATGCGGTCTTGTCGGTTTTTTCCTGGGCGGGGCCTTCCTGCTGCGGGCATACACCATCAACACTCTTACTCTCTGGACAAAGGCCGGAAACGTCACAGCCATAGCAATCCTTCCGGAGGACGGTTTTAAGATGGACCACCGTATGGGCGATATCCTATCCCTGCCCGAGGTGCAAAAGAGAATTCGGGACAATAAACATTATCTTGTCTATTTTCTGCCCCGGGACTACATCATGCAGGGAATGATCGCCGACACAGGCGGGCAGTGGAAACTTTATGAGCAACATCACTCCATTTCGATGATCACGGACTGGATATTCCATCCGTTCAGGCACCTGCGGGAAGGTCACCATGCCATGCGCGGCGGGATGCACCCTCCGCATCAGAACGGTTCGGGGATGGGGGACGGCTTGGTCCGAAGGCTCATTTTTTTATCGATAGAAGATGTAGAGGTGAATTCGCCCGCCGATCTCTTTTCGATCAATGCCCTGCGTGTGCCGCAGTTCATGGTCGACGTGGATGTCCACAATCTGAAACTGATAGACATCAAAGACCTTCCGCACGGGAGCGGGTGGGGAACGGTGCCGACGCCGGTGTTTTGATATAAACAGTGCATGGTTCACACAAAATTTGCAAAGAAAATTGGACTGCCCGGACGCGGTGCTGACCGGTGTATTTTCCTTGACTAACTCCGCCGGATATGATATTCTAATTGTAGAATTTTAGAAGTTTTTGCGATTGCGAAGGCCACAAAGACTTTTGACTTTGTGGCCTTTTTTTCTTGAGGCCTTCTGAGATTTCAGTTTACAGAGAAGGAGGTAAAAGAAATGGCACAAGGAACTGTAAAGTGGTTTAACGACAGCAAAGGTTTCGGCTTCATCACCAGTGAAGACGGAAGCGATGTGTTTGTCCACCATACATCCATCCAGGGCAACGGCTTTAAAAGCCTGGCCGAAGGTGACAAGGTCAGCTTCGATACGGAAAAAGGCCCCAAAGGTCCCAAAGCGATCAATGTGGTCAAACTGTAATTAGTCGGGGAAGGCCCTCTCCCTCCGGAGGGGGCCTTTTCATTATGGAGGAAAATGAACAACACCAGGAACAGCAGAAAGAACGCCACGAGAACGGAGAGACAAAAACAGAGAGTTGACGCAGGCCTTGTCGCGACGCAATATCCCGAGGTTGCCCAGATCGTCGTCAATATGATGTACAACCAGAAGGGGATAAAGAAATCGCTATCCCGTACAGTCAATTTCTTTCCGAGCAGCTATGCCTTTTTTCGGGTCGACTGTCTGAGCAAAGACTGTCTTGACGGTGGCTTCGATCTCAGTCCGGTGATCACGACAATGATCGGGAAACGCAAACAGGTGGCCAAAGGAGAACTCTGCTGCGAAGGCGACAACCCCTCTTCAAGCCACTCCGCGATAGTCTACGAAGTTTCCATCCAGTACGTTTAACCGCTCCGGAATATTTATGCCGCCGGCCCTTTCAAGGCGGCCTGTACCCCTTTGCTGAATTCGGTCGGCACAGTCGTCATTCTTGCGGCCAATTCCCTGTCGAGCATCATAAGCGCCTGAGCGTCGTCCCTGATGATGCGCAGCTGCGCGAGGATCTCGTTGTCGTTGCTCTCTTCCTCGACCTGCTCGGTCACGTACCAGTGCAGAAAGATCTGGGTGGCGTGGTCCTTTTCGGAGATCGAAAGCTCGACGAGGTCATTGATCGATTTCGTGATAAACTGCTCGTGTTCAAGCGTTTTATTGAACATCTCCAAAGGGGAGGAGAACTCTGACGGAGGCTGGGCCAATGCCTTTAGCGCGACCCTGCCGCCCTGCAGGTTGATATATTCATAGAATTTCATCGCATGCAGCATTTCCTCATGGTACTGGACCATGAACCAGTTGGCGAATCCTTTCAACCCCCTGTTAGTGCAGGAAGAAGAAATGGACATATAAAGATAGGCCGAATACAGTTCCCTGTTCAGTTGCTCGTTCAAGGCCTCTTCGACTTTCTTGGTCAGCATATTCCCTTCTCCTTTATTTCTTTCTCCAGTTGCCGTCCGGCATCTGTATCCACCACCCCTTTTTAGCTGCGTCCCTCCTGATCGCCGCGAACTGGTCCGCTGCCTGCGGCGTCACCTGCTTGAGATTGTCGGGAGTTTCAGGGAGCCTGTTGATCCTTACAATCGCCTTCGCCATCCCCCCTATTACCGTCCTCCTGTTTTCGTTCTCCATCCCGACTATCTTGCTGTCGGCCGGAGAGAGGGTTTTTTCGCGCGGGACTAGGAGCCCGTCATTGGCCTCCCCGACCGCGCCGGAATCTCTCAGCCTGTCGGTGTCTGCAATCCTTGCCCCCATCTCCTTGTATGCGTTCACCACATCCGGCATCTTCTTTACCATGTCTGCGATCTTCTCAGCGAGGCCGGATTCCTGCGCATATGCTGTGGCGACCAGATCGAACCTTATCGAGCTTTCGGGCTTGGCCTTTTCCTCCGGACTTGTCGCGGGCTTCTTTTCTTCCGGCTTCTCTCCGGGTGTCATCAGTTCTTTTTCGAGCTCCTTGTATGCCTCTTTCACGTCTTTTTCCGGGAAATAGATATTTACCGTAATGACTGCGCATGCGGCGGCCATAATCAACAATGCGGACGCGATCAGACTGACCCTCTTCTTCATGGTTTCATCCTCCTATTATTAATTGTCCTTAATAACCCGCCGACGTCAACATAGGAAACGCAAGCGGTCAGCATATCCGCCGTTCCACAGTTCACTGGGCCTTTTTCCCTGCCCTGCTCGAGGCCTCCACGATCGACCACATAAGGTCATCGAGCGAAATCTTGTTGCTGAGCGGGGCGACCTTCACCAAAAGGTCCTGCATACCTAAAAAGTTCCTGTGCGATATCTCGAGTTCCCGGAATATGACGAACCCGTTTTGGAGATAGAGGACCATCTCTCCTTTGTCAAAGCGTCTGTCTCCGATATAGGCCTTGAGGGAAGGTCCTCCTATCTTTTGAAGAAATTCCCTGCTGACTTTTGTCTCTTCGTCTTTCGTGCTGTAAGTCCAGAAATCGATCTTGCCGATGAGTTGCCGAACGTCAGTACCCGAACCTATCACCAAACCTACCCCGTCGACCTTGCCGCTTATGTACCCTTTGATGGGTTCAATGTTATCGCAGAGCCGCGTAAGACTCAGGCCGTCAAGGACAAAGCCGGCCCTGTAACGAAGCCCATCGGCAAGGTCTACAACCGCCGATCCACTCAGCCTTCCGTCAAATATGTTAGCACTAAACCTCCCTATCTTCAAACCGCCTTTCTCCTTCTTCACCCAAACGGTGATGTCCCTGAGAAGCCTGAACCCGTATCTGAATGACCCGACATTGATTCTCCGGTAGCCGTCAGCCGGAAATTCTGCGGCATAGGACTTTTTCAGCTTGTCGAAATCGGCGCGTTCAAATGGAGGCATATCAAGGGACATGCCCTCGCCGGCATGACCATAGACAATGGGCACAGTCCCGTTGACGGGTCCGAATGAGTACTCATCGTTTTCGCCTGTAAGAGTGAATTCCTTCAAACGGAGAGCTCCGTCTAAGACGATGCCCCCTTTTTGATAATCGACTTGCAAATCCGACGACAGGGAACCTTCCATTCCGGAATAGAGAAGCGCATCGGGGAAGATGTCCCAGAAGGCATTCCTTATTCCCGTTGCAGGGGTCTCCGCAAGGTGTGCCTGAAGATGAACAGAACGCCCTTCCCTGAGGAAATCCCTTGCAGTACCGGTGAATGCTGCCCCCACATTCCCTGAGGATGCGTCTGCTGTGAAACTGCAGGAATCGCCCTGAAACTCGACTTCCGAGCGCAACATTGCGTCTTTCAAGGGCCGGCGTTTCGTCTTTTCATCCAGCACGGAAACCTTCCGAAGGTCAGTCGTCAGCTTCCCGTGAAGCGATTCAGCCGAGTCGATCGTCCCGGAGAATACGGCCTTTTCCGCATCTCCCGATATCCTGTAAGCGGGTTTCTCTTTCATGAAAGGTCTCAAGAGTTCCCCTATATCAACATGCTCCGCGATCATTTCCGCCTTCACAGGGAAAGGTCCCCCGGAAGTAGGCCCCTCGGCGACGATGCTTAACCTGCCCCCTGCAATACCGGCACTAGGGACATTCAGAGAGAATTTTTTGTCAGAAAAACTCGTCTTTCCCGAGATTCCGTTGGCGGCGGCACCCCTGAAGGTCGCCTCCGCAAGCGAAAAGTCGAAGTCGCCCGACATGCTCCCGGCCGTATGCAGCCTGCCGGAAAAAGCCAACCCTTTCAGCGCCGCCTTTTCTGATGGATATGTCGCGTTCAGCCCTTTAGCCTCAAGCAGAAGACCCTCCCTGGGGCCAAGCGGCTTCACACGCACCGATTCTCCCCCCAACGAAAAAATGTCCGTTTTGATCTTGGGCGCTCCTATCGTGAGGACACGCCCGACGTATCCAATCACGACTTCACCCTTGAGGCCCTTCAGCTGATAATCTTTATATTTGATCTTTGCCGTCTGGAAAGAACTTTTTCCTGAAAAATTCTTTTCCCGGAGCGTCCCGTCCAGCGAAACGCTGAGGTCCCCCAGGGAAACGTTCACGTCTCTGCCGCCTAT